>CAKMNX010000014.1 GCA_927910745.1 uncultured Candidatus Saccharibacteria bacterium | reverse complement strand
CTAATATGTGTCGACCACCTTACGGGCGGAGACGAGCTCATAGCTACAAAGTCTTCGGTGTTGCAGATGTTGGCACAGAGTCCAACCGACGCTGGATGGGCTAATACTTTATTTTCTGAGACTAGTGAGGCTGTAGTATACTGCAGAATCATTAGCCCTGTTCTCATTTTTTCTGTCACCCTAAGGAACGCAGGCAGACCGTTGTTAAATCTATCATCAAGTAGAGCGGCAATTCTTCTGTCTGAGATATTTGCAAGTTCGCTTACTGCGATAGCTAGAGCGTCCATAGCGATGCCAACAGACTCACCGTGAAAATTTCCGCCAGCCATAACCTCTACTAGGTTTGTTTCTTCGTTTTTTATGAATACCAGATTGTCAGTCACGCTATTGAGTTCAATCTTCGCTATATGTGATGCATACTCAAGAGCCTCACGTATACCTCCGTGCACCTGCGGTACACATCGCACAGAGTAAATATCCTGGATACCGCTCGTATTGACTAGTGAGCTTCCGCGCAATAAATGCCTAACGTTATCAGAGACGATTCGCTGCCCCTTAAAAGACTTCAGGCTATGTATAGCCGGATCGTACCCAAGCCCGAATTCGACAAGACGCTCGAGGATTTTGTGCGGACTATTACTGTAAAGCCGGAGTACGTTGATGATATTATCGCTGCTATTGCTGAACTGTGGCGCGAGCGCCAAGCAAAGCAACTAGAAGCCAACCAACAGCGCCTAGAGTACCGCCAGAGCCTGCAAAACCAGATTCGGGCGACCGTGGACAGAATGCGCGTTGTCACGAGCGAAACGGCGCTTACGTACTTGGAAGAGGATATTATTAGCGCCGAAAATGAGCTAGCAAAACTAGACAAAGAAATCGCCAATCAGCCCAACCTACAAGCTGAATTCGACCAAGTCTTGCAATACACCAAATATATTTTGGAACACCTCCCTGAGCTACTACTTGACCTCTGTAATCCCTTGCGAAAAGCCGCCTTTTTCGCCGCTATCTTCAATAAAGTCCCAACCTATGATGAAATAAAGTTTGGAACTCACAAAAACAGCTCGCTACCAGAGGTAAACGAGCTGTTCCGTATCCGAATGGATGATAAATCCTTGATGGTGACCTCACCGGGAATCGAACCCGGGTTGCTGGGATGAGAACCCAGTGTCCTAACCGCTAGACGATGAGGCCGCCTAGTCACTATAGCAAAAAAATCGGCCCTTGTCTAGCGATAATGTTGTAAAAAAGGCTTGACACGCCATAATCATGATGCTAAACTGATCGTGTCATGCACTTGCATGGTGGAGACAACTAACACAAACAGCACGCGATACAGCTAGAGCAAGCCAACGACGGTGCACCCACACTGTATTTACTGGGAGTTTGCCATAGGCTATACTTGTGCAATTTTACATGTTTGGCACCCGTGCGAGAGGTGCCAAGCAAAGGAGGACTCCTTGGGCGTCTTACCCAGCCCAGGAGATGTGCGATTTTCACTTCCCGTGCGGGGAGTGATTTTCGTTTGGTGGTGTGCCCTAGCGCGGCGTGAGGCGATCGATCGGCAGACGGAAGCCAAAGGTGCTCCCCTGCCCCTCCCGCGAATGAAAGATCAGCTCACCATGGTGCCCCTGCACGATCTTCTTTGCCAAGAATAGCCCAATCCCCGTGCCATCGGGCCGCTGCAGCTGGGCATTGTGCGCCCGGAAGAATTTCGTAAAGATCTTGCGCTGCTCGCCCTGCGGCACCCCAATGCCATGATCTTGCACCGTGCACACCACCCAGCCATCCTTGGGGTAGAGTCGCACTGTAATAACATCAGCACCAGGCGAGTAGTAAATAGCATTATCAATATAATTAACGATGACTTGCCGGAGCTTATTTTCATCGATTAGCAGAGGCGGGATAACCCCACGCGGTCGATAGTCCACCCGCAAATGGTGGCGCTCGGCGATGAGCTGAATAGACTCAATGCTCTCTGCCACCAGCGCGGTAACATCGCCTGGATGGAAGTCGATTGTGAAGTTGCCAGTGCGGATGCGCGACACATTGAGGAAGTTGCCAATCAGCTGCACCATTCGCTCGCTACTCGTAAAGGCCTCAGTAAGGAAGGTGCGCTGCATGGCATTAATCTCACCAGCGTCACCCTCCAGCACCATCGATATATAGCCCTTCACACTAGTGAGCGGTGTACGCAGCTGGTGGCTCGCCATACTGACGAACTCATCCTTCGCGGCATCAAGCTCACGCAGGCGGCGGTTAGAGGCGCGCAGTTGGCGCGTTGCGTGGTCTACCGCTTGGGTGAGTTGCTGCTGGAATTGCTGTGTGGTATTGTGGCACTGCTGCGCCATCAGCGTCACTGCGCATTGCTGGGCTATCATTGCAAGAGTAGCTCGCTGCGCAGTAGTATAAGTAGCTCGCTCAGCTGGCGGGCCCAGCACGATATATCCACAGTGATTGCCCTGCCACACCAGCCGCAGCACTACAGCAATGTCGTAACGACGAAGTGCGTGGCGCTTGGGTAGCATGGCGGTCATTGTGCGAGCCGTTGCTTCTTCACACAGTGGCAAGAGTACATCGACAGAGGTAACGCATTCATCTGGCAAGTCAATCAGCGGCGGCGCTCCATCCACCGTCACCATCACCCCGCACCAGGCTGGCTGGGCAACCGCCTCCAACGCCGTACGTACCGCTGCTACCACCTCTGCAAAGTCGGTTGCAGTGGCCAGCGCGCTACCTAGTGCTACCAGTGGTTTAGCTGATATAGGCGCCGTGCTTGATTTTGGGTGATTTTGTTCCATTTTCATGCTACACCTGCTATTATAAAGCAAATGGTTAAAATTGCCATCATCGAAGACGACCAAACCATCAGCCAAATGTACCGCATGAAGTTCGAAGCGGCTGGCTTTGCGGTGGAAGTTGCAGGCGATGGCAAAGCCGGCATCATGCTCGTGCAACGAACTCACCCCGATATCATCCTTCTCGACCTCCAAATGCCTCATCTCAATGGCGCCGACACACTCGAGCACATCCGCGCTTACTCATGGGGTAAGGCCATCCCTGTTATCATCCTCACCAACCTTGGTCACGAAGAAGCACCCAAAAAGCTCCAGCACCTCGGCGTCCACAGCTATATCGTCAAAGCCGAGCTCACCCCCAGCCAAGTCGTTAAGCGAGTGGAGGAGGCTTTGGCGGAGCGTGGGATAGCCGTTACTAATATATACGGGTAGGTTGTTTATCAACTACTAACAATACGAGAGCGACTCTACCCCAGGCCATACCACTCTCTTTAGCGCCTATTACTATAGGATATATCAAATTATTGCTTACACAATCTAAGAGTCATCTCAACGATCTTTTCAAATCTCGCAAAGCCATCCTAATAAGTCGCTCATCGTAAGCTTTTGGCTCCACAATCGACAGTATTTTTGCTCGCTGCTGCTTGCTGGGTTCGAGCTCGTCCGTCAGATCGACTATCCCCTGTAGGACACGTTGGTCAGTATGTGTCTCGGCAAGTCGGTAGAGGTCTGGCATGATGGCGCGGATCTTCTCTCGGCAGCGGTCGGCTAGGTCGGCATTGCCGCGTTCTTTTTCTGATGGTGCTGACCAGCCGCAGGCGATTTCAACGAGGAGATCGAGGCCATAACGAAGACCGATGGTCGTGTAATTGCCGACGTGTATTTCATGGGTAATGACAGTCGTGACTGGTTCGGTTGCTTCATATAGTTCGCGATTGAATAATGCATTGTTCTCAATTGTCCAGTACACTTCATCTGTGCTGGTATCTTCTGATTGAGCATGGAGTACATGCCAGATTGCTGCGGGAAGGATGCTGCTATCTTTTCTTGCGCGTAATTGTGCCCAATCTATTTTGTATTCTTTATACATCCCAAACTCCTCGTTCTTATTTTTATATAATACCATCCAACCCCTCAGTCTCGCCACTCCCTAGAGTGTCTTCTCAGGCAGACAGTTTGGTATCTCACGCCAGTGGTGGTACAATAGAGGCAGCACGCACCCGTAGCTCAGCGGATTAGAGTACTTGGCTTCGAACCAAGTGGTCGCAGGTTCGAATCCTGCCGGGTGTACCAACTTTGTTCTAATATTACCCAGGTTGCTCTGGGTTTATTTATATGGCATGATTTATGCTACAACTTACCAATATAAAAGGGGTTGGCACACTGCTGACCCCTTTTTTTGCTGCACTACTGCCATACACAATAACGACTAGTAGTACATTGACGACCGCATAGGTCCCGTTGTGCTTGTTGTTTGCCACATGATTACCCCGGCCGCCAGCAAGATCAAGAAGACAACAATCGCCACTGCTGCTAAGACAAGGCCAACAATATAGGCGATCTTAAGCCCCTGCGCCCACGTTTTGTCGCGCTCGGTCGCAACATATGGCGTGCCGTTTGCATCTGCTGTGGTATTCGTCAGCAAGAAGAAGTCGACGATACCCCAGACAGATAGGACAAACAACCCCAACAGTGAAACGATATTAACATACGGCACAACCGATGTTACCGTACAGCCCACTGCAACCCAAAAGCGGATCTTGCCCAGCTCATCACCACGATACCAACGAGCCAAGCCGTACTGCCCCATAAACGCAGCGAGAGCGACAACCGCCAAGTAGTTGCGCGGTGAAGTATCAACCGGCGCAGGCGCAGCGGATGGTACTGCTGGTTGGCTGGCAGCTGGAGCTGTGTGCGGTGCTGCCTCAGTTGATGGTGTTGGTTGTGCTGTAGGTTGTTCGTTTGCCATTGCTATTCTCCCGATTAAACTCTCTCGCTCCATGGTAATGCGTTTTTGGCAAAAAGACAAGCAAGCGCGAGCAGTGCAATAAGAGAGCCTTTTAATTCACCTCGCCGCCTCTTGACAGAACCCCAGGCTATCCGCTATAGTAAAAAGGCTTTGCACGGGTAGTGCAGACACAACATGGGCCAGTAGCTCAGCTGGTTAGAGCACCTGCCTCTTAAGCAGGGTGTCGAGGGTTCGAGCCCCTCCTGGCCCTCCATAGTATGTAGTCCTCGGTATTGCCAGAGGACTGTTTGCTATAGAGATACCTATCACTAGTGTTAACCATATATTTACGAAAGGATTACGCCTTATGCCTACTTCATCACTCAACGGCCGCGAGCTCGCAAGTTTCATCAAGCAGCGCCAAGCCCGCCAAGTACGCCACCTACGCCAAGCGCATGGCATCACCCCCAAGCTGCTCATTATCACTCCGCTTAACGCATCGGGGCCAATCAATGCCTACGTGCGCTACAAGCAAGCCTATGCTGCTGATATCCTCGTTGAGACAGAGGTAGCGCCAACCGCCGAGACAGATATGCCGGGCGTGATCGACCGAGCAAACAACGACCCCCACATCCATGGTATTATTGTCCAATTGCCGCTCAACGACCCATCACAAACAGATGCCATCGTGCAGCGCATCTCTGCCGCCAAGGACGTCGATGGGTTGAGTGGCCCACAAGCTACCTATACGCCAGCAACAGCGCAAGCAATCGATTGGCTACTAGCGGGCTACAACATTAGCCTCGATAATAAGCAGCTCGCCATCATCGGGCGAGGGCGGTTAGTAGGCGCACCACTGGAGCGGCTGTGGCGCGACCGTGGCTTGACGGTAACAGTGTGCGACCGCCAAACGCCTAATACCACAGAGATCATCGCTGCAAGTGACGTCATCGTCACAGCTACTGGCCAGCCCCATCTCATTACAGCGGATATGGTCAAAACAGGTGCAGTGGTCGTCGATGCTGGCACAGCAAGCGAAGGCGGTGTTATCGTTGGCGATGTTGATCCAAGCGTGCGCGAGCGCAGTGATGTCACTCTCACCCCAGAAAAAGGCGGCGTTGGCCCTCTCACTATCGCCGTAATGATCGACCACGTTATCCAAGCGGCACAGGCAACGATTGAGTCGAGAGAAGAGTAGCATTAGACTCCATAAGAGTCAGCAGTACTCGCAGGCTTGTTATTATTAATACCTAAACATCTGTACTGTATGCATGTGCTTGCGGTATATCCTCGCCTAGTGTGGTGTAACCTTGATATTATCTAGGCTCAGGTCGACACACCTTGCAGATATATATCATGAGTGATATATTATACCTATGGATATTCGTACTGACGTTTCACTCAAACCATATTTGACGATGCAGCTTGGCGGCAACGCCCATACTATGGTCGACCTCTATACCAACGATGATGTCGTGGCGGCGTGCACGATGGCCCGCCAACAGCAGGCTGAACTCTTTGTTCTTGGTGGCGGGAGCAACACTCTAGCCCAAGACAGCGGCTTTGCTGGTATTGTGGCGCGCAACCGTATTCCAGGCTTCTCGGTCATTGCTGAGGATGATGAGTCGACGACGATTACTGTTGGTGCAGGAGAAGTTCTCGATACTGTTGTGGCCAAGACAGTAGCTAGTGGCCTGAGTGGCATTGAGGCGCTATCGGCTATCCCAGGTACAGCAGGCGCTGCGCCAGTGCAGAATGTTGGTGCATATGGGCAGGAGATTGCCGACACACTCGTCTCGCTCGAGGCATATGATCGCCAGCAAGAGCGATTTGTGGTGCTGAGCGCCGCCGACTGCGAGTTTTCGTACCGGCACAGCATTTTCCGGGACCGCGAGATGGGGCGATATATCATCACAAGCATAACGCTCCGCCTGCGCAAGGGTTTACCACAGCCACCCTTCTACCAAGCCGTTCAAGATTATCTCACCTCCCACGCTATAGCAGAGCCTACCCCGCAAGACATTCGCCAGGCCGTCATGATGATCCGCGCTAATAAGCTACCCGACCCTGCCAAGCTCCCCAATACTGGATCGTTCTTCAAAAACGCGATTATTTCCAGCGAGGTATTTGCTCAGCTCCAGCAGCGCTACCCCACGGTGCCGCACTATGCCCTGCCCGATGGGCGCGTCAAGGTGCCATCGGGCTGGCTCATTGAGCAAGCGGGGCTCAGAGGCAGCGTTCTCCACGGCATGAAGGTACACGATAAGAATGCAGTCGTGCTCATTAATCAATCGGCTACCAGCTACCGCGATCTTGCTATCGCTCGTGAGGAAATTATTCGCTCAGTGGAGGAAAAATTTGGCATCACCATTGTGCAAGAACCGCTAGAAATGCCAGCGGCGTGACGAGTCAAATAACATACAGTACCTGTAGATATCTTTGTCTTTTTACCCTTGTTCATCAATAATTTTTGCGTTACATACATAGTCAAGAAAGTAAAATTGACTATATATTTTTGAGTATCTATATCTCACTACTTTTTGCTTATTCTCGGCCGGCTTTATATCTTCTTTCCTATCGGACGAGCACGAAGTTCATTTCGTCCTACTAGAGAATTCTTTTCTTATTGCTCCCCTATTTGATAACCTATGGAGCGCATATGGGGCGTAGTCGAAGCAAAGCAAGCCATAATCACCTCGATTCGACTTCTCACCTCTTGCACTTTTACCTCAAAACCCTTATGCTAATTGCATGAGGGTACGACGCGGGTATACAATCGTGGAAATTATTATTGTGCTGGCAATCATGCTGGTGCTGCTGGTGCTGGGTGTGGTGACGCTCAATAATACGCAGCGTTCTTCGCGCGACACTGCTCGCACAACCACTGTTGAGACAGTAGCACGCAGCCTTGAGTCTTTCTACAACGGGGATGCGACTGGCACGTCGGGTGAGCAGGGGCACCGCTATCCGTCGGCCGAGCAGTTTTTGACTTCACTTAATGGCACGGCAATTCGCCATATCCTCCCTGGACTATCTGAGGATAGCTATCAATACCCATCACGCAGTGGTCAGCAAGCGCTCTTTGTCCAGTCGCCAAGCAATGGTATTAGCAAAGATAGTGCATCGATTGACCGCTTCGTCTACGAGCCACGCGCCCGCGATGGTTCGCTCTGCGTCACCACCAGTCAAGAGTGTAGCCGCTTCTTCCTCTACTACCGGCTAGAACGCGCACCAACAGTAACGATAACCATCACGAGCAACCACCAATGAAGCATAGTCCAGACGCTGGCTTTACTCTGGTAGAGATGTTGGTAACAATGGTACTGGGCGTGCTCTTTGTTGGGACGCTCTACCAGCTCTACATTGTGACGATCCAGGGCGCCACAGAGGCCAATCGCGATGCCAAGGCGAGCATTGTGGGGTATGAGCTGCTCCGCCGCGAAGTTGGCGATGGCACACCAACGCCGTGCACAAACCGCGCGGCCAATCGCAATCTCACGACTGACCACTCACTGGATACTGATGGCTTGCCTCAGCCCATTAGTGCCACCATCATCGTTGATTGCCCCTATAGCACTACCGCGCCACAGATAAGCCGTGTATCGGTGACGGTGCGCTACGGGCAAGGCTCTAGCCAATCGGAGGTTCGCCATGCGATTCTCAGTAGTCACTAATATACGAGAGCGAATGCAACAGCTCATCCGCCGCATCTACGCTGCGCGGCGACAAGAGCGTGGCTTCACTGTAGTGGAGATGCTAGTAGTGATCCCGATTATTGTCGTGGTAGTTGGCGTATTGGTCGCTGCCTTGGTGGGGCTGCTGAGCTCGATTGTTATTTCCAACCAGCGTGGCTCACTGACGTACACTATGGAAGATGCACTTGACCAAATCGAGCAGGACGTCCGCCTGGCAACAAAAGTCGAGAGCAAAGCCGTCGCAGCCAACTGGGCACAGCACTTCGCAGGTGATAATGTCTTGATCCTTACCCAATACGCCACCGACCGCAACCCCTCAGACCCTCAGCGCGAGCTTATCTACCTCAATAGCCAAGCCAGTCCCTGTCGCACTCAAGCTGACCTAGCCGCCAAACTCTACCGCACAAATAACCCACTTACCATCAAGATTGTCTACTTTGTGCAAGGTACTACCCTTTGGCGGCGAACTATCGTGCCAAGCCAATACGAATTCAATGCTACCAACCCCAGCAACAACACGATGTGTGGCCAACCCTGGCAGCAGAGCACCTGCAACTACATTGGCGGCTACTGCAAAGCGCTCGACACGCGCGTCGCAAGCAATGTATCGAGTATTCGCTTTGGCTATGCAACGGGCTTTAATCAAGCAGCCAGCACCACGCCAAATGATAGCACCACTGTCGTCTCTGCTGCAGTAGATATCGCTGCTCTCAGTACTGGCCAGACCATTCATGCTCGGGGGTCGATGCAGGCTCGGCGAATTAATAATTAGCCAAATCAAAAGAATAATAGGTAGCGTGTAGCTCAGGTATTCTAGCTATACTGGCGCGCCATTATACACAATTTAGCCTATACTAGCGCGCACGCTATCTCTGAAAATTATTCTCATATATCTGTGATCAAAAAGCTTGTGTTTAATAAATGTTCGTAGTATGATCGTAATATAATCAGTAACAAGGAGGGGTAACTCTGTATGACAACAAAAACTCAACGTAACCTGCGCGGTTTCACAATTGTCGAGCTTCTCATCGTGATTGTGATCATCGCCATCCTAGCGGCTATTACCATCGTCGCTTACAACGGCATCCAGCAACGCGCTCGTGACTCTGCAGCCGCTGGCGCTGCATCGCAGCTCTCGACCAAGGTAGAGGCATGGAACAGCCAGAAGGGTGAATACCCAACAGCCGCGCAAGTCAGTAGCAATCTTGTTGATGATAAAGTAACTGAAGCAAAGATCGATCCTGACCTTAAGAAGAAGATCATCACATCTGGTACACCAAACAACGACACTCCTGTCTTGTACACCCAGTGTGGTAGTGGTAAGGGTGCAAAAATCACCTACAAGAAGGGCGACAAGACTGAGGATATCGTCCGAGGCAGCTGCTAAGCTTATCCTCTCAATCAACAAAAACACCCGCCAGAGAGCGGGTGTTTTAAATATGCGGATGTATACTACTGCGCCCAGCGAGACGCGATTATCAATGACAGCGACAAACTCTCTAACCTTCTGTCTATTCCGTCGGCACCGGAAAATCCGCCAAGAAGTGTGCCACCTCAGTACGGAGCTCTGCTAGCCTCACCTCATCATCACGGTAGTCGATGGCTTGCTGCATCCACTCAGCAATCTGCGGCATATGCTGCGGCTCTAAGCCGCGCGTTGTTGCCGCTGGCGTGCCTAGGCGAATACCACTAGGGCGAAATGGCGGCAGTGGATCATCAGGGATAGCATTGGCGTTAAGCGTCAAGCCGATCTTATCCATCGCAATCTCCGCCGTCTTGCCATCAATCCCAAAGCTCGTGTGGACATCGGCCAAGATGAGATGGTTGCTTGTGCCACCCGTCACGAACACAAAGCCGCGCTGTTGCAGCTCCTGCGCTAAGATAGCGGCATTAGCCACCACCTGCTGAGCGTAGGCACGAAAAGCTGGTTGGAGCGCCTCACCAAAAGCCACTGCCTTGGCGGCAATCGTATGCATATGTGGCCCACCCTGAATACCAGGAAAGACCGCTCGATCGATGAGTGTCGGAATATTCTCGAGAGTCTTGGCTGGGCGCTTAAGTGGGTTACTCGCTACCCCTTTGCTAACGATGAGCCCACCACGCGGCCCGCGCAGCGTCTTGTGCGTCGTTGTCGTCATAACATGAAAGCCATAATCGAGGGGGTTCTCCGCCACTCCACCAGCAATCAGCCCCGCGACATGCGCCATATCGGCCATGAGCAACGCACCAACCTCGTGGCCGATCGCTGCAAAGCGTGCAAAATCTAGCTGGCGCGGATAGGCACTAAAGCCCGCCAGGATGATCTTTGGTCGATGTTCTTGCGCCATCCGATGTAGCTCATCGTAGTCAATCTCGCCCGTTCTCACGTCCTTCATTTTGTAGCGAACAAAATTATACTCACGAGCACTATGTGTCACAGGTGCACCATGCGTCAGGTGGCCACCATGACCTAGATCCATCGCGAGGATGGTATCGCCTGGCTCACACCATGCAAAATACACTGCTTCATTCGCCTGAGCACCACTGTGCGGCTGGACATTAGCATGGTCGGCCCGGAAAAGTTGCTTGGCACGGTCGATTGCCAGCTGCTCTACTTGGTCGGTATACTGCTGCCCGCCATAGTAACGCCGGCCTGGGTAACCCTCGCTATATTTATTCGTAAAGACACTCCCAAGCGCCCGTAGTACATCACCAGAGACATAATTCTCGCTAGGGATGAGCTCCAAGCCTTCGCGTTGGCGCTGCTGCTCACGGGCGATAAGGGTAGCAATAATTGTTTCGTGCATGGGTAATACTCCTTGTTCGTTGGTTATATCTTAGGATTCGCTATGCACTTTTCATCAGATCATATGTGTAGTATAGCACAGCTACTCAATGTGGGGAGTTGCAGTACTTGACTACGTGCGTCTTTAGCTTGCGATAGCTCTTTTTTTCTCCAGTAGTATTGACGTGCTATCGCATCTCTTTTGATATTACTCTCTGATGTGGAGACGAGGCACTTGCTCGTGTAGTAAATATAGGCCTTGCGCACGGCTAGTTGAAATAGCAGAAAGGAGCTGATGGAGTTATTAGAAAAACTTCGCAGCCTAACCTCTGTATTTCTTTTTGCAGCACGAGATGCTTGTGTTTGACAATATATCACCGATGATATATCGTACAAGCATGGGAACAGCAAAATATCTCCGTAATATCGGAACACTCATCCAAGAAACCCGCCAAGCGCGCGGTATGACACAAGCCGAGCTCGCCGCAGCACTTGGCACGAGCCAGTCGGCCATCAACCGCATCGAAAAGGGCGGCCAAAACATCAGCCTAGAAATGATCGCTCGCATTGGCGAGGTGCTAAGCAGTGAGATTGTCCGCATCAACAAAGCTGGTAAAACGAACTTCGTCATCAATGGTGGTGGCTCGCTCCATGGCGAGATTGAGGTGAAGACCAGTAAAAATGCCGCTGTAGCTCTGCTCTGCGCCAGCCTCCTTAACAAAGGCAAGACGACGCTGCGCCGAGTAGCACGGATCGAGGAAGTTAACCGGATCATCGAGGTGCTCGAAAGCATTGGCGTGCGCTGCCGCTGGCTTGAACACAATGACCTCGAGATCACCCCACCACGCACCCTCCATCTAGACGAGATGGATATTGCCGCAGCCAAGCGCACCCGCAGCATTATTATGTTCCTGGGGCCATTGCTCCATCAATATGAGTCATTCCAAATCCCCTTCGCGGGTGGGTGTAACCTTGGCACACGGACGGTTGGACCACACATGGCGGGCCTCGCACCCTTTGGCCTGACTGTCGAGGCAACGACCGATTACTACCAAGCAACAGCCAACCCGCATATGGTTGAGCACGCCATCGTCCTTACCGAGCGCGGCGACACCGTCACTGAGAATGTCATTATGGCGGCAGCGCTCCACCCCGGCGTCGTGACGATTCGCAACGCCAGCCCCAACTACATGGTGCAAGACCTCTGTTTCTTCTTGCAAAAGCTTGGGGTACAGATCAATGGCATCGGCACAACGACCCTCACTATCCATGGTGTCAGCGAGATCAACCAAACAGTCGAATATTGTCCGAGCGAAGACCCTATCGAGGCAATGAGCTTCATCGCAGCAGGTGTAGTGACGGACTCTGCTATCACCATCCGCCGGGCACCAATCGAATTCCTCGAGCTCGAGCTGGCCGTACTACGCGGCATGGGCCTGCAGTACGAGCTCTCCAACGAATACCCAGCGCGCAATGGCCAGACTCGCTTGGTCGATATCAGCCTGCACAAGTCGACCCTCACCGCCCCACAAGACAAGCTCCACAGCATGCCCTTCCCTGGCATCAATATGGATAATCTCCCCTTCCTTGGTCTCATCGCCACGGTAGCAACGGGCCGCACTCTGGTGCACGACTGGAGCTACGACAACCGCGCCATTTACTTCACCGACCTCACTCGCCTTGGCGCACAAGTAGAGATGGTCGATCCACACCGCGTTTACATCAGTGGCCCCACCCGCTGGAAGCCTGCCGATGTCGTCGCACCGCCAGCCTTGCGCCCCAGCGTCGTCGTGATGCTAGCTATGCTCGCAGCTCCTGGGCGCTCCATCCTGCGTGACGTGTACAATATCAACCGAGGCTACGAAGACTTTGCTAACCGACTCAACACTCTCGGGGCAGATATCGAGACAACATGGGAATACTAGCCGCTTCTTAGCTTGTCTTACCACGCCAATAGAGAGACCTCTTATAATGAGAGGTCTCTTGCTGTATACACCGCATCTTACGCAGACTTTGCATAAATAGAGCCTAAGTCTTAGAAGGTCTACTTTCTCAGTATCAGCTCCCGTCCGCCAGTGTTCTGCCTGTTGAGCTGCGAAGATCGATTCTTGTCTCGCATAGCATGAGAAAAAGAGTACAAAAAGCAAGAGTACACAAAACAGACACGTCAGGCACGCGCCTTGAACTTCTGGCAATAACCAAATAAAATTACTACTGTTTATAGTAGTAAAGCAGCATCAAACCAAAATAAAACCCCGGAATCATCCGGGAATTTATTTTGGGGTGGATAATGAGACTTGAACTCACGGCCTCCGGTGCCACAAACCAGCGCTCTAACCAAACTGAGCTATATCCACCAGACAATCACACAGCAAACCTTACTGTGCTGCTGACATGCTGTATTGTAGCAGAGATAGCGCAGTTTGTCTATTACCTACGGCCATTCATTCTCAATCTCAAAACTTTACTACCTTATGCCTCTCTCCTCTCTAAATACCGCCAGGTTGCTTGCTTCTCCTCAGGCTTATCACCGCTTCTATAGTAAGTCTTCCTATCTATAATAGGGGTCATCACTATATTTCATTGGGTAGAGCAGATGATTAAAAAATGACAAATGGATAAGGTAGGTAAATACTAATACTGAAGTTAACTAATTTAGTGCGCATTCTTGCGACGCCACAGCGCCTCAACGCACATCACCAGCCACAGACCAAGCGCAATCGCCCCAACTGCCCCACCAAACCACACATGCCCCGCACTATAGCCATGCTGATTAACCATCCGAGTGAGCAAGCTAATCGCCACGACGTCACCAAGCAACGTAAACATATTGAGCGCGGAGAGGAGCGTTGCTTTGTATGTATGCTGCAGCTCGCTGAGAATCTTTGACTGCAAAACAATCGGTCGCACTCGCGTATATGCAGTAAATAGCACAACAGCAATGACCGCGATAATCGGGCTTGGCGTTACGCCCATCAAGACAATACACAGCGCCATGATCCACGCATCGACCCAATAAAATGCCAGTGGACGCAGGCGGTCAAACCAATGTACATACCAGCCCAGTAACGCTCCACCCAGGCTCCCGACCGCCGCAATTACCCCAAACCACTCTACCGCAATACCAACGTGCTGGAAGAGGAGCTCGCGATATTCTAGCCCCTTATTGGACACACCAGCCAAGAAACCGGCGAAGGTAAAGAGAGCAAGATTTTTCGCAGTAACGATTGCGCGAGCAGCCTGCCGTGGCCGCTGAGCCTGGGCAGCTCCTCGGCGCGGTGGATAAGCAAAGCTCAGCGCCAACCACACCGTCGCAGCAAGCGACAAAAAGCCAATCAAAAATGGGAGCGTATGATGAATACGGTATGTGAGTGGCACTACGATAATGAGCACAGTATTACCAATCAATCCATACGTCTGGGCGCGGCCCATCACCTTGGTATAGTCGCGCGCTCGCCCCAGTGCCGTCAAGGAATCGTGCATAAACGCCTCGACCGCACCAGACTGAAACGCATAGCCGCCAAAGAACAAAACCGAGGCAATTAGTCCACCCCAGAAGCTCGGCCATACGGCATACAACAGTGGCGACGCCACAGCAATGCTCGCACCAAGGATAATCGCTCGCCGGTTGCCAAACTTATCGGCCACATAACCTGCCGGCATCTGCAGCGCCGCCTGGACGATAGACGAGATAACAACCATCAGTGCTAGCTCATCCAAACTCACTTTACCAACATTCACCAGCTGCACCGTGATAAGCGGCAAGTAGACACGCTTAGTAAAAATCCGAAACCACGAATATTTGATAATGTTGCGCTTGAGAAGGTCGTGGTTGGTTACATCTTGCATAAATCTCGCCGTACTATAGCATAGCCTCGCGCAGCATGTAAATGCATTTTGTATGTAATAAAAACAACCCCATCGAGATGGGGTATAACGATAAAAAATGGCGCCCCGAGTAGGATTCGAACCTACGGCCTTAGGCTTAGAAGTCCTCTGCTCTATCCAGCTGAGCTATCGGGGCATGGGTTTATTATAGCAGGTTTCTTGGCAGGTGTGGTATGATAAACGAAGCATGAAACACACGAACGAAAATTATCGATACTTTAGCGTTATTCTCGCAGTATATGTTGCGGCGTTACTCATCTCCAATATTGCCGCTACCAAATTAGTGGCACTCGGCCCACTTATCCTCGATGGCGGAGCAGTACTCTTCCCGCTCGTGTATATCTTTGATGATGTCATGACAGAGGTCTATGGCTATCGCCGGGCACGCCGCGCTATTTGGACGGCCTTTGGGGTCATGTTGCTAGCGATTGGCTGCTTCACACTAGTGCGCTATCTACCCGCGGCGGCAGAGTACCACGATCAAGCCGCTTACGAGGCAGTACTCGGCTTCTTCCCGCAGATTGTCGTGGCGAGCTTGCTTGCCTTCCTGACGGGGAGCTTCCTCAACTCGTACATCGTTGCTAAGCTCAAGGTCGCCACGAAGGGTCGGCAGCTATGGCTGCGCCTGCTTGGATCGACAGTGGTGGGGAGCTTGTTTGATACTGTTATATTCTGCGTCGTTGCTTTTGGCGGGCAGCTCACGGGGGGGGCATTGCTCAACTATATCGCCGTCGGGCTTGGCTTCAAACTTGCCGTTGAGGTCATTTGCTTGCCACTTACCTACCGCGTCATTGCCGTGCTTAAGCGACGCGAATCCGTCGACACCTACGACACCACCACCAACTTCACACCATTTCGTTTGCGTGTCTAGCGAGCGAGTTGCTCACTGCAATAGATTTGCATCTCTCTCAGAATATGAAGAACGCAGTACTTTCATCCTGGTAGAACAGAAAATTGCCCGTAGTGATTATTGCAGCATGATCATTGAAGAGCCTAGTGTTTTAGGAAAAATACTAAGACCCTTTTAGTATTTTAAAGAAACAGTGGCGAGAGAAAGGGCTAATAACGGAGAGAAGATTAAACTATGCAAAACTCTTTTCCCTAGTCGTTATGTGAATGCATGCTATAACCTACGGAGCTCTCATCAATCGTTATCGGCGATAATACTGCGCCAAGAAATGATCTCGAAAGGCGTAGAATGTACCATCTTCGAGGCTGTAGCGAATATCGTCGACGAGCTTGATGATAAAGCGCTCGTTGTGGATCGACAGCAATGTCCCCGCCAAGCTCTCCTTGGCCCGGAGCAGGTGACAAATATAGGCTGCAGTGTAGTGCTGGCAGGTGTAGCAGTCACACTCCGCCATAATAGGCGCAAACAGCTCGCGATATTTCGTCCCACGCATATTCACCCGCCCATGCGGTGTGTAAGCCGCACCATTGCGCGCTACGCGGGTTGGGCTTACGCAATCGAAGGTATCAATACCCTGCTCAATCGCCGCAAAGATATCATCTGGCTCCGAGATGCCAAGCAAATGCCGCGGACGGCTTTCGGGCAAGATCTCGTTCACCCACTGGATAGTCTGAGCCATCGTTTCCTTCTCTAGCGCCCCACCAATACCATAACCATCAAAATCCATTGCGCCAAGGCGTGCTGCGGTTTGCTTACGCAGGTCCTCATAATTCGCCCCTTGCAAGACACCAAAGAGCGCTTGATACGGCTTATCTGGCCGAGCAGCCCGAAGACGCTTAACCTCTGCTAGGCTGCGCTCCGCCCACGCATGGGTACGCGCCAGTGCCTCCACTTGGTATTCATACGGGTCAATCAGCGACGTCAGCTCATCAAAAGCAAAGGTAATATCTGCCCCAATCCTTGCCTGGATTTGCATCGACAGCTCTGGTGTAAACTTATGCAATGAGCCATCGAGGTGTGACTTAAACATCACACCATTATCATCCACCCAGGCGTGCCGGCTCGACTTCTTAGCAATCGCAATCTCTTCATCAACATCAGTGCTCATCGCTAATACCTTCTTAAAGCCCGAGCCCAGGCTCAGCACCTGGAAGCCACCACTGTCGGTAAAAGTTGGACCACTCCAGTTCATAAACTTACCCAAGTATCCGGCCTTCTCTATCAGCTCGTGCCCTGGCTGCAGATAGAGGTGATAGGCATTAGCCAAGACAGCTTGTGCGCCCACGCTAGCTACCATCTCGGGTACTATTGCTTTCACATTTGCCTTTGTGCCCACCACAATGAAGGCTGGCGTCTTGATATCACCATGTGGAGTGTGAATCACGCCCGTCCGCGCCAACGTCTGCGGCATGCGGTGAGTAATGGTAAATGAGAATGGTGCTGGCATAGTAAGATTGCGTTCCTTATACCCCTTGGGGTATTTTACATTGAAATAATTATGCTTTGTGCGAGCAAAAGAGGTTCATCTCGCAAAAATCTCCCTCTATTGTACCACAAGGGCTCAATGGTATGATGCGCATTCTCTCCCCTTCCATCACTCTAATACATAGAGCATACGCATCTGCTACGGTCACTGCTCCACCGTTATTTCGGGAGACCACTACTTGAGAAAATGGAGGACTTTATGGGTGACATAAGCAGAAACATCTCCAAAAATACCTACTATAATGCCAGCAATACATCACTGCTTCTCCAGGTAGAATAGTGAGCAAAAAAGCCTATTCTGGCAGAGAAAGTGAAGGCTTTTGGGCTCACGTTACGCAGCACGCCGTGTAGGCTGAGTATGTGCTTGTGCTTGCTGCAGCGCCACCACGACATCGCTTTCCTCATGCTCTTGGCCTGCTAGATGCGGCGCTAAGCCTGTCTTCACCTGCAGCCATTCACGGGCAGACCGCGGCATAAGCTTTTGCACAAGGTCTGTTGCCACCGTACCGAGCGTTGCAGCAACAACCATACTATCAAACTTGAGTGAGGCTTTTTCTTTAGCATACATAATATCCTGTTCCATTGTACGGATGGTATGAGTTATATCCAGCTCGTAGCCAAGCCCATGCTGATCTTTGCTATAGGGCGCCATAATACCGGGGCGAGCCGTCTTGCGTGCGTCGATCCACTGCTGCTTGAGGCCTTCAGGGATATCGGGGTTAGCAAGAATATCATTATACACTTCGCCTGTAGCTAGCGGCCTTGGCCCGACGATTGCCATCTTGCCACGCAATACTTGCAATAGCTGCGGCGCTTCGTCTACATGTGCTTTGCGCACAAGCTTACCAACTGGCCCCGCGCTACTGTGGTTATAGCCATTAGCCGAGGCAGTGTTGCGCACCGCACCACGCAGCGTCCGCAGCTTTGGCACCTTAACGAGGTCATCAAGGTCACTCCCATACCGCTCCTGAATGAAGAGCGTTGGGCCATCGCCAAGCTCCTTATGCATTGCCGCAGCCGCAACGAGAGCCGCCGAGCCCATACCAATTAGCAGAGGCGCCGCTACGACTCGATCAAACCAGCGCTTCTCAGGACTTTCGTTATAGGCTTTGCCGTGTTTTGTTCTATTTTTTTGTGACATCCGTTCGATGGTAGCACAATGTTGCGTATTTGTCAACAGTATCGTGCCTAGTCCTTCCTTTTTCACTTGATTTAGTGTGATTGTTATAAAGTATTGTGCCCTTGAGGGCCACGTCAAACCAAAGAAGAGGCTACGACCTCTCTTCATCCAGTCTGGCTCGCTATACTCTCAACAAAAACATCGCTCCCTTGGCGGAGCAATGCTCATTTCCTTGCATCTGTGGTGCGGGTGCGGAGAATCGAACTCCGATCCCAAGTTTGGAAAACTTGTATACTAGCCGTTGTACGACACCCGCATGCGCTATCCATTATACCACTTTTTTGTGTATAATAAAGGCATGACCCGAGGACTCCATCGCTTGCGCGGATCGAGCATTCATTCCAATGGTGTTGCACGCAATACCCGCACCATCGTCAATGGCGCCAAGACATCGTCACTACGCGTCGATCAACGCCAGCATCAATCCATCCAAGAGCGCCGCGCCAACCACTTGCGCTACCAAAGCTCACACACTATGATGGGCTGCCGACCAGTCGCAGCCAATAGTAGCCGTATCGATGACGAAGCACCTTATATGAACAACGAGCGCCTCCGAGGTGCTTGCGGTGGGCCACGCGACCCATCAGGATCGCGGCCAGGCACTGCCACCTACGCCCGCCGGCGCGACAACACCGTGCACACGCCGCGACAATCACAACCAGCCTATAGCAAACCAGCCATGAAACCAAACTTCCGCCCGGGATTTATGCAATCAAACCAAGGTCAATAATTACGCGGCTTTGGCCTATGCCGCTAGGTATGCGTCACAAAAGAGGTGTATTCTCGCTCTTCTGATCTAATGTGTGATCCGTAATAGAATGGGCACTTTTCTCAATATCATTTCTTTGTAGAGCTAAAGCTAATTACTCAAAAGTGCTGCACTTTTACCGTTTATACTCTGGTGGGATAATTTCATCTGCTGTCACAACCTCTGGTGTACCATCAGTCTGGAAGGCTTGGCGAGCTTGCTCAAGCGTAACAGTAATGGTACTGCCAGGTGCCACACTACCGCTAAGCATCTGGCGCGCCACAGTGTTCTCCACCGCTTTTTGCACTACGCGGCGCATTGGGCGAGCACCAAGCCGTGGATCATAGCCACGTTCGACGAGAAAGAGCTTCGCATCATACTCTACTGCGACCGAGACCTTTTGCTGGGCGAGCGTGGCATTAACCCCCTCAAGGATGAGATCAAGCACCTGTACCAGCTCTTCCTTAGTAAACGGCCGGAAGAGAACGATTTCGTCAAAGCGATTGAGGAACTCAGGACGGAACTGACCACTGTTAATGAGCTCGTCGGTAAACTGCTGTTCGAATTGCTCAAGCTTATAGCCATGCTCGATATATTCGCGGATGCGGTCGGCCCCAGCGTTGCTCGTAGCAATGACAATTGCATCACGGAAGCTCACCTCACGGTTCTTAATATCGCGCAGGATCCCCTCATCCAGCAGCTGCAGCAAGGTTGCTAATACCTCTGGCGCGGCCTTCTCAATTTCATCCAGCAATACCACGCTAAAGGGCTGTTTCATCACCTGGGCGGTTAAGCTGGCTGGGTCATCAGCGCCATCAGCAATCAGGCGCGACACATCCTCAGGCCGGACGTATTCGTTGAGGTCGATCCTGACAATCTTACCCTCGCCACCAAAGTACACATCAGCCAAAGCCTTACTCAGCTCCGTCTTACCCACCCCTGTTGGCCCAAGGAAGAGGAAGGTGCCAATTGGCCGATTTTGGTTGCGCACACCAGCTCGTGCCCGGCGCAGGGCGTCGCTTACCACACTAACCGCTCGCGTTTGGTTGACCATTCGCTGATGGATGAGTGCCTCCATATTGAGCAGCCGCTCGCGATCATCCGCAGTACTCGCTACACTTATCTTTACATCCATCGTTTGCTCGATGGCTTGCTGCACCGATTGCTTTGTCACAATGCCATCCTCGTGGTAGCTCGCGGCCGACTCGAGCAGCTTGATGGCTTGGCCCGGCATGGCAAGATCATGAATATAGCGCACACTTAGCCGATACGTCTCGCGCAGCGCTTGATAACGGTAAGCCACATGGCGTTGCCCCTCAGTGATAACGGCTTGCTCTTGCAAGACGCGCAGTGTCTCAGCTTCGCTTGTGGGTGCTATGGAAATGCGATTGAGCGCATTGGCAAGCGATGGGTTGCGCCGGCCAATCTGCAAAAATCGCTGCTCATCCATGCTCAGAATAACCCTCAGGCGTCCTGCTTCAAGAATAGGCAGCAGCACATTGGTAAGATCCACCGCGCCAATTCCTTCTTCGAAGAACAGCTGAGCATTATCCAGACAAATGATGATATTTTTGGCAGTATATGCCTCACCAAGGACGCGCATAACAAGGTTCTCGAGCTCACCTCGGCCTGGTGCCGCAGCGATGAGCGACGATGAGTCGAGAATGAACACCTGCCGAAACTTGAGACTACTCGGCAAATGCGCCGAGGCATCGAGGAGCCGCTCGGCAAAGGCGTGGATGATGGTCGTCTTGCCTGTGCCAGCCTGCCCTACCAGCACGGCATTCTGCCGCCCACGGGTACCGAAGATATCGATGAGCTGATCAATCGCTTTGGTGTGCGACGCAACATCAACAGAGAACATCCCACCACCACGACTAATTTGCTCACTAATATTCTGTCCAAAGCGACGTAACAGTGGGATATAACCAAACGACCAATCGCGTGCCACCCCACCAGTGCGCCGCGGCTGATGAATCTGTGCCACCAACTGGCGCAAGTGGTGCTGCCACTGCACAGCGCCATCGAGATCTTCGTCGTCAAGCTGGAGCTCCGCCAAGATATTTTGGTAGCCAGGCACACTGCGCACCAAAGCCACCATAAGCACACTACCCGTGATTTGCTCGAGCTGATTATACTGGCGGATGCGATCAGCAAATTGCCAAAACTCGGGCATAATGCTCGGGTCGTCACTCACGAGATCCTGCATAAGCGCTGGGCTGAGGCCGAGCCGCAATGCCATAAACAACCCATCATTAACTGAGCGCAATGCCCATGCAATATCGCGTGGTGTTGGCGTAGCAGGCAACCGACCCAGGACGTCACCAGTGAGCAAACCGTCAGCCGTGCTACCACTGATGGGCAAATGGGCAATCTCACCCTGATACCACCGGTGGAGCCCATATGGCATCACAGCCAAGCTCGCGACAAACCACCCTAGTGGCAGCTCAATCGCCAGCAATGCTCCTGCCCCTGCTATAAGAAGCACAAATGGTGCCCACCACCAGTGATCGAAGCGGCCCATCTGCACACCCAAGCGAGCCTTCTTAGCACGCAAGCTATCGTAATGAAAGTCGCTTACCATGGCAGCCACCCCACTATCGCAAGCCCCGCCCCCAGCAGTGGCAACACAGGCACAAGCGCCCACGCAATAATAAAGACAAACCCCACTACAGCAGTTACTGCGAGCGCGACAATGCCAAAAATAATCATAAAAGCTCCGCACGATGCCGCCAATCGTCCGCGAGATGAGGCGGTCAAAAAAAGCCCGAATCTGCACGCCAATCGGCCCATCCACCGCTCCTGCCGATATCTGTCGAAACGGCGCAAACCATGTTCGCACCAGGAGATCAATTGAAAAATAGTCAAATACACTCACCAGCTTCCCCCACACCATCGTGATCCGCTGCCACCACCCAGCGCCATACCACCACGCAAAAAATCCAACCACTATCATACTATGCATTGTAGCGCACTAGCTGTGATTGTGCTATATATATCGCACCATAATAAGGGTGATTCATGCTATAATAAACACCATGATTCGTATTACAACTCTTGTGGGCAAAGGGGTGCAGCACGCAGCTCGGTTGCGCGGTGGTGGTTCGGCATTGCCAGGCCTCGTCGTCGAGAAGCTCGATCGGCACTTTCTTGCCCGTACGCTTGATGCTCTACCCCATGGTGTGGTGGTAGTAAGTGGCACTAATGGTAAGACAACCACTACCAAGATGGTTGTAGCCCTACTGGAGAGCCAAGGCCTCCGCGTCTTTACTAATCGCACGGGGAGCAACTTTACCCGCGGCGTAGCAGCAGCATTGCTTGAGGCGGTTGATACCCATGGTGTTTTGCCAGCGGATATTGCCGTGCTCGAGCTTGACGAAGCGCATGCGGTGCACTTCGTCAAGCAAGTTTCCCCACGCTATTGTTTACTACTCAACGTCCTGCGCGACCAACTCGATCGCTTTGGCGAGATTGACTACACGGCGCAGCTGCTTCACACCATTGCCATGCGCACCACAAATGGCATTGTCCTCAATGGCGACGACCCACGGCTGACGCGGCAAGAATTTACCGCTGATCTCACAGCACCAATAAGCCGCTATGGCGTCGATCCATCACTCGCTCACCTCTTCCCGAGTGACGATACCATGCGAAGCGCCTCAGGCCAGGCTACAGCCACCACCGATGCTGATGTGACGCTATGCCACTTGTCCGACCAAGCTGCCACTTTCCGCTTCGACGATTCTGATCATCCTGTCTCACTTAAGCTCAAAGGCAGCTACAATGCCCAAAACGCTGCAGGAGCACTTACCCTCGTCCGTACTATTCTGCAAGATAAACTCGATACGCCCGCCATGCTCGCTGCCCTAGCTCAGGTCGAGCCAGCCTTTGGCCGCGGCGAAGCTCTGACCGTCAATGGCCAGCCCTGCGAGCTTGTCCTCGTCAAGAACCCGAGCGGTTTCCGCCTGAGCCTGGCATCGTTTGATCCTCACAAGACTGCTACAATGATTGCCATCAACGACCAGTACGCCGACGGCCGCGATATGAGTTGGCTATGGGATGTCGACTTCGACACGCTTCGGCCCACTGGCGTGGCAATGGTGAGTGGTGTGCGCGCCTACGATATGGCACTGCGCCTCCAGTATGATGAGGTAGAAGCTCGGCGCGTTGTACCTGGTCTTAAGCAAGCTCTGGCAGAGTTTGTCCAGGCCAACCGCGGCACCCCCTTGCGCATCTACTGTACTTATACCGCCATGCTTGCCTTGCGGCGCGAATTAGCTCATTACACAGAGGTAAATGCTGTATGAAAGACAACACTATTACCATCCTCCAACTCTACCCTCACGCCATGAATATCTATGGTGACTGGGGTAATACCCTCACGCTCAAGCGACGGCTCGAGTGGTATGGCTACAACGTACGGCTCGTTGAATACAACCCTGGCGACACCTTCCCAGCTGATATTGACATCATTGTAGGTGGCGGTGGCCAAGACTCTGGCCAAGCTACCATTCAGGATGATTTACTAGCGATTGGCCCCACCCTGCAGCGCCTCGCTGATGATGGCGTGCCGATGCTGGTAGTGTGTGGGCTCTACCAGCTATTTGGGCGATTCTTTAAGACCACTCAGGGAGCGATCATTCGTGGAATTGGCCTCTTTGATATCGAGACAGTCGCTGGCGAGCAGCGCCTGATTGGCAATATCGTCACTGCCAGCAGCGACTTTGGCGAAGTCATTGGCTATGAGAACCACAGCGGCCTCACAACCCTTGGGCACAGCGTGCCACCCCTAGGTATCGTATCGCGCGGGGCGGGCAACAATGGTACCGACCAAACCGAAGGTGCGCGCTACCGCAATGTGATCGGCACCTACCTCCATGGCTCAATTCTACCTAAGAATCCACGCATTGCCGACTTCCTGATCGAGCAAGCAGTATCGCGGCGCTATGGTGAATTTGCGCCCTCTGTCCTCATCGATGACACCTTTGCCACCAAGGCACGTACTGTTGCGAGCAAGCGACCACGCTAGCGTGTCGCTATGCCCCTCAGTTTTTTAGACCATAGAGTCATCAGTATTGGATATCCAGACCTCGGGTCCATATTTTCTCACCACAACATTAGACAATCTTAAGCGTACTTTTAGCAAATCTGCTATACTAGATCATTGTGACAACCCAACCAAAAGCCAGCGCGTCCTCTGTTGGGCGCATCGTTAGTCTCGACCTCATGCGCGGGTGGTTTTTGGTTATCATCATTCTTGACCATCTCACCTACTTCCCCAATGGTCTCACTTTCCTCACCGGCGACAGTCGTCTCGCTGTCTCGGCAGCCGAAGGGTTCTTCATTATATCCGGCCTTGTCTTGGGCATTGTGCGTGGTGCCAAGCTCCGCACACAGCCCCTCATGACAGCGACGCGCTTGCTCTGGAAACGGGCTGGTATGCTCTACCTCACGAGCATTATCGTGACGATACTATCGCTCCTGATTAGTTGGTTTTTTATTGATAATAAAGGTGTCAAGTTGCCACTACCGCTGCCCGACGGTAATTGGCTTGGCCTGGCGTGGGATATTATTACCTTACAGCAATTCTACGGCTGGGCGGACTATTTGCGCCTGTATGCACTGTTTATTGCGGTAGCACCAGGCGCGCTCTGGCTACTGCGGCGCGGCAAGTGGTATATCGTGCTAGGACTCAGCCTACTGGTGTGGGCGCTAACACCACGGCCAGTCAGTGAACTATACCAACCGCTCACCTGGCAGGTGCTATTTTTCATGGCCTTTGCCCTGGGCTACTACCTACCAGAGATTACTGCACGCTGGCAATCGTGGCCGCTGCGCCGTCGACGCATCATCAAGCGCAGTATTGCAACGCTCTTCATCCTCACACTCTTTACCGACGCATACGTCACTTTTGTGGCACATGGGCTGGGCGATGGCTTTCATCAAGCGCTTGCCGCGGCCGATACTGCACTCGACAATCAGTTCCTCAAGCTCGACCTACCACTGCCTCGGCTTGCTCTGTCGTGGCTCTGGTTTGCTGGGTTCTTTATGCTGTTTCGGCGGTTCGAGGATCGTATCAAGCAGTGGCTAGGCTGGATTTTGCTGCCGTTTGGCCATAATTCGCTCTATGTGTATACGGTGCATGCGTTCGTTATTCTCATCATACATCTCTTTGTGGCACCAGATTATTATATTAGCGATTTTTTATTTTACGTCGGTCGATCGTTTCCACGAGATCCCGGCCAACTTTGCCTTATCCGTCAGTGCACTTGCGCTTATCTACCTTGCCGTCAAGACAAAGTTTTTGATGAAGATTATTCCACGCTAACAGGGGTCAGCTAGAGAGATAGACCTTCTTTTGTTTCATTGATCTATCCCATTAATTAACTCGTCTTACTATACATCTCCCATAAAAAAAACAGAGGCCGCGCGAGCCTCAATTATCTATGGTATACCCGGCAGGGTTCGAACCTGCGACCTTTGGTTCCGGAAACCAACGCTCTATCCAGCTGAGCTACGGGTACGTATAGTGGTATTGTACCACGGATGATTATGGCTTTGCTAGTGGATTTTTTGCCAACAAATCGGTACTATAAAAGATATGAGTAAGCAACTAGCGCGGCAACAATCTGCCGCTCGGGTCAAGAAGCCCGCCTTTATTTTTGTTAATCGACTATCTCCTCTTGCCTGCAAAGTACGACGCCATTGGTTTTGTATTGCCATTGTGGTAGCGCCACTGGTGGCGATGGCGCTGTGCTGGTGGATTGGCAGCCAGCAAAGTGTATGGTTTGATGAGGCATATTCGGTGTGGCTCGCCAAGCAGCCAATTGGAGATCTCATCCGCCTCACTAGTATCGATACACACCCGCCGCTCTACTATCTTATCCTTAAGCTCTGGGCCAGCGTATGGGGTTATAGCGAGGCAGCCCTGCGCGCCTTTAGTATCCTCTGCTATGGCGGCGCGATGGTTGGTATGGGGTGTTTCGTACGGCGCTGGTTTGGTAAGCGCGCCGCGGGGTATGCACTCCTTACACTAATTGGCACACCGCTGCTGATGCGCTACGGCTTTGAGATACGGATGTATGCTTTGGGGTCACTCATCGGTGTGAGCGCCACCGCTGTACTGGCACGCGCCTGGCACGACGACCGTTGGCGCGACTGGATGCTCTATGCGGTGCTTGTCGCCTTCGGCATGGGGACGTTGTATTATAGCGCCCTACTCTGGCTGGCTCAGCTGCTCTGGCTGATGGTTATGACCTACCGCCGCCAAGGCTTACAACAGTGGTGGAAGTTGCCGTGGCTTTGGACATATGTCGTGAGCTTTATGTTGTTCTTGCCATGGCTACCGACCTTCTTGGGGCAGATTGGCAATGGTGCCTTAGCCGAGATTGGCCAGCCGATGAATCTGCAGAATTTGCTCGGCATCGCATCCTTCAATATGATTTATAAGCCCTCTTGGTTGCTAGGCGTTGTGTCGTCGCAACTTGTCCTGATTATTATCTGTGCCGTTGCGTGGGCGTGGCCTCGTGCAATGCGTTCGTTGCCGCATCCCGAGCTTGCCTGGCTATTGCTTGCTCATGTGGGCGTGCCTGTTGCGGCACTAGTCGTCGTGTCGCTATCCGCCCCAATGTATGTCGAGCGCTATCTTGCTCATGTGGCGATTAGTGGTATTGCCGTTGCGAGTGTCGTCCTCTATTCGGCCTGCGCAGCCCTGCATCGTTCGCCACTGCGCTGGCACAAGGCTGTGTCGACTGCTCTCTTGGTGCTCTTGCCAGTCATTATGGTTTATGGCATGGTGCAGCTATCGCTGCAAGGCAACTTCAACTTCCAGCGTGATGAACGGCCCAATGTGAAGCAGATCGCTGCTCAGCTTGGCACTTGCCGCGATGGGAGCGTCATCCTTGCGGCCGACCCGTACATTGCCATAGAGATGAGCTATTATCTCGAGCAAGCGCAGTCACATTGCCCCATCTACATGGCCTATGTGGGTGGGCCGCTGATGGGCGGCTACGCACCACTCGAGGGGAGCACCACCTACCGCAAGATAGCCGACACTACTCAGCCCTTTACCGATGCCAAAAAAATCAACGTTCTCTACTATAGCAGCTCGACCGCAACCACCACCCCAACACTACCCAGCGCCTACACGCTGCGCTCCGTCACCGGCGACCCACTGGTGCTGATGCAGTTTGCCCGCGACTAGTGCTCGAGCATTATACCATCTCTACAGTGGTGGATAGTTCATAGCCTCACCTATTAATTGCAGATTACTCCGCCATCATCTACACTAGAAGAATAAGGAGGCATGTATGATCGAACAACTCAAAAGACATATTATTGGTGCGTGGTGGGTGATTATTATCATGAGCCTGTCGTTGATTATCTTTGGTGGCGTCTCGCTTGCGATGCCAGCAGTGACGCTCACTGTTTCGATGACGGTTCTCGCAATTTTGATTATCGTCTGGGGATTATCACAGCTAGTGCGTGGTTTACAAGTAGCAGACGGCCAAGCCAAGGCATTTCTCGTGGTGGCAGGTGCGCTGCTTATTCTGCTTGGCGCGGTGATGCTTGCCAACCCTCGGGTTAGTGTGGCGACACTCAGCTTTGTACTTGGCTGGGTAGTGATGCTCCGCAGCCTCATCGACCTTATACTCAGCCGCATCTTCCCTGCTGGGAGCCGTACGCGAGCGCTCTGGCTCATGTCTGGCGTGATCGGTGTGGTCGTGAGCTTCGTCCTCTGGCTCTTCCCAGTGGGCAGCGCTCAGCTTTTTGTCCAAATCGTTGGTGGCTATGCACTGGTTAATGGTATCATTCTCCTCGCCAATGCTATCGAGCTGCGCCGCACCGTGCGCCGTCGTATACATGGGCATCGCACAGCCAACAAGCCAATCGACCGGGGTGAGGTGATTGATCTGTAGTATAAAATACAATAGCTAATTTATTGTCATCTTGACTAACAGGATATATAGTTCGTAAAGAATCAATTTCCAATTTAGCTTTTTATTGATACAGAACCTTATCTTTGAAGCTCTGGCTCACACGCCGCTGGCTTGGTCGGTTCAACCACACGGATCACATGACAGTAGCGCAGCACACCATCGGTCGCTTGCGACTCATTCTCGCCAGATTGCGCGTGATAGGCATCACATCCACCCTCTTTGGGCTCGCTCTCTGAGCCCTTCATATGATAAACAAGCCCCCGAGTGGTGCGCGTCGTTGCCTCTATGCAGTATGTTGCCGATGCGACGTATTTGAGTGTCGCTGTCACATTCTCACTCTTATTATAATCGGCTGGGAGCGATGTAGGATAGCCATTATAAAACGTCCTATAGGCTGTCATTGCCGCGGCGGCAGCCCGCAGATCACTCACGAGCTCTGTCTGGGCTGCACGCTGACGCCACGCACCATACCCCACAATCGACGCCGACACCAAGATCGCTAGTATCGCCACCACTGTCAAAATCTCGACTAGCGTAAACCCTCGCTTATTCATGCCTTCATCATAACATAAGCGTCTTGGAGAGTACAGATGGTATTACTGTGTTTTGTCGATACATGATCGCCCACCCGCATTCACTGCCTGATCTGGATTACTCTACGCCAAGTAGCTGATAATCTCATCTGCCACTGCAATAGCCGATGGATAGGTGCTCGTGTCAATCGGGCCACCAGGCGTTAGATCGTGGCTGGCCAGCACCGCTGGGAATTGCTGCATGCTATCCATGTCGTCCTCGCCATCACGCATAAATTCTTCGAAGCTCTGAATCACCGCTGCATCACGCCCAGCACGCCGCCTGGCCTCGGCCACTCCCTTAAAGCGCTCATAGCGGAGTTCATCTGGCGCTGTGAGCACCACCGTCCGGTAGCGATTACCCAGTCGCTCCTTGAGACGGCAAGCACTGCGGTAGTCACGCAGGCCATCGAGCACCACCAGCTCCACACCAGGCCGCTCAAGCAGCTCCAGTGCCCGGTCGGCCAGTAAGCTCGGCGCAGACTCCGTCATGATCTGCAGCACGCGCAAATAATCGCTCCGCTTGCGCAGTGTAATATGATGGCTCGCGGCATATTCGCGCAAGACATCGCTCGGACGAAACAAAACAACCCCGGCACCCAGCCGCGGCATTAGCTCACGAATTGTTGATGATTTGCCGGCGAGTTCTCGCCCAGTAATATTCACAATTTGGATAGTTCGAGTAGATCTCATACACCCTATTGTAGCATGGCATTCGCGGCAGAAATACCTCAAAAACGGCAAATTTATGGTATTTGTTCTATTTTTGGCTCATAACCTCTGTATATACTCTCATTTATGCCTGCCGTTTTATTCGATGAGATATGATGATTCGTCTCTATACTAAGCGCCGCGCTCTCGCACTAAAGGGGTGAATATTCTAGAAAGGCATTCATTATTATGTAGCTGAGCTAGCATCAAAAAAGGGTGTGAAGTAAGCTACTGGGCTATAAAATGAGGGCGTCTCGGTATTTACAGTAAGCTATATTATTGCATCATTATGTATAATATTGTGTATTATATGTTATTACCCCTGTTTTTGAGCACATTATGCAATATTGTGCGTTATTTTGCCATTTTCCTCTTCCCTTTTTGCGACCTCTGTTGTATAGTGAATGGACTATGAATACACAACAGAGAAAATACAGGGGTAAAAAAGCCCCACATTCTTCATCAGCACCCAACTATGAAAAATATGGTGGCAGCAACTATCCTTACTCGGTAGAAGATCCTGCTACACAGCCTGAGTCACAGCACTCAAAGAATAATGACATCTCACGACGAGGCCTTCTTGGAGCCGCTGCAGTGCTAGGACTAACAACAGGGTTCATTGCTTTACAGTCAAAAGATAACTGCGGTCAGCGCCCTTCTGCCGCTGAGCATCAACCCACCCCCGAAGAGCAAGCTACCCGGCTAGTCGATGCGTATAGCGCTTACCTCAGCCAGCGCGAAGCCTACGAGGCAGGCCAGGTTACTCAGGAGCCCCAGCCACCGGTTGAGCTAAGCAATATTACTACACGGCCGGTTGAGGATGGCGACAGCATCGGTAGTGTGGTAGACCGGCACATCGCTACACTCGCCGAAGCAGATGCATTCCATACCAAGCCCGAGCAAGATGGCGTGACTAATGTTGCATCGGCCCGCGTTGCGGAGCTCTACCTGACCGATGGCGACACCCACGACGAGCTACAGCCTGGAGACGTCGTAACACTCGCGCAATACCAGGGTTTTGTTATACCACTGACAATCAACTCGCACGAGCCAAGCTCCGGCGTGCCACAGCACACTCTCGAGCCATAACTATTCATGCGCTGTAATAAACCAGCCAGCCACTCTGGCTGGTTTTTTGGTATGAGCATAGCTAGTTCGCTCTCTCGCATCAAGAGTGGTATAATAGCGTATACGATGCAAATGGAGCAGGTACAAGCACTGATTTTTACGATTCGCCAGGCAGATGCCACGCGGCTGGATGACCTTGCGTATGCCGAAAAGACGGTGCACACACTTGCCGAGCTGGCTGGCCTGCACGCGCTCGAGTCTGTCTCACATCAGTTCTCGCCGCAAGGCGTGAGTGTGTCGCTGCTGCTTGCTGAGTCGCACGCCACCATCCACACCTGGCCCGAGAGCTGCGGAGCGTACCTCAGTATTGCCACATGCCGGCCCTTAAGCAAGGATACAATCGAGACTCTCCGCCAAGCCATTGCAGACGCATTTTATACCAACACTATAACGATCGAAAGCGCTGTATTATGACCAAACGCACCAAAGCTCGCCTCAAAATCAACGATGTCCTGCGCGGCAAGCGAACCAACTTCCGCGCGGTGGGTTGCCTGTTGTTTAAAGAAGAAAACCCCGAGACCAAGCAAACCTCCTACTGGGAAGAATGGGAGCTGACGGGCCTCGAAAATTACGACAGCTGGGTAGAGTACGACCACGATAGCAAGGTTGTGTCGCTCTATGAGCCAGTGCGGTTTGCCCAGCGGCTTGAGCCAGAGCACCTCGCTGCTGGCAATGAGTTTACCATTACACTCGAGGATGGCACGGTGCAAACCATTACTGTTGCAGAGGCTGGCGAAGGCATCATTATGGCCATCCACGGTAAGAACGCCTACCAGGTCTTCGAGGGTGAACCAATGGCCTACGCTAGCCTGCACTACACCGATGCCGAAACGAGCGCCACCACCACCTACACGGTAGAAAAATACAACCGGCGTGAGTACGATGTTTACCGCAAAACACCCTTGTCCGATGCGCAGCAAAAGGAGCTATTCGGCCGGCTTATTCGCCCGCGCAACTGGCCGCTATTTTGGCGCTGGGTGATGATTATCAGCTTTGTTGGTGCGCTGCTATTTGCCATTTACGATGAGTTCTTTGGCCATGATGATTCGCACGGCACCGGCACCTACCACGGGCGCAGCGTCTATGGCGGCGGCAGTGGCGGCATCGGTAAATAACCTGGGTGTGGGAGGCATATAGAAGACACTATGGCACATACTCGCGTCACGCCACCAGACACCAAGCGTATCACCAACAAAGAAAATATCGCGCTGTTTGCGGCAGCGCTCCTCGTGGCAATTGGCGGACTCATCTACGAGCTCATCCTGGGTACGGCTGCCTCATACCTAGTGGGTGATTCAATCCTGAGTTTTAGCCTGGCAACTGGTATAACCCTCTTTGGCATGGGGGTGGGGTCGCTACTGGTGCGACATATTCGCTGGCACCCAGCCACAAGCTTCGCCGTGAATGAAATCCTGCTCGGGTTGGTGGGTGGTAATTCGGTGCTGCTGCTCTACAGTGCCTTTAGCTTGAGCAAGCTGCACTGGCCGGTGTTTGCGCTGATTAGCCTGGTGATTGGTGTGCTGATTGGCCTGGAAATTCCGCTACTCGTCAAGATGTTTACACGCTACGGCCGACCGTCTTCGGTGGAGCTGCTTAGCAAGGTGCTGGCGATCGATTACTTTGGCGCGCTGGTGGCTTCGCTAATCTTCCCGCTCTTCCTATTACCAAGTCTTGGCTTGATGCGCAGCACCTACTTGATCGCCACGCTTAACATCGCCGTGGCAGTGCTGATTCTATTACAGCTCAAGACCTCGCGTAGGCTTCTGACTGCCAGTGTGGTAGCAACCATTCTGCTGCTGGGGCTATTCTTTGGTGCCAGCTGGCTGGAGCATCGCATTGATACCAAGGCCTATAAAGACCCGGTTATCCTCTACCAGCAGTCGGCTTACCAAAAGATTGTCCTCACCAAGTACAAGCAGGATCTACGCCTGTATCTGAATAACAACCTGCAGTTCTCTAGCCTGGATGAAGCCCGCTACCACGAAACGCTGGCTGGTGCGGCGATGACGGCGGTCAAGCGGCCTAAAAACGTGTTGATTATGGGCGGTGGCGACGGACTGCTCGCGCGCGAGATCCTTAAGTACCCGAGCGTAGAGCACATCACCCTGGTGGATATCGACCCAGCCATGACGCAGCTAGCGCATACCAATCCCCTGCTGACTGAGCAAAACAAGCGCTCGCTTGCTAGCCCCAAGGTGCGCGTCGTCAATGAGGACGCGTTTTTATTTGCCTTCAATACACACCAGGCGTATGATGCCATTCTAATCGACCTCGTCGACCCATCGAACGACCGCTTGGCCAAGCTCTACTCGCAGCAATTCTACCGCCAGGCTGCGCGCATCCTCAGCCCCAGTGGCGTGATGATCACCCAAGCAACATCGTCGTACTTTTCGCCACACGCCTTCGCGATGGTGGCTAGCACCGTCGCATCCGCCCAGCCCCAGCGGCATATCACACCCTTTAGTATCAATGTGCCTTCCTTTGGCGAGTGGGGCTTTGTGCTCTCGACCAAGGATAAAGCCAGCCTACTGAGCCAGCCGCTGCCGCCTGGGCTCAGCTACACCGATACCAAACTGCTCAACTACGCCCTGCGCCAGCGCCCCGCTAGCCTACCCCCAGCAGACATCTCTACCCTGCTAACGCCGCGCATCATCGATGTCTATAACCGTGATATGGCGCAGTGGCGGTATTAATAAAGAACGCTCCTCCATGTAGAGCCTAGCCTCTTCCCTGATATCAATCTATAATCACAATTCGTCATGTGCGGGTATATAGTCTAGCCAAAACTAACCCGTCAGAGCTGCCGCATTCCTTGCTTTACCCATCGACACCTACCAACTCTTCTATACTATTGGGATATTTTGCGTATGTTTGCTCTATAGATCGGTATATCGTATGATATATTCATGTATCATAAACGACCAGGCAAACAAGCCCACTATTATGACATCCAGTGGTACCGCCAAACCGGTGTGTTTTACCCTGAGTAACTATCATCAGAAACACCAACTGTTGGTGTTTCTGCCAATACCTGGCGCGAGTACATAAATCTGATACGCCAAGCTGCCGATAACCCCGCCCATCGCTTCATCAGCCCCGAACTCATGACAACGGCAGGCATGGTGGCTGAAATCCCAGATCAACGTGCAGTGGTAGATGCCCGACTCGACGAGCTGGAGAAGCTTTCTACCTCTATGCCCGCAGCGGAGCTCGTGGTAGGCACACCAGAGTACCACCCAGATAGAATTTACAACTCACTTGTTATTATCCAAAATGGTATACGCCGCGTACTTGAGCGCAAACGCACGATTTTTAGCTCAGCCGAGCGGGGGACATTCACCGCGAGCAACACGTTGCGGCAGCAGTGTACTCGTACGTTATCTGCTGTGTGTGCCGATCTAGTGGGTTATAGCATGCAATACCCCCAATACCCCAAACTCCCCCAAGACACCCGTGCCATCCACGCCAGCTGCTGCTGGGCGACACCGCTCGAGGAGGGAGCTCGCTATGCCGCAGCGCCAGATGAAGAACGCTATACCAGCGCTATGACGCGCACGCTTAGCCATCTCTTCACGCACTATTCACAGCTGCAGCAGGTCATAGTCGTCGATCGCACTCCACCCAGCACAGCCATCCCACCGCTCAACTGCGTGGCGCGGCGGAATACGCATAATGGTATAATAGAGCCATGACACAATACGAAGGAACCAAACTCACCGACTTTACACCTATAGCCAAAGTCGACGCATTGCAGATTATCGACATTATCCCCGGCACTGGTACCGAGGTACCAGCTGGCGCGACCATCACCGCACATTATACTGGTGCACTATGTAAGAATGGCGTCATATTCCAGAGCAGCCACGACTTTGGTCAGCCCGTCACCTTCGGCCTCGACCAAGTCATCCGCGGCTGGACAGAGGGTGTGCCTGGCATGAAGGTCGGTGGCATGCGCCGGCTCATCATCCCAAGCGACATGGCCTACGGCTCCGTTCGCGCTGCCGCTAACATCCCGCCTAATAGCGATCTTGTGTTCGACATTGAGTTGATGGATATTAAATAACAAAAGGTCAGCGCGCAACAAGAAGCTCATACTAGGTGAGCTTCTTATTTTCTTTGTAGATTTGCCTAAGGCGTTTAATATTTGTCATTATGGACACTCATGGCACCAAGCAAATAGCCACCCTTTCCAGGTGGCTATTTACAATGCAGCTGTAGCTATAACGCGATGTTACTTCTTGTCGCTGCTTTTGTCGTCGACAACTTCGCCTTCGACGGGTTCATCTTTGCCAGGCTTTTTGTCTGTAGCTTTCGCCTTGGCGTCAGCTTCTTCTTCGGCTTTTTTGTCCTCAGCTTGCTGCTGATAGAGCTTAGCACCGATAGACATTTTTACATCGTCCAGTGCCTTGGTGGCAGCCTCGAGCTCATCTTTGTCTTCTGCGTTCTTGTGCTTCTCAGCTTCGGCAATGGCATCTTCCAGCGTCTTCTTGTCGTCGCTCGAGATCTTGTCCTTGAACTCATCGGGCATTTTCTTTGCCTGGTAGATGGCATTCTCGAGGCGGTTCTTGGCGTCGATTGCTTCACGCTTCTTCTTATCTTCATCGGCGTGGAGCTCAGCTTCCTTCTGCGCCTTCTCGATGTCTTCTTTACTCATGTTGCCAGAGTTTTGGATGGTGATCGACTGCTCTTTGCCCGTGCCTTTGTCCTTAGCGGTGACGCTGAGGATACCATTGGCATCAATATTGAAGGTCACTTCAATCTGCGGCACACCACGCGGTGCTGGTGCAATACCGTCAAGCACGAAGCGGCCCAGGCTCTTGTTGTCATTGGCAAACTCGCGCTCGCCCTGCAAAACATGAATCTCCACCTGTGGCTGGTTGTCTGCTGCAGTTGAGAATACCTCGCTCTTGCTGGTTGGCACAGTGGTGTTGCGCTCAATTAGCTTAGTCGACACACCGCCCATGGTCTCAATGCCGAGGGACAGCGGCGTCACATCTAGCAACAGCACACTCTTAACATCACCAGCAAGCACACCTCCCTGGATGGCTGCACCAACAGCCACCACTTCGTCTGGGTTAACGCCTTGCATTGGGTCTTTGCCAAACAGTTTCTTCACCCGCTCGACCACTGCTGGCATGCGGGTCATACCGCCAACCATGACGATGTTGTTGATATCAGACTTGCTCAGCTTGGCGTCTTTAAGCGCCTTCTCGACTGGCCCATCGAGGCGGTCGAGCAGATCCTTCACTAGGTCCTCAAGCTTGGCACGCGTCAAGCTCATCTCAAAGTGCTTTGGCCCATCAGCATCAGCTGTGATGAATGGAATATTGACATCATACTCAGTAACAGTCGAGAGCTCTTTCTTTGCCTTCTCAGCTTCGTCCTTGAGGCGCTGCATGGCGGCGTTATCTTTGCGCAGATCAATACCTTCTTTGGCCTTGAAGTCATCGAGGAAGTAATTAACGATGGCGTTGTCGAAGTCCTCACCACCAAGGTGGGTATCGCCATTGGTCGACTTCACTTGGAAGAAGTCATCAGCGATCTCCAGTACCGACACATCAAAGGTACCACCACCAAGGTCAAAGACAACGATGTTCTCTTCTTTGCCTTTATCGAGACCATAGGCGAGAGCAGCCGCCGTTGGCTCATTGATGATACGCTCGACTTCTAGGCCAGCAATCTTACCCGCATCCTTGGTAGCTTGGCGCTGCGAGTCATCAAAGTAGGCTGGCACAGTAATGACCGCCTTCGTCACTTTCTCACCCAAGAAGGCCTCAGCATCAGCCTTGATCTTGCTCAGAATCATGGCGCTTACTTCTTCTGGTGTATATTCTTTATCGCCCAGCTTGACGGCAACGGCATTACCCTTTTTGACGATCTCGTATGGCATAATGTCGAGATCTTTCTGGACTTCTTTGTCGGTGAATTTGCGGCCAATCAAGCGCTTAACGCCATAGATTGTGTTCTTAGGGTTAGTCACACGCTGACGTTGTGCCACCTGCCCCACAAGGCGCTCACCTTTTTTGTTGATTGCTACCACTGATGGTGTGGTGCGGTTGCCTTCAGCATTCGCAATAACCTCTGGCTTGCCCGCAAGCAAGTATGCAAAGGCACTGTTGGTTGTACCGAGGTCGATGCCGATAGTTTTACCCATATGTTTCCTCCTAGTGCGCCTGCCCTGCCGGCAACGACGCAACGTTGTTAGTTTATTGTTTCGGTTATTAACATCTTGTCTATTCTAGCACTCTTTGGAGGCGAGTGCCAATAGGTTTAGTATAGCGAGCTAGCACTCGGCTGTCAAGAGTGCTAATAGATTTTGCTCACCACTGATAGATCTCATCACCTGCAGCAATTGCTGCGGCTAGTGTCTCAGCCCGCCGGAGACGCCAATACGCCATTACTGCATAGATAAGAACTGCTACACCACCGGTCAGCACCGCGTAGCCCACGCCACGCACAACCCGTGTGTCACTCCCTTGGATAAATATCACATAGAGCGCAACTGCTCCCACTAGTGGTGCTGCCGCTGCTGCAACTATGGCCCAGCGTGCCCGCACTACACGCTTACTAGCAAATGTCCGGGTATGCTGGCGCCGCGCCCAGACTGCAGCGACTGCCGCCACGAGTCCAGCACCAATCACCATAAGCAAATAGAGGCGATTCGTCGCTTGGTTGGCATCGTCTACTGTTGTATTAAGCACACCAACAGCTGAGTCGTACTGACTCACCGCTGTTTCTACATCTGTCAAATAGACTGCTGCAGCCTGCGTATCTTTGCTAGCAAAGGTTTGCGGAGCACGCTCAAGAAGTGTCTTGACGGCTGAGGCTTTTTCCTTCACAGCTGCCGCATGACGGCTGTATTCATCACCAAGTTGCGGAGAAAACGAGTGCTTCGCCACTACTGCAAAAGCTGCTGCGGCCTGCTTGGCTCGTTCATCAATAGAGTCCTTCTTGGGCTGGGTGGCATAAAGCTCGCGTGTAAAGGCTTGATAGGCTGTGCTCGCTCGCTTAACCACTGCAATATCGGCTTGGTTAGCCAGTGGCGTTGCATGAGCATGAGCACTGCCAACACCAAGTGTTGCTATAATGATGAGTGTTCCTGCAAGCAGCCAACGCCTCATCCCGCTCACTCCTACGGCTGCCGGCTGACCCGCACCATAGCATAACGCAGGACGTGACCATCAAGCTTATAGCCGCGCTGCAGCTCTTCGCTAATAATTTCTTTGTCACCACCCTCGTCGTCCATCGAGACGGCCTCGTGGAGGTCTGGATCAAACTCGGTCGTGCCAAGCTCAACTACGATCGGCTCAAGCTTAAACTCTGCCATCAAGCCATCGAGCTTCTTCGACATCGCTACTACTCCACTTGCCCAGGTGTCATTCTGGAGCTTCTTAGGGACGTTGGCGGTAGCGCGCTCTATCGTATCAATCACGGGCAGGAGCTTGCGAATTGCTTGCTGAGTACCCGCTGCCTTGGCGTGGGATTTTTCGGCGTCAACGCGTTTGCGATAATTCTCAAAGTCTGCTCTGGTGCGCTGCAAATCCTGCGTGAGCTCACCAATCTGCTGCTCAAGCTCCGTTGTATTTGGCGCTTTTCTTGTGTTTTGTCATCGATATCATTCCTCCTGCCTAGTGGTGTTGCCTGTGGTACTGAGCAGGCTGCTCAGTCGTCATTATCCTTCATAGTATAGCACGGCTGCAGCGCAAATAACAGTGGTCGTGTCATCATAATATCTCCTCCAGCATCACCCCAGTGCGTTTAACCAGCTCGATAGTACGGCGGTAGTGCTGGCGCATGGGACCAATTACACCAATGTAGCTGCGGTCGCTATAGGGCGAGCGAAATTTACTAATAATGAGCGTCGCATCGCTGCTCTTGCCAATGGGGTTCTCACTGCCGATGAAGACATTGAGCGGCTCGTTGGGCCGAGCTTCGCGCAGCCACGGCTCGATATTGTCAATCAAATGCGCCACTGATTGGACATGCTTGCCCTCAAGAAATTCTGGCTGGCTAAAGAGCCGACTAATACCATTCATATAAAGCTCACTGCCAATGGTAGCAAAGCCCAGGTTACCCGTGAGTTCGACGAGGCTATCTACCGCACTGCGAATGGCTCGGTCGGCTGCATCGAGATGTGAGTTAACGTGCGCTTCGATAGCCTTGGTGCTGCGGTCAATCCCACTGGGTAGCTCACTCATCTGAGCGTTAGTGATACCGTTGACGTAGAAGCGGTAGCCCTTGCTGGTGGGGATACGCCCAGCACTGGTGTGCGGCGCCTTGACAAAGCCCATCTCCTCGAGCTTGGCCATCTCGCTACGAATGGTTGCACTAGACACCCCAAATAGCTTCGCCAGCGTTACACTCCCCACAGGGGCAGCAATCTCGGCGTATTGCTCAATGATAGCAGAAAGAATCGCTTGTTGCCGTTCGGTCATAGTCGCATTATAGCGTAGGTTTGGCACTCTCGTCAATAGAGTGCTAATGAGCTAGTGGAAGATGTAGTCTATTCCCTGCTACTGATCCTCGTCTGCTGGCAAGACGCGTCACAGCGAGCTATCCTTCCGATCCTTTGTCGTTGAGATCACGATGCCTGACCATTGCACTCTCGATCATTCACGGTGCGGGGGGTGATAGCAACATACATACGGTAGTTGCCACCTCTGTCACTCTTCTATTCCTTTTCACTATTTTACCTATCACAACTAGCGCTCCTTACACTGAGCAATGAGCTGACTCAGCTCATCTCTCGCCTGCAGATTCTGCTGCTTGAGCCGATCCATAGCACACACGATGGCTTTGCCCAGGTCGGGGTCGCCATCTGCAATATCAAAACAATTTCTCCAGAGCTCGCTATACGTCCAAGCCGTCATCGCTATCCTGCGGCGCAGCTCGGCTGCTCGCGGGCAGCCATAGCACTGCTTGGGGATATAAGAAGCTGCAGATATATCTGGCTCATCAAGCCCCTCCACAATGCCATAAAATTCTCGTTCTTTATCTGATGCCATCGGTGTTTTGTATATCCCTCTGTCGTTATTTATTGGCGTAAATAGGCTGCTATTGATCGGAGGTATCTGATTCGGATAAGCCCTGCTCATCTCTGCCAGTACGATTGACTATCGTTGCTTCTTTACTCTTTCCGTTAGGCATAGTGTGTGAGCCGCACACCTCTACAACCGTTTCTCCATCTCGACTCGTGCATCTTATGATTCCAGGGCAGCCTGCTGTTTGCTTTTCTATGCCTGGCAGCAGCTGATTGAGCGCGGCATCACCCATAGCAAGCTTCATCTCTGCAATCTTCCTATACTCAGCTCGTGCCTCTTCTAGCCGCTCCGGGTCTTCTAGGATCTGCTTTATCTCCTCCTCAGACATGCCTTGCACTCGTAGCCATGTTGTAATATTGTCTACTGTTTCAAGTACTGTACGCTTCAGCGCTTCATTCTGTGCTAATGCTATTTTGAGTGCCTCTATCATTCCTGCCAGCAGTGGGCACTCTCGACATTGTTCAGGAATATAGCTATCAGGATCAGAGTCAGCCCCCAGCTCATCAACAATATCATTAAACTTATCATTAAGCTGCTCTGTCACAATATCAGGTAGTGTAGCGATTTTTTGCCTGTTGTCAATCTGAGTAAATTTGAGCTGCCAAAGCTTTGCCAGTTCTCACGCCTCTCGTTGTTATCACCCCTCTCCTGGAACATTGATAGAGATGAATATTATTCGTGAGTATTCAACTCCTCTCCCTGAGGTCAGGGTTAATTGTTATGATCGATAGTAGCTTTATCAGATACAATAAACTACCCTTCTTGCCCGCATCAGAGTAGAAACAGCACAATAATAACAAGTACAATCTATGAATCCGGGGTATCATTTCCCACTGCGTGCCCGCGTGAAGCGCCGGGCAGCATCGGTGGAGAACATGAGCACAATGACGATGTTGACACCAATGAAGAGCAGTGTGCCAGCAGCCGACCATGTGACCCTGCCAATCGTTAGCCCAAATGAACTAATCACCGCTGCAAGGCTAGCAATGCTCATTAGCAAAATCCGCGAGCGATCGCTGCCGCGGAAGGTTAGCCCCGCAAGAAAAATCACGATGCCAATCCACGTCGTCGATACAATGGCTGAGATAGTCGCCACGATATGCGTCGCACTCTCAATACTCTGCAGCGGCAGGCCACTCTCGTGAAAAATCCGCACGACTTCCATGCGCAAGTGGCTAAAGTTGAGAATCTCGAAGAAGGTACTCATCGTGGCCACAGCAATCGCCAGGCCAATCATAATAATCCCAAGGGCGATCTGTGGTGGGCGGCGGCTCAAAAATTGCGACATGAGGGTGGCGTGCTCATCGGGCATAGTCTCGTGCACCGTTGCATCGAGAATTAGATCGGAAGGCATGTCCTCGTCTTCGCTTGCCTTGGCACGGACGCGGCCAAGCTCGATAACGGGCAGGTCGCCATCGGTAATAATGTTGTCTCCACCCCCATTGCGTGAGTGGTAGCCCGTCGAGAAATCCTCCAGCACCGTGAGTTCAATCGAACGAAGGGCGCGCGTAACCGTTTTGACGACATAGTCACGCTCGATGTCGGTGTTCTCGTCAATCTTGTGTGTCACTTGCAACGTAAAGATTGATAGCCCCACACTCTTGTCGTACGTACCAGCCGCCAGCCAGTCCACTTGATGCCCACCAGGCAGCAACCACCCCTGGGGACAGCGCCAAAAGCGCACGTGGTGGCGCTTGCCTGGGTTGCCATCAATCTCCTGCTGGTAGGCAAAGTCCTGCTGCCGGCCAAATAGCACTAGAGGTGAGACTGGTGCATTAGGATAGCTGCGGCGGGTCAGTGTGGCGAGGATAATCCGCCACGACGAGCGCACCGTCACGTCATCAGCCAGCGCCCAGCCAGCGGCCGTCATGGCACGGTGCAGTTGAGCTTCGCTACCACGAAAAGCGAGATTGACTGGATCTCCGAGGAGGCCATCTGTGGTGCGTGTTCGGCCAATGAAATAATTAGGCACATAAATACTACTTAAGATACGGTGCAAGCGCGGCAATGCAAAATATGCCGTGATCACCCACACCACAGCAAAAACCCCACCAGCCACCAGCCACCAGTGTGCCAACCTTCGCGCCACACCAGCCAAACAAACCAAAATGACGCCACCCCCGCAAAAATAAAGAACCCTTGATCGACCAACGCCGTGGGCGACCACACTGGTCGACGCAGCGCCAGAGATGAACGTTGCTTATGTTCTACATCACCTGGCTCAGCGGTAGCATGCGTGGCTGGCTTACTCATACATGCTCCGGGTGCTCGCGCAAGAGGCTATCGAGCAAATCTCGCGCCGCCAAGCGAGCTTCGTCGTCCTTGCGATTATACACATCTGGCTTGGAGGCAATTGCCCGCACAATGCGCGCCGTCTCGTCGATATCATCGTTGATGACGAAGTGGTAGTATGGGACTTCGAGTGCGTGAGTGATTTCGCGGATTGCACTGGTATAGCGCTTAGGCCACTCACGATCAAACTCCGCCTGCGAGGTATAGCGCACACTGAGGCGGCGGCGCCACTCTTGGAAGTTCGGTGGCAAGAGAAATATCGCGACCACACCTGGAGAAAGCTTCTTATACTCATCAACACCCTGCACATCAATATCCGTCACCGCAATCTTACCTGCATCGCGAATATCTTGAATCTGCCTGACCCCTGTACCATAGAGCGTTCCATGGACAAACTTCGCCTCGACAAAGGCACGGCTCTGCAACAGCTCTGCAGCAGTTGCTTCATCGATATAATGATAGTCGACCCCCTTTTGCTCCCACACACCTTTATTTTGGCGAGGCTGACGGGTGGTGTACGAGACGATATCGGCAAACTCGGTGCTCGCGAGCAACCGCTGCTTCGTCGTATCCTTGCCCGCCCCAGAGATGCCAACGAGCAGCACTATCCTTGTGTCGCATACAAGCTGGCGCACTGCCTCGGTTGGCTGATACTGTTCGATAAGTGATTGAAGATTCGTCATAGTCATATCATATTTATGATAGCACATCGTAGAGAGTGGTTTCTCACCCGTGGCGTAAGAAGCTAGCTATTATTCTTGATATTGTTTAAATCTATCTGAAAGTAGTCTTCCAGAAACTCTTGGGAGTACTGATCGATATCTGTCATATGTCCTCCGATACGCACACAATCAGGCATCCCCATATGATCTGGTTTCGTTACAGCGTGATATTGCCTGTGCGCAATAATCAATGCTGGTTGGAGCTGCTGCTCAGGTCGAAACTCATGATGAATCATTGCTGCAATCTCCTCTTCTCTACCGCGCGTTTGGTATGTCCACCGGCCACGGGCAATTGACTGTGCTGTGCGTCGTGCATCTGCATAGTGACGAGTAAAATGCACTGGCATGCCATCAAAAGTAAGCGCATCGTTGCCATTGCTCAATTCTAGCGCAAGCCGCGCTAAGCTCACCGCTCGCCAATACCGATAATCGCTCTCTCTCTCTGCAGGTGGCACATTGTCATACACGAGTGCTCTGTCTATATCGGCCACCAATCGATCATAACGTATCTGCACTCGTAACACCACTCCTGTTAGTTGCTAATCTCGCTTGAGCATTACCGTAAAGGCTTCGCTGGGAATATCGACTTTACCAAAGCGTTTCATGCGCTTCTTGCCGCGAGCTTGCTTGGCGAGGAGCTTCTTTTTGCGGCTCACATCGCCGCCATACAGATAGCCCGTCACATCTTTGCGGTAGGCACCAATATTTTCGCGAGCAATAAACTTCCCACCAATCGCCGCCTGCAGTGCTACCTCAAAGCTCTGGCGCGGCACGACATCCTTGAGCTTCTTCACCACCTCGCGCCCCAGCCGTTGCGACTCCGAGCGGTGGCACATCACACTCAGCGCATCGACCATCTCGCCCGCCACGTAGAAATCCACGCGCACTAAATCCTCTGCTTGGTAGCCTCGCAGTTCATAATTAAACGACCCATAGCCACTGGTGACTGACTTGAGTTGGTCATAAAAATCCGTCAGGAGATTTGCCAGTGGTGCCGCAAAGGAGATGAGGGCACGCTCGTCGATGTAACTGAGGTTCTTTTGCCGGCCACGTTTACTGACGATGAGCTGGATCACTGCGCCGATGTAATCTTGGGGCACAACGATCTCACCATCAATCCACGGTTCGCGAATCTCCTTGATCTGGGCCGGGTCAGGCAATTCGCTGGCAGACTTGATATCTAGCTCATCACCGTTGGTTAGGCTGACTTGGTAGTCGGTACTTGGGTTGGTGACGATGAGGTCCAAATTGTACTCACGCTCGAGCCGCTCACGAATGATATCCATATGCAAGAGGCCAAGGAAACCAATCCGCACACCATAACCTAGCACCGGCGAATTCTCTGGCTCGAACTGCAGCGCACTATCACTCAGGCTCAGTCGCTCAATCGCCTCCTTGAGGTCATTGTAATCTTCATTAGACACTGGGAAAAACCCTGCGTAGACGAAGGGCTTGACTTCTTTGTAGCCAGGGAGAGGCTGGACGGTTATTAACGACATATTAAGCTATATTATAGCACCTTGATGGCACGACGGAGATACATAGCTTGCAACTTACATACTTCTATCTAGGGTGTCTTGCGTTTTATATGCTCTAAAGTCTTTTCTGTGGTATAGCGATGAAAACCAGAATTAAGAAGGTCCTCTGCTACTACAGGGTCAACGTGGCCGCCCTCAGCAAGACGACTAAGGCGTATGCTAGCCTTTTCAGCATTGGGATCTGTAAGCATTGCTTCCTGGGCTGACTGTGGACGAGCTGCTCTACTCATCTCATCCTCGGCAATAACAGGATCCATATCACCGGTTTCTACCTTCGCAGCTAGCTCAGCCGACAATTTACCAAGCTGCGCATCCCTTTGATCTACCCCCCCCCTGAACTTAAGAACATTCCCACCAAGACTGATAATATCCCAAGAAGCACTTATATTTTTTTAAAAGACTACGCTTTTCTTTCACAGCACGATACTCCATAAATAGCTTATTAATGAATCTCATGATATAACTATTGTTTATAAATGTCAATGGTACTTCCCTACTTCGCACCTAACATTTAGTCGCTTTTTAAGTTGAAGGAAATGAATTGGACGATACCTTTCGCACAAAGGCCGCCTTACCCGCTGTATATGCCTCTCTGTTGTGTCGATACTGCTGCACCAGCTCATGTTTGAGTTTGGTATACTTCTCGCGCAAGACGCGGCTATTCCGCAGGCGATCACGAAAGATAATCCTTGGCGACGGCATCGCCTCTGCCTGCTCGACATGGAGATGGTACTTCTGTTGCAGCGGATTATCTACGTCATATCCTTTGCCAAACTCCATTGTCAGTTCCGTCTCAGCATTAGTCATATTTTCGTAGCCAAGCGGGCGAAGCTTCTCTATCAGCCGCTGTTTCGCTCTACTATCAAGCTTGCTCACAAGGAGTAGGCTATCTATGATTGGTTTGGCTGCCAATCCCGGCACCGCTGTGCTACCAATATGCTCGATGGCACACACCTCATCACCCAGCGTACCACTTACCCGCGCTGCCTCAGCCATGAATAACTGTTGCCACCGTTCATCATATGGTACCACCTCTATAGGAAAGAGCTGGCCAATTTCTTCTGGTGCCATGGCGTCGAATTTGCTCATTGTGGCTTCCTCTGTTAAATATTATCTTTCTCGTTATTCATTCTTTTTATCTGTTAGATACCGTAATAATACCATCGCGATTCTATCCTCGTGCATGTCACCTTTCAAGGCCATTTCGTACACCTCATCATACGAAAACCACAAGTCTGTCTGAATCACTTCGTCATCCTCAAGTTGCTGCCCATCATCACTTTTTATAAAATTCGTTGCAACAAATGTATATAAATCCCACTTCACCGTCGCACCAAGTGTCGAGGTGTGAATAAGCTGCGGGTCGACAATCGTGTAACCCGCTTCTTCTTGCACCTCATGCACAGCCTTCGTCGTCGCGGCTTGAATTATATCAATATGTTGGGCGCGAGCAGCTTGGTAACCGGCACGCGAATCAAATACCTTACCCCCTGGCAGGCGATAATCATATCCATCCAGCTCATGACGGAATTCGCGGGTGAGCAAGATTTTACCACTGTTTTGATCATCAAGTATAATACGCACGCCTGGCGCTCGCACCACTCTTTCCCAGCCCTTGTCATTATGTTGGACATCAAACATCATGCCTGCAAAAGCTGTGTGCCAGCCCGCCTTTGCTTCACCTTCACTGTTATGTGCTATGTTCTTTTCTGTCAGGAATCTTTCTTGCGTCATACCGATCCTCTATTAGGTAGAGTATTACCGTTCCTCTATCATCTGCACCACGCCCGTCTCGTTATACCTCTGGTAGGCAGTGAGAATTTGGCGTGTGGCGTCATTCGTATTGAGCTGCAATGCTTCGTCTAGCGAGAACCACTGGCCTGTCGCTACTTCCTCAGTATCAGTGTGCGATGCCTCGCTTTGCCATTGCTTGAGGCAAAACACTACAGTAAAGGCTTGTGTGTCACCATCAGGATAATGATACACCCGCCCTGGTCCAGACTGCGTTGCAAAGAGCTCAAGGTCGCTGGCGTGCGCAGTGATTCCTGCTTCTTCATGCAGCTCATGTAGTGCCGCGCTGGCATAACTATCGCCTTCCTCGACATGACCGCCCACTGTACTCCAGCGATCAAAGGCTTTAGCGTAGATGAGTTTGACGCGCCCTGCTTCATCAACAGGCAAGACATCAACAGTTGTCGTGAGTAATTTCTTATCCCCAACCTTCTGGCGCAACTGCCACACATACGAGCCAACGTACCCCATATTCACACTCCCTTCTCTGCCGCCAGCAGATGATCAATGGTACTTTCTATTATAATTTTAGCATATTCGTTGAGGATGAGGCGGCGGCCACGGTCGGTTGCTATCCATGTGTCCACTCTTAAGGCTGGGCTTGGCTCAGGGCTTGCGGTAAAGATCTCTACTGGCCATGGCGCAAACTTATACATATTCATCTCTGCACGGCGAACATTAAATTCACTCGTCACCAGTGTAATACGTCGTGGGCACCACAGCATCGCTTCCCAGCAGTCAATACTGCGCTTCACATTGTCTGGGATGGATATTGATTGATCTTCGATGATGATATCCCTTGCCGGGACACCATGAGTTAGAGCATACTCCGCCATGCGCCAAGCTTCGGCTACAGGAGTATCTTTACCGTAGGCAACTGCCCAGCGCGGCGAAGCACCAGCAATCATTATTTTGGGAGCAACACCAGCATGATACAACTCCACTGCAGTAGCAATTCGCCAATTCTCTGCCGAGCCAAACACCAGTATGACATCCGACGGCCTTGGTGGGTTACCCTTGCGAGCACCTCGTAGAGTGTAGCAGCTTCGCTATGATGAGCATGTTGAGCCAAGTAATCAGCAAGTTGCACTGTGAACCGATGAAGCTTCGATATAGTATCATCAAAATCGTACATTGTATAATGATCAAAAACAGCTGTATCGATACCAGCGTTATGTGCAATCCGTTTCAGCTCTGCAAACAACCACGGCCGTGCGTCAAGATAATCCTGGTGCCGAGCTAACCGTGGCGATTCTTGGTGTATCATTGTGCGCAGTTCACTGGCCGATGGTAATTCCACACTACTCGTTCGCACGAGAGTCTCCTACTTGCTGGAGGGTGCTGGCGAGCAAAGCCCAGGCAGCGAGCATGGCGTAGTTGGTGATTACACCAGTAGCGACCATGCGGTGGATGGTGGCAATCGGCAGCCACTCCGAAATGATTTGCTCGGTGTCATCCGGCCGATGTTGGTGGTTTGTCCCAGCATATTCGCCGTAAACCACATGGAGCTTCGCACTGGTGCGACGATTGTCGACATAGAGCCAGCCACACGCTCGCACACCTGTCATAGCAATACCCGACTCCTCGGCCAGCTCTCGCTGCGCCGCCGCGCACACATCCTCACCTGCTTCGATCTTCCCGCCCGGGAACTGATACAACACCTCATCCACCGGGTACGAATACTCTTGCTGCACCAAGATATTGTCACCTCGGCGACACACTACGATTACCCCACCATGCCCGTGGTAGGGATAATGGATATATTGGATTATCTTTCCATTTGGCAGCTCTACTGTATCTTCTGCGACGGTGAGCCGGGGATGATCGAAGAGTATTTGTGATGACTGGGTGCGCCATTTTTGCAGTTGGTGTGATGGCATGGTTGGCAAAATATGGATAATAGCTTTACCTATTTGACCTCTCCTTAATAAAATTCATTTTCTTAACCCTAGGGATACGACGACGAGACAACATCATAGCCAACCACAAACAGCCACTACATAGAACAAATCCAATTGTCGCAGGGGCAATCACCACCAGACCAGCTTCACCAGAAAAAGTTATACTCCATAGTAATTTACCGGCAGCCATGAACGCCATGACTGCCACACCTAGCCAGATATTTCGCCACCACAATGCCGCTGCTAAAGCACTAAAGGATAGTGGTATAAGCAATGTGAGAAAAATCTTACCAAATGTCCATTCACCCTGTAGGTACTGCTGCTCAACTTGCAAAAACTGTTGCACCTGTAAATTCGTTTCACTGGGCGCAGCAAACCACCCCATGCTGGTCAAGGTGAGTAATATCACCATCATTATCCCTGCCCAGCTCCGCCGATACGCGAACCAACAAAATGGTATCAAGAATAACGGACGGATATACCAGCTCAGCTGATTATGGTGCCGCTGCCACAGCCAATCCCAAAAACTCGGAACAGTAAATGCCGCGGCGATGAATAGCATAATCAGGCCAGCAAGCAAGATAGCGATGAATGTGTCGTACTTTTTTATCACAGCTATCATACGATAAACTATATCACTATGTTATAACTACTCGAAGTATTTCTTGAGTGTCACCGTATCCCCCACCCGCGCCTCACGCGTGGTCTTGAGGTTAGTGACGATGTAGCCGATTTCGCCGGTGCCAAGCAGTGGGTCGGGCTGCATGGTTGGGCTCAGGTGCCCTACCTCCAGGGCAAGGCCGCGGGCGCCGGTGGCCATCATGGTGATGTCCGCACCTTTCGGTATCGTGCCATCTACCACTCGCACATAAAGAATCACTCCACGGTAGTCGTCATAGTAGCTATCAAAAATCAGGGCGCGAGTTGGTACGGCTGGCCTATCGCCCCCCTGCGCGGCCATGCTCTCAGCCTGCACCGCTAGTGGCGACACTGGTGCCGGGATACGCTCGACGATAGCCCGCAGCACCTGCGGTACATTCTGCCCAGTCTTAGCCGAAATATGAATAATATCGCTCTCGTCGCAGCCGAGTAGATTAATCACCTGCTTGGAAACGCGCGGCACATCGGCTGCTGGCAGGTCAACCTTGTTGAGCACCGGAATGATCGTGAGGTCCTGCTCCATCGCCAGATACACATTGGCCAGCGTCTGCGCCTGGATCCCCTGGCTAGCATCCACCACCAGCACCGCGCCTTCGCAGGCCTGCAAGCTGCGCGATACTTCGTAGCTAAAATCCACGTGGCCGGGGGTGTCAATCAAGTTGAGGTCGTAGGCGCCAGGTTGGGGCGCGGTGTTTCCGCCCCCGTCAATTGAATCAACAGGTGATATGCTACTTGCTTCCGATTTATACTCATACTTCATCCGCACCGGGGCGAGCTTAATGGTAATTCCCTTCTCGCGCTCCAGATCCATACTATCCAGCAACTGCTGCTTCATATCCCGCTTAGTAACGGTGCCCGTCAGCTCCATCATGCGGTCGGCCAAGGTACTCTTGCCGTGGTCGATATGGGCGATGATGCAGAAATTACGGATATGTTCCATACGCTAGCGTTTCCAGTTCCAGCCAAGGTTAATCCGTCCAAAGAAGATCTGCCGCAACCGATTAAGCACTGGCTCGGCCTCTTTAAGCCTTAGTCGCCGGCTGAACCATATATAAACCGCAAAGCTCACAACTGTAATCATAATAAATTTCGGGAAGGCGAGGAAGAAACTCTTATCGTTTGTGCCAAAGGGGATCATTACCACGCTCAGGTAGGCAGCTAAACCAGTTGGCACCGCAGCAATAACCATCTTGTAGATGCTGTTGATGAAGCTGCGGTCAAACAGCCTCGGCATGCGCCGCCCCATGAAGAAGAAGAGGACAATCACCTCCACCACGGCAGTGATAGACTGCGCCCAAGCTAGGCCATAGCCCGGGTTTTGGTTCTTCGACCAGAGATTCACCAAGATAATCGCTAGGATAATGTTAAACCCAATCGCAAAGAATGAGATATAAAGTGGTGTCTTGGTATCCTGCTGTGCGTAGAAGCTACGGGCTGCAATGTGATAAATCGTGCGGAAAAATATCGTCAAAACTAGCACCCCAAGAAAACCGGATATCACTGGGTCACCCCCGTTATGGATAAAGCTCACCACATAGCCCCGTGCAAAGTAGGTAATGACCGCCACTGGCAATGCCAACCAATAATCACCCGGATCATCACCTGCAGTTCTTTGCGGAAGAGATCCTCGCGCCCTGCCCCCAGGTGCTCCGTCATTTGCGGAAAGGCGGCATTGCTAATCGCCACGCCGATCAAGTTCACTGGCATCAACGACAGTGCCGACGCCTGTTGATAGGCTCGGACCGTCCCGTCAGCCATACGCGAGGCGAGGTTTGTCTCCACGAGGCCATTGAAGTAGTCAATTCCTTGGTCGAGTGAGCGCGTCCGCAGCAGGCGGAGCACCTGGCGAAAGCTCTTGTTCTTGCGCTTGATCATAAAGCGATAGTCGAAATCTAAACCCAGCAGACCAATCGAGCTAACAATCAGCTGTAGTACCGAGCCTAGCACCACGCCCAGTGCTACACCCATAATGCCACCCTCAAACACCTGCCAGCCAAAGATGTTGATACCGTTCGTAAAGAAGGTTGCACCAATGATAATACCAATGTTGTAGATCGTTGGTGCCAACGCATAGAAGGTAAAGCGCCCAATTGCCTGCTGCATGCTCGCAATGACGGTAGAGATAGAGAAGAGGAATGGGTTGACCGCAATCACGCGCATCATACTCACTGCCAGGCTCCGCCCCGACTCGCTGAGCCCCGGCCCCACCACAACATTCACAAGCGGCTCGGCAAAGATCATAATCAAAATACTTGCCGCTAAGGTGGAGAGTGCCAAGAAGTTGATCAAGCTCGAGCTCAAATCCCATGCCGACTGCTTGTTGCCTGACGCCAAGCGCTGGTTAAACACCGGTATAAATGACACGCTCAGCGCCCCAGATACCAGCACAAAGAACATGAAGTCGGGGATAGTAAAGGCTACGGTATAGGCATCAGCACCCACTTTGTAGGTGTCATAATACATACCATTGATGAGCCGCTCGCGATACATCCCCAAGACGCTCGATAGCAGCGTCGAGCCTGCTAGTAGGGCAGCTGCATTCTTAATATTTAGTTTGCTATTTGCTTTGGCGACGACTGAGCGGACACGCCGACGATTTGCTCCATGTGCCACTGATATACCTCCTGCTCCTAGTGGAGCTTGGCCTCCGTTGGCAAAGTGGCATCTGCCATTGCAGCCTTAGCTTCGTCTTCTTCGAGTGTTTCGTGAACAAGCAGCTCATCTTTGAGCTTCTCAAGCGCTGGACGGTTGTGCGAGAGGACAATCTCAGCACGGCGAGAAGCTTCTTTGATAAGCGCCTCTACCTCATGGTCAATCGCCTCAGCAGTCGCATCGCTATATGGCCGCTCGTGAGTGATCTTGTCGAACACCATGCCGCCGTTATCTTCGTGGAAGACCTGATCGCGGAGCTTTGCACCCATGCCCTGCTCAATCACCATATCACGGGCAATCTCCGTCGCTTTGCGCAGGTCACTGCCCGCTCCGGTTGTAATGCCGTCATCGCCATAGATTAGCTTCTCAGCAATCCGCCCACCCATTGCTCGGGCCAGAATATCCTTAAACTCGTATACATTGGTGTAGCTTTTGTCTTCTGGGGGTAAGAACCATGTCACGCCGCCCGTACCACCACGCGGGATGATGGTCACCTTATGTACCGGATCGCTATCCGGTAAGACATGCCCCACAATAGCGTGACCCGCCTCGTGATACGCCGTGAGTTCTTTCTCGTGGTCGGTCATTACCTTAGCTTTGCGCTCGGGGCCAATCGCCACCTTCTCAAAGGCTTCGGTCAGGTCTTGGTTGGTGATCGTCTTCTTGCCACGGCGCGCTGCAATAATTGCTGCTTCGTTGGCCATGTTTGCGAGGTCGGCACCACTGCTACCGGCTGTCTTGGCAGCAAGCTTGTCGAGGTCGACCGACGCATCGGTTGGTTTGTTCTTGAAGTGCACCTTGAGGATTGCCTCACGGTCTTTGCGCTCGGGCAGACTAATCGTCGTATGGCGATCAAAGCGGCCTGGGCGCAACAGTGCTGGGTCGAGCACATCGGCCCGGTTGGTTGCCGCTAGGATAATCACGTTTGTATCAGCCTCAAAGCCGTCCATCTCTACCAAAATCTGGTTCAGCGTCTGCTCGCGCTCGTCGTGGCCACCGCCCATGCCAGAGCCACGTTTACGTCCCACGGCATCGATCTCATCAATGAAGATAATGGCTGGCGCATTCTTCTTGGCCTTAGCAAAGAGGTCGCGTACCCGGCTTGCCCCCACACCAACAAACATCTCCACAAACTCTGAGCCACTAATGGAAAAGAACGGCACGTTAGCCTCGCCTGCAACCGCTCGCGCCAACATCGTTTTACCGGTACCAGGGTTACCAACAAGGAGAATCCCTTTAGGGATCTTAGCACCGAGGCTCTGATATTTCTTGGGATGCTTGAGGAAGTCCACCACCTCTTGCAAATCTTGCTTGGCGTTTTCATTACCCGCAATGTCATCAAATACTACCCGCTCTTTATCAAGGCCATACAGCTTGGCCTTACTCTTGCCAAAGCCCATCGCTTGACTATTCTGTCCCTGGGCTTGGCGCATCATAAACATAAAGAGAACGCCAAACAATACGACCGACAGGACAATTGGTGCGAGATTCCAAAACAATAGGCCCGTCTGTGACTCATTTTGCACTTTTACCTCTGTTTTGTCGTGCTTGAGTCCTTGGGTATAGATAGTGCCATTCTCTTTGAGGCTGCGCTCGGTCGGCTTGGACTGGCCTTTGGGTGTAACAGTCAGCTCATTACCTTGGATCTCGATCTTAGCAATTTTGCCATTATTTGCTCGGTTCACCACGTCCGAGAGCGGCACCTCCTTAAGGTTGGCCTGCGGCGAATTAATTGCCCAAAATGCCAGCACACCCAGTACCACAATTGCCCAAAACAGCCCTAGACGCAGGGCATTGGTCGCTTTCGACGGTTTTTTATTCATCAGGGAACTCACTCCTTTCGTTCGCTTGCATTCTCACACAGTAATCTGATCTATTGTACCACTTCTACAGTGAATTGCCGAGGGCTAAACTGCAAATACACTCCGTCGCCCACCACATGGTGGCTGCCTGGACGAGCAGTCTTGATGGCCAGCACCGCACGCTCAAGCCGCGGACGAGTTGGGCGCGGCGCACCTGCCCACATGATCATCGCACCCAATAGTTCCTGAGCACTTGCTTCATCGATCATAATAAATCCATAGCGTTCAGCCGCAAACTGTGGCAAGAGGTGTTGCACTTCATCATTAATCGTATGGCGCAGCGCAAGTTGCCGATCCCGCAGCGAGGTAATCTGCGCCGCCTGCTCTGCCGTGAGGAGCCGCTGAATGCAGCGCCGCAGCCGATTGCGCGTGTAGCGGTCACTCGCATTCGTCTCATCTTCTACCCATTCCAGGCGATGAGTCAATGCATAGGCGCGGATATCTGCCTTGCGCCAGCCCAGTAGTGGCCGCTCCACCCCGGGGCGATTCAGTACGGCCAGCCCACGCCAGCCTGTCCCACGCGCCAAGTTAAGCGCCACTGTTTCTACCAAATCGTCCAAGTGATGTGCTGTTACCACTGGTGCTTGGTACTGCGCTGCCGTATCGAGCAAAAAATCATACCGAGCCTCTCGCGCTGCTGCTTCGCTCGCATTCGACCCAAGCTCTAGCCGGGTAGACACAAGGGTAGTCCATAGCGCGCCGCCAGTGCTGCCACAAAGCGTGCATCTGCTGCCGACGCTTCACCCCGGATCCCATGATCGACATGCGCCACAATCAACGGCTCCGTTGCCTGCGCCGCCATCACATCCAAGAGCACTACACTATCCACACCACCAGACACTGCAACAAGATATGCCATGGCAATAGTATATTCATTTTGCAAAGAGGAGTAAATACTAGTTTTATTATGCGCAATATGCTAGGCGCAAGACACAAAACAAGCCGCCCGGGAGGAGGAACGGCGGCTTGCATGATAGAGGAGGAGGTAGCATGTGCTACTACAGGTAGTATGCCCCGTCTTGCTTAAATGGAGCTGAAAGTGGATACTCTTTGCTATTTTAGCAATACACCGATGCAAGCCAGCGTGGCAGAGTCTTCACCAGTGAGCTTCTTGTAGGCTCTAGAGTCTCGCAATGTGGTCACAACTTTCGTCATATACTGCAAAGCAATAGGCCACACCCTATGCAATTTACACCATAATATTCTCTGTTTTTATGAAGAGTACGGTAGTATATTCAATTTTTCTTTTTCTCCTCATTGCTCAGGCTTTAGCAATTTCCACTCTTTTCCTCTATACCGCTCTACTCTCAGAAGTAGCAGAGAATAAAAAACTAATCCAGTAGTGTCGATCTAAAAAAGCTCAAACTCCTAGATTATTAAGCAGCCAAAACTAAGAAGGTGAAGATGCCTCAGCTACAAAACAGATCTCTCTACTTACGGGATAATTTGCTTGCCGCCGTTCGCACTGCCTCGCTCCACGTTAAGAAAACGTGCGGGAGCTCTGCCAGCTGCTCAGCAGTGAGGTCGTGTTTGATGGCGAGAGTGACCTCTTGAATGAGCTCACTAGCACGCGGAGCGACGATCGTCCCGCCGAGCAATACCCCTTGTTTGTCGCTAATCAGCTTGACGAACCCCTCACGGAAGTCACTTGTATTGCTGCGAGCAATCATCCCGAGCGGCACCAACACTTTATTAATCTTGAGATCGCGCTTAATACAGTCATCTTCATTAAAGCCCACGCTAGCCACCTCTGGGTAGATGAAGGTAGCACGCGGCACTAATTCGTAGTCAAGCGTCATTTGTGATTTAGGGTGAAGGATGTTGTGCGCCGTTAGCCGGCCCTCGCTCAAGACGGTGTGGGTTGGCACATCATTGCCCAGCACGTGGCCCGCCGCATAGATATGCCGCACGTTGGTTTGGAAGAATTGATTGACTTCAACACCACCATCGGGCGAATACGTCACCTCAGCATTATCCAGCCCAATATCAATGGTCGGCTCTGGCTTGGTCGCCACCAAGACACGCTCTACCTCCATCGTCCGCTCAATGCCACCACGGATGTATTGGACGATCACATTACCACTTGGGCCACGCATGAGGGAGCGAATCGTCGTTTGCGTTAGGACCGACAGTGGTTGGTCGCGCTGCAAGAGGCTGCTCACCGCCTCACTTACCTCTTCGTCCTCAGTTGGCAAAATGCGCGATGGACTGCTCTGCCCAACCGACACCGTGCTACCAAAGGTCGCAAAGAAATGTGCGAGCTCAATCGCCGTCGTCGTCGCACCAATGATCAATAGGCTGCGAGGCGGGCGGCTCAGTTTGAGAGCGGTGCGTGGTGTCAGCCAGTCAATCGTCTCGATACCTGCAATCGCTGGCTGGGTCACGTGTGCCCCTGTTGCGATCAAAATATGCCCTGCTGTTACTTCATGGTCACCAATTGTTACAGTGTGCTGGTCACGTAAGACACCTTTGCCGTAGAATGTATCAATCCCTTGCTGGTTATAATAGTGCTCGTTATCACCCGCGCCAGTCCGCTCTACCACTGTATTTTTCCAGTGCTGGATGGCTGGGTAGTCAAAATCCACCCGCGATGTATCAAGCCCAAACTGGTGGCCTTGTTGGATGCGGTTATAGAGCTGTGCCACACCCAGCAGCGTCTTGACAGGGATATCACCCCAATTAGGTGCACCACCACCAAAGGTGTCTGCCTCAATCAGCCCCACCTTTTTATCTGCCCGGGCTGCCACCAACGCTGCAGTACTGCCAGCTGCACCACTACCCAGCACCAACAAATCATAATCGTAGCGTGGTCGTCGTATCATGTGGTGGTTCTCCTTAACTCCTGATTGGGCGTTTTCTCTATTATACCACTGACCTAGGCAAAAAAGAACGCCAAAACACTCGCCTGAGCCCTAGCCTTCTTGCCAATTCTCTGCTATAATGCGTCATGTTTGGCACCGTAGCTCAGCCGGTTAGAGCGCAGGACTCATAAGCCTGAGGTCACTGGTTCGATCCCAGTCGGTGCTACCAGGTATGATAGGCGGCGTACGACGAGTGCGCCGTTTTGTTTTTTATCCAAGGCTATAGCCTATTTCGGATGTGCGAGGATGAATATTATAGAGATATATTCAAAGCACCTCAGGCGCATCACCCAAGGTGCTTTCGATCGTTTAGAGTTCTACCTCTGCTAATTTGCTATGGCGCGCGGCAATGAATGCCCGCAGCTCTGCCATACTACGCGACCGATTCCAGGTGGCGAGTATGGTTTCTTTCGTCTTTTTTCGCATATCTACCCTCTTTTTGTGTTGTCATTATCGACCTACCTCGATCCTAGCATATATACGAACAAAATGCAAACAAATTGTTTCTTAATTTACTTTTTACCTTATTTATCCCCAGTTATTTACTATTTATTCTAAGAAACTTTGTGTATCGTACTTTGTGTGCCACCTCTGAAGGTCTGCATTATTTACATTACGCCCTCTTTGTCTTTTGGTCTTCACGGTAGAGACAATAGCCGCTGACTGTATTGAAGGCGTGAGCAGTACCTACCAGCCCATGAGCCAGTAAAAAATCTCCACTCATTTGAACGAAAACTACACTCTACTAGACGCCAGTGGTAAAGGCACCAAGAATAGTTTTGAGGTTGATACTAACCTCATTCCATCTCTACCTTCCCAAGATAATCCAAAGCAAAAACCCTACCGTGTGGTAGGGTCCTTACCTTGGTTGCGGGGGCAGGATTTGAACCTGCGACCTGTTGGTTATGAGCCAACCGAGCTAACCGGGCTGCTCCACCCCGCGTTACGGTTCTTATTCTACCAGTGATGAATGCCGATTGTCAAGGATTTACCACCTGAATGTCAAGATTTCCGCTCCCCGCTTGTTATTTATCCTTTGCTGAGCCTGCTCGGCTGCACCACCAAAGAGGAAGGTTACCCACTGCTCGAAGTTGCTACTCTGTGTATCGGGGTTAGTGGGCTTGTCGGTTGGTGGATCGTGTGCCTCGGGGCTGTTCTTGGGCAGCACAATCACCTTCTCGCCAGGTGCCACCAAGCCGAGTTTCTCACGAGCAGCAAGCTCTTTGTACTCGTCACTCTCGCGGAAATTCTTTTGGTATTGCAGCGTTTGCGTCTCAAGCTCGGTGAGGACAAGCTGCCGCCGTTTCGTCTCTAGCTCGCGCTGCTGCGTATAGTTCTGCTGGAGACGTGCCACCGACTGCCAGGCAAGGTATGTCGCAATCACGAGCGCAAGCGCCAGCACAATGGTATTAAGCTGAAGATAATCATGCTTGATCTTGTAGATGATGTGGCGCTTGGTAGTGTCGCTGAGCACAAACTTCATAGGCTTCTATTATACCGTAGACCACGCAGTTGCTGCAAAAGCTGCGGGCCAGCAAAAAACACGCTGCGCACCACAATTTTTGCCAAAAACCGCTCATAGACTTGCCAGGTGTCGACCTCTGTGCTATAACCAATGCAAGATGACATACAAACAACCCTCTCAAGAGGCTGCTCAACAACGCAGTCTAGAGTCTTCAATCTCACCAGAAACAGTGGTTCGTGCTGCGACACAGGCAACAGTACGGGTAGCCCAACTAGCAATACAAGGCGAGCTATTTGGTGATAGTGATACTTCTTATTCTGCCGATCATGAACAAACCGAGCCTATACCCGCAATACACCCCAACACTCATACCACAGATGGTTCTACCTCTGAAATGCAGCCAAAGCGGCCTACATTTGATGATCTCCTTGCCCGACAACGCTTTGTTAATGCGCTTGAGCGCAAACGCACTCGTCGTTCCACCCCCGAACTCGTCAATGCTTGGCAAGAGCTCGATCACGCCATTGCCAACCATCTTTTTGGCATGTCACCACAAGAATATGAAAAGTGCCGCACTGAGGCGACGGAGCAATTCTATGCAATCGTTGCATACCGCCGAAAAGTGCGTGATGCCGCTAAAACCACTCACCCATCCCAAACCGCCGCTCAGCACAGCAATAGGCCACGACGCAATGAGTCAAAGGAAAAGATTGACTCGCGCTCCGCTGCTGCCGGCGAAGGCGTCCGGAGCCTTAGTAAACTCGACTACTAGTAGCATATACGCTAACAATACGGTATAATGTGGCAAGTGGATCTGGGGGCGTAGCTCAGTGGTCAGAGCAGCGGGCTCATAACCTGTTGGCCGCTGGTTCAAGTCCAGCCGCCCCCACCATTACAAAGATTAGTCATAGCACGCCCGTAGTGGCGTGTTTTTAGTACGCGCAAACGGTATTAATAGGACTATGAGTAACGCAGCTGACCGCATAGACTATATCGAGCTTCCAGCCTGAGATGCTACGAAGTTGGCTACAGTAAAAGTGCTTTTATTTTTGAAATCCAGTAGATAATACCCTTGCAAATTGGTCGGAATAATTATCAGGGATCTTACGATTATATTAGCAACATCATACTATTGCTTATTGCAAAACTTCATTGCATATAATCGTTACCTTCTGCTATACTACGGCTATGAAGAGCAAAAAATTATCCGACAAGATCATCATTGCATGGCTGGCGGTGCTTACCATCGGCCTCTTGTCGCTTATCGGCTGGGCCGTAGCACTGCAAAACAACTACCACAGCGCAGTCGACTCGCTTGGTAAGCAAGTGTTTGACCTTCAAGTGCAGCTTAATCAAAAGAGTAGGCAGAAATAACCACCATGCCCGTCCTCCATCACATCGCGCTCTCAGTGCGCAGCGCTACTGCAAGCATCCAGTTCTACAAGCGCCTTGGCTTCACTGAGGCAGTTGTGTGGCATACACCAGATGGTACGTTGAGTATTCATCAGCTGATAGACTCCAGTGGTGTAATCCTCGAGCTCTTTGCCTATGCTCACAATACGCACCGACAACAAGCACAGCCAGCGATCGGCAATGATCTCGAAATAGTCGGCGTCAAGCACATTGGCCTCAGTGTTGATGATCTCGATCTCGATGAGTTTCACGCAGCAGCCCTTAGCTGGAGTGAGCCAACTGATATTGTCATGGGACGAACTGGCCTTCGCTACTGCTTCATCAAAGACCCAGACGGCAACTGGGTGGAAATTGTTGAAGACAAGCGTGGCCTCGCACCAGGTATGGCAGTCGTGGATATGTCGTCGTTATAATACTTAGCCAGCAAAGGAGGAATATGCCTCATTCAGTCATGCTCACTCAACTCGCCAACAGTGGCTGGACCCAGTGCCCATCAATTGCTTGTGCCTTAGCCGAAGCTGGTATTCCTGTACCAACTGAAGCTTATCTACGGAGCGCCTTTGACACATCGGTCTGGGATACGGTTGCAACGCTATCTAGCGATCTGTCACGACACTTCCAGAGCCGCCCCTTCGCTGAGGAGGCTATTTATGGCCCACTCCTGGTACCGCACGCCCGTTTATTTGATGTGCGCCGATCTCAAAGCAGACATGTCCGCAGCAGCCAACCTGAGATAACCAAGCCAGACTTCGTCGACGAGCGTCTTCCTCTTGGCGCTGACCATACTGACCTTGCAGCTCCTTGGACACTATTTGTCACCATTATCTCTGATGCTGGCCTAGCAATGGGCAGTTACAACGATATAACCGCACAGCCCAGGAATATATACACCGTCAACGGCTCCGACACACGCCAACTGATGACCCGACAACTATGGTGTGCGCTCGTCTTGCAAAATCTCCAAGCACCAGACTGCGAACAACGCAAGCGCTGGACGAGTACACTCTTTGCCGGTGAAGCATTGATTGATGGCAGCGCTGTCTCAGGGACAGTCTTGCATGGCCAAGTGCGCCAACGTCTCGGCAAATCTACTCGTGGTAGTTCGCCAATGCGCGTCCGTCCGGCACTGCATGTGGGGAGCGCTACACCAATGCATAACATGTCATATAGCTAATTGCTAATACGCAGCCTATGCGCTCACACCTCCTCTCATACTCCTCTCGCTGCGAACGGCGCAAAACGAGAGAAAACCGCAGCTCACGCTGAGCACCGCTCTCTGGTGCTCTGAGTGGTGCGAGAGCGTACTTCTCTATACAAACTTAGTTATCGTCACGCAGTATAGGCTCGCGGCTTACTTCATCTCATACTCCACTTGCTTTGCAGCCCTCTCTTACACTAAGTCAACAAAAAAGACCCTTCTGTTACAGAAAGGTCTTTTTTCTCATATACAAGTGTCCGGGTTATTTGGTTGCTTTAGCAGCCTTCTTGGCGGGCTTTGCCGCGTCTTTCTTGGCAGCAAAGGGGAATTTGTTGCGTGAGTGTTCCTTCACATAGTAGCCCTCAGGCATGTCACACGGCTCACCCTTGCCGTTGTTTGGTGATTTGCAAAAATAGTAAATCGTCCGCTTTACGCCACCGCGCAATACCGCATCTTTTTGCGTGTGCAAGTAGTATGTAGTACCATTCGAACTAGTATATTCGTAAGCCATAGTGCTCCTCCTATTTGATCTTACAAAACCTAGCCTACATGCTCATAAAATGGATGTCAACACTTTGGTAACGATTTTTTACAGAGATAACGGCCAAGGGTAAGCAATTTTGTTTTTTGCTTATGGTTATTGTGTATGATAGATGTTGGTACGATTTTTGTACGATAAACAGGGGTCAAGCATAAATTTTATGGAGCACCCAGCGAACGCTCGCTCAGGACCATCATGCGTGTTGTACGTGTTGTAAATTATGTTGTAATTTTTTATTTTTTGGCTATTTATTTCGCTGCTCGATACTGAACGCGCAGCATAATCCGCAAAATAATCATCCCCACAATACGCCCAAGAATGGCCGAGATGACCACGCCAGTGAGAAGAATCGTCCAGCCAGCAAAGTCGGGCGACCATAGTGGTGCGCTGAAGTTGTAGTGGTAGAGGCTGGTGTCGGGCATTTTGGCAGTCTGAAGGCCAGCATTGGTGCTACTGAGCTTGCCAAGCTCCTCGTAGACGCAGCGCACATAGTCAATCGACCAGCTATGGAACCGTGGCTTACACACTGCATCGGCCTTAGCATTGGCGGTTTGACCAGCACGATTAGTGGTACTCATTGAGGCGTTAAGCGCAGCCTTGACGTCGCGATTGTACTGCTCTTGCAGGTAAATTGGGCCAGTATCTGTATTCATATGGGCAGAGGAATACTGCTGAAGGTCGGCGATGCGCTGGCGAATCTGCTCCATATTACCTGCCTTGTCAGCCGAGAGAACTGCTCGTCGCCGCTCAGTCATCCCCACATTATTGAGCCGCAAAAAGGTGGCAGACAGCACGAGCAGCACCATAAGCAGTAGCACCAGGTGCCACATCTTAATGCGTCGGAGCCGCTTCATCGACCGCTTGACTTGCTGTTTGTTTGCCATGCTATGTACCCTACGTATGCCCACTTATGCTTTGGCTCTAGTATAGCATAACCTCAATATTGAACCCAGTAGCGAGGTGGAGCGATCACGCTCCTTAGCTACCTCTGGTGGTTTTGTGCCAGAGGCGGTACAATGGAAGGTATGAATATCTACTTCTCTGGAATCGGCGGCGTGGGCCTGGGGCCATTGGCTGAGTTGGCGCACGATGCAGGGCACCATGTGCTTGGCTCGGATAGCCATGTTGGACTCGAGACACAAGAACTCGAGCAGCGTGGCATCTCCGTCTCACAAGACCAAACAGGCGAATACCTAGCCTATCGCCACAAGCAAACCCCCATCGATTGGTTTATCTATACAGCAGCTTTACCACCCGATCACCCCGAGCTGGTCTTGGCACAGCGGCTTGGCATCTATACCGCTAAACGCGATGAGCTCCTCACCTATCTCATCAACGAAAAAGACCTCCAGCTCATCGCCATCGCTGGTACCCACGGCAAGACGACGACAACTGGCCTGATGGTGTGGGCGCTGCGTCAGCTGGGCGAGCCGGTGAGCTACTCGGTGGGCACCACGCTGAGCTTCGGTCCCAGTGGGCACTATGTGCCAGGCAGCCGCTACTTTGTATATGAATGCGATGAGTTTGACCGCAACTTTTTGCAATTCCACCCTCATCTCACGCTGCTGACCTCTGTTGACTACGACCACCCGGACACCTACCCCACCAAGCAAGACTATACCGATGCCTTCAGCCGCTTCCTCGAGCAGAGCGAATATACCATCATGTGGCAGCGCGATGCCGACGCAGGCGTTGTGCCACCACGGCGACGGGCGCGTGTCTTGGAAGATGAGGATGTGCAGCAATTTACCCTCGCAGGGGCCCACAACCGAGCAAACGCAACACTCGTGGCAACGGCATGCAAGCAGCTCAGGCTTGGCTCACCCGAGCATATTCGAGCGGCTATCAATACCTTCCCGGGAGTGCAGCGACGCTTTGAGCGGCTTGGGCCTGGGCTGTATAGCGATTATGGCCACCACCCGGTAGAAATCGCCGCAACATTGCAAATGGCACGAGAATTGTCCGACCACGTTGTGCTGGTATATCAGCCACATCAAAACGTCCGCCAGCATGAGATCCGTCAACAATACACCGACTGTATGGAGCGCGCCGAGCAAATCTATTGGCTGCCAACCTACCTTAGCCGCGAAGACCCAGCCTTGCCTATTCTCACTCCACAGCAACTGACCGAGCAACTAACAAACCGCAGCAGCGTCCACTACGCCGAGCTAGATGATACCTTGTGGCACGCTATCCAAACTGCCCGTGCCGAGGGCAAGCTTGTGCTCTGCATGGGCGCAGGCACGATTGATGGCTGGGTACGACAGCGGCTCGCGCAAGAGGGGTAAGTGCCTACCTCAAGCTATCTACACCTGTCGCAGCTGAATCATTGACAAGTATTCGCCTACTGTTAGTTCCTGTGTGGTAACTGTGATGGATTATAGCATCATCAAACCATACGCAATCTACCGATCATCCCCACTACCCCGCAGCTGACCGCGCTGCTGGCGGCTGGCGAGCTTGGCGTTGTTGCGCTGAGCAACCTCCTCAAGACTCGAACCAAGCAGGTGCGCCACTGCCGTTACATACCACAAGATATCGCCCAGCTCTTTGATAATCGCTTGCTTATCTAACTCTGTTATCTCACCCTTCTGGTCGCGCAGGAGCTTCTTAAACTTCTCAAGCACCTCGCCCGATTCGCCACCCAGACCTAGCACCATACCCATTAGTTGGGCGTTGGCATCACCGTAGGCATAGTCACTGCTCAGGGTAGTGATTGCTTGCTGTGCGTAGTCGTCGATCTTCATATATCCTCCTTGTTATTGATCCAAAACGTCGTCAAATTCCTCAAAAAAGTACGGGTCGCGAAAGAACACCCGTGCTACAATTTGCTCCACCGCCGGTGCAAGCGCGTACTGCGCCAGTTTGTGTGGGCGTGCCCAGATAAGCCGTTCGTGCGGAGTGATATCATCAGTCGCCCCATAAAACACATGAGCAAGCGTGGTCGAGAGAATTGCCTTGTCTGCCCAAACACGAATATAGCATTCGCCCGCATGCTGCAGCGCGAGATCAACAGTGCCAAGCTTTTCCGCTGCTTCGCGTTGAGCCGCCGCTTGGATAGATCTATCATCGATATGGAGCTTGCCGTAAGGGAGCGTCCAGGTATCGATGTAGGGCTGCTTGGTGCGCTGCTGCAGCAAGACGTCTCCATTGCTATTTTGCATCACCAGCATAGTTACGACCTTGGGCTGGGTCCGAACCAGCATAGTGTCTGTACTTACCCGATCGACATACGCCAAACCACGCGGTGCCAGGCTATAGCCACCTGGCACTTTTTGGACGAGCTGGTGACGAAGCAGCACCTTGAGATGATAGCTAAAGAGATTGGTATCCACCCGTGACGGGCGCAGATCACGAAAGCGAGCCACTTTGCGGTAGCACAGCGCACTAAGAATCCGCCTTTGGATGTGGTGGTTAATCGTATCTTGCTCAAACATATTTGACTCAAATTATCCTATCTATCCATATTTACTATAGCACGCTATGGTAGTGATATGAATAACCTGCCATACAATAGTCACCACAATAATAACCAATATAATCACACGCCAACGACTTGGCTGCCAGAACACAATTATCCACCACACACGTCACACGAACGAGGTATCACACCATCACCAGTCCAAAGTCAGCTGTGCCATATTGCACTGCAGAGTATAGAGATAAGCTGTGATTTGGCCGATGTAGTGCGCGTGCCACGTCGGCCCGGTGGCGAGCGCGAGAATGACGCAGAGCATAGCTGGTCGCTTGCCGCCCTTGCGCCAGAATTACGCACCTGTCTCTATCCGCAGTTGGATAATGATATGGTACAGCAATTTGCAACTGTCCACGAGCTACTCGAGATTGCCACTGGCGATGTCGCAACGTTCGACCTTACCCCTGTGCAACTTTCCATTAAACAACAAAATGAGCAGCAAGCAGCCCACACATTATTACAGCGTCTTCCGCCCGTTATGCGTCAAGGGCTAGAGCGCTACGAAGCACAAAACACACCCGAAGCACGCTTTGTACGAGCAGTCGATAAGATTCTTCCAGTAGCGATGGATATTGTTGGGCAAGGAGTGCGGGTAGTCGAAGAGGATTATGGCATTAAAAATCTTGCTGAATTGCAAGCAGCACACGACAAGCTCATCGAGAGCTTCACTCAGCGATTTGGCACAGAATTTCCTGAGCTTGCTGAGCTGTATGCAAACCTCGCTTATCATTTTGAGACATGCTATGCACAAGAAAAATCTGCCGACATGATGAGTTCTCACGTCCCTGAGCGTCCCAATCAGCTCAAAGAAGTTGAGCGTAAATTTTTAGTCAATCTTGATAAGATACCAGCAGATATTGACTCATATGACCATATCGACATCAGTCAGGGCTATCTCGCGCACAGCAGTGATGGATCGGAGACACGCGTCCGGCGTTTTGGTGATGGGCAACGTTTTGAGCTCACAGTAAAATCGGGCGGTACTGTCGTGCGAGATGAGCAAAATATCATTATTAATGAAGCAACCTTTGCTTCGCTATGGCCACTCACCAAGGGCAAGCGCATCGAGAAAACACGCTACTATGTACCCTACACCGACCCTGATAGCAACGAGCATACAATCGAGCTTGATATCTACCACGGCGACCTTGAAGGAAAGCTCGTCACTGCTGAAGTTGAGTTTCGTGGCCGCGAGACCGAGGCAACACTACGTGCTGAAACATTCTGCCCTCCCGAGTGGTGCAGCACAGATATTAGTTATGATCAACGCTACAAAAATAACGCACTAGCGAGCCAGCAACACGGCATACTAGAGCTTAGTCAGGTGAGTATGTAATCTTACCACGGAGCGGTACTACTGGCCATTACCGGTCATCGCTCGCACGCAGCCAATCGCTTTCCCTTCACTCATCCAGCGCTGTTCGTAGGCGGTAAGCGTCTTGTATTCATCAGGCAGTGACGACTCGTGGAGATCGAAAGATAATTCACGAATCGACCACTGACAGGCAACGAGCTGCTCCAGGCTCCAGCAAAAGAAATCACGATCGTCATGCTTGAGCAAAAGCGAGCCACCAGGCTGCAACAGCTGCTCGTACTGGCGCAAGAATGTTGGGTGGGTAAGACGCCGGCCAGCGCTGCGCCGCTTAGGGAATGGATCAGGAAAAGTCACCCACAACTGCTTGAGCGAGTGAGCAGCAAAGAGCTCGCCAATCTGATCGGCCCGAGCCCGCACAAACAGCACATTGGTGATGCCACGCTCAAGCGCCGCGTACGCCCCTTTTTGCAAGCGATCGCCCTTAACGTCCAGTGCCACAAATACCTCATCCGGGTGCTGCGCCGCTAGTTCCACACTAAACATCCCGGTGCCAGCGCCAACCTCGAGCACCGTCGCACCCTGCCGCACCTCTGGCGTTGCCTGGCACCATTCGTCGCACTCGTAGCAGTTAGCAGCGTTATGGAACTTAGCAAAGCGATATTTCTTGCGTTTGCGAGTGATGATAAATTGCTGAGGGTCAAGATATGTCATGAGTCTATTATACCTGAATCACACGGCCTCTTTCGCGGGTGACCCCACGCTCCACGTTATTTGGGTGAGGTATGAGAACTCACTATCTGTCTAGCATGTTTTTCACTCGAGAAGTAAGAATCGCTCTAAAAAATGTTGTAATATTTACATCACTGAGTAAGCTTCTACTTCTTTCTCAGGTTATTATGCCCTACCTGAGTCGTTCCACCACCCCATCAGATAGCACTCGTACTAAGCGTGATGGTGGCGTATCAGTCGGCACAGTGCCACCATCATAATAGTAATCGACACCATTACCAAAGTACACACGAGCTTCGGCAATAGTGCGGGCGGGCGGCTGCCCTTCGAGATTGGCGCTGGGAGCGATCAATGGGCCAGTCTGGCGCAAGACCACCTGGAGCCACGGCAGCTGCGGCTGGCGATAGGCCAGCATATCATTAGCGCGGCGTAACCACCGCGGAGCATGAGGCGAGTCGAGCAAAATACTTGTTGGCCAGGAGGTGTCAAGCGACGGTAAGGTGGGCACATCGGCATAAGTTTGGCTGGCATCGGCCACGAGGATGATGGGTGATTTATTACTATCACGCCGCTTAAGACGATACACCTGCGCTACTGCCGCTTCGTCATCTGCCCGGGCAACAATGCCATACAGGGTATCAGTCCGGAGTACTGCCACGCCACCACGCTGCAGGGTAAGCACAAGCTGGTTTAATTCATCATTCACATCTGTTATACTACCATACTATGAAGCCAATTACCTCACCTGAGATCACTGCACTAGAGATTATCATTATTATTATCGTGGCGATTGCACTGTATTGGTTGGGGCCGCGCGTGGTGATGTGGCTGACGCGGCATGCCTTCGTTACTACATACCAGCGGACACTGCCCAAGAAGGACCTCGAGAAGCGGCACAAGACGCTGGGCGGGCTCTTTGCTAATGTGTGGCGCATTATTGTCGTGGTGATTGCGGGCTATGCTATCTTTACTCATTTTTTCAATAGTGCAGCTCTTGCGCCGCTGTTTGCAAGCGCAGGGATTATTGGTGTCGCCTTCGGGTTTGGCGCGCAGTCACTCGTTAAGGATTTTCTCTCAGGAGTATTTATTATTAGCGAAAACCAGTATCGGGTAGGAGATATTATCGAGATCGATGGCTTTGGCGGGACAGTCGAGCGGATCGGTGTACGCTCCACAGTGATCCGCGACGTCGAGGGCAACGTCCACTTCTTCCCTAATGGTGTGGTGCAGCATGTCATCAACAAGACGATGGGCTATAGCAAAGTATACTTCACCATTACCGTTGCGCCTGATACAAACATTAGTACCGCTAGCGATATTATCAATCGGATCGGTGAGGAAATTTCTGGCGAGGAGAAATGGCAGCACAAGGTAATCGAACCACCGCACTTCGATATCCTTGGTGACTTCAACGCATCGTCGATTAGCCTTGTCGTCTCTGGCAAGACCCAACCATCCGACCAGTGGGCCCTCACGGCTGAGATGCGGCGGCGGATCTTACGTGAGTTTGAAAAAGAGCACATCGAGCTCGGCGCAGCCTCGCCAGGCAAGCATAAATAACCTCTATTGCGTATGTATTGCTCCCGCCACAACCAAAATTCATTCTGCATAGCGGATAATCCTGCTGAGCTATTATGCTTTAATGAAGCCCTGATCTCAAGGTATATGACCTCTGTCAAGACACATCGCGTATTTACCAGTATAGTATAATACGCTCATGAATCAGCAATTTCCTTCTTATCCTAATCGATCACAGCCAGCGGCCCCACCCCAGACTCAGCCTGCGCCACCACCATATTATCCACAGCAGTCAGCACAAACACAGCCACAGCAGTCATCAGAGCCAACGCTCCAGGATAGCCTCACCCAGCCAGCCGAGCAATCACCTGTTCAGCAGCCTGTTCCTCTTGTTATGCAGCCAGCGCCACAGCCTGCACCAGCAGCGATGGACGCCAACTACAGCAGTGTTTTCGACGGCACACCACTCGTTATGGCAACACCCGTCTCGCACTACCACAACCGCACCATCTTGAGCCAAGTTCCCTGCATTCTCGAATGGACGACGACCAACCGCATCCGCGCTATTGATTGTAACCCCCAAACAAACCAAATAGTTGACATGGTACTCGATGTTGATCCACAACAGATTACCAAAGCAGCAGCTGAAGCAAGTTTTATCATTATGTGGGTCAATGGTCAGCGTATTCAATTCGACTTTGCCGGAGCGAGCGCTCAGCTGTTAGCAGGCCTTGGTGCTGCAGTGTCACCTGGCGTTGGCGGTGCTCTCTATGGTTACAACATCGAGCAAGCCCTCAATAACGACTACGACTGGTGGTGGGCCGCCATCCAAGCCTACGCACCCTTCGCCAAGCTCGTCAATGGTCTCGAGCGCGACAGTATCATTATCAACAATAGTGTCAACATTGCCCTCATCCTGGGTCTTGGGCTACCAATCTTGTTAGTACTGATTGCTTTTATTGCAGCAGTGATTACGTAATTATTTTTAAGAGCAAACTATTTGACCAATCTCCTCTGATGCGTCATAATGGGGAGCTATGAAGCGTACTTTTCTTGCTGTTGTTATAGTTGCCACTGCTGCCCTTGGCTCTCCGGCCTATGCCGAGCCTGCTGCACCACTCAGCAACGATCAACTCACTCAAATAAAACAAAACTGCGTCCGCGTCAAGTCTACCCTGCGGCGCATCCACGCCAACGATGGGCTTGTCCGGGTCAACCAAGGACAGCAGTACGAGGTGATTGCCACCCGTCTGATGGCACCACTTAATAGCCGCATCGCTCTCAACCGACTCGATGGTGTGGAGCTTGCCAAAACGACGGTAGAATACAACACCCAGCTTACCGCTTTCCGCAGTGAGTATCGCCAATACGAAGAGAAGCTATCCGAGCTGCTGCGCATCGACTGCACCGACCAACCGGTCGAGTTCTACTACCGCATCAAGCCCGTGCGCGAGCAACGCAAACGAGTAGCCGATGTCGCCTTGCGGCTCAACCAGCTACTGAGCCAATATGGTTCACAGTTCGACGTATTTTATAGCAAGCAATTCCCCGCCAAAAAGGAGGTGCCGAGTGCCCAGCAGCCAGCCCAATAAGATCGACTTCGAGCACCAGCTAACCACTATGCGCGAGCACCGTTTTTTGGTGATGATCTGCGGGGTGATTGCTATTGCAGGTGTCATGGTGTGGATCGCCATGGATATGTACAACACCAGTGGCGCAGCGCAGGTTGATCTCAGTCGGCCTGGCTTCCAGGAGGTGCGCAAGCAAGCCGCTCGCGATGCCGAGCCCGAGACGTACAAAACCGAAGGCAGCGTTACGAAAGAGTCGCTCGACGAGTTCAAAAAAATGTATCAGCAGCGCCGCAGCAAGATCGCCGATGGCACCTTTGACCCTAACGTACTGAGCGATGAATCACTCCAGCTCTTCTCCACCAATAGCGACACCGAGAATCAGCAACAAACACAAGCACCGGCCGAGCAGCAATAGCACCTCACGCTGGCAGCGCACTTAGAACTCGCTTAAGTAATAAGCGAGTTCTATTTTTCTACTAATCTACTTTTACCTCTGTGGCTCAGCTTTATTTATGCTTACAAAAGAGAAAATAACAAAATAAGAGATTGAGCTAACATTCAAAAGAAAAATCTTAAGCTGCAGATAGCTAGAACTACACAGCGCACACCAACATAGTTTGACATTTTTGACTCTTTAGTGATATAATATGGCTAATATGACTCACTCGGAATCTGAGGCTGTGCCAGATAGCTCAGTCAAAAAACCATCACGACATCTCTCGCGCCGCGGGGCATTGGCAGCGGCTTGCCTTGGCGCACTTGGCGCACTACTCCCCAGCGGCGACGCCCCTCAGCCTTCTGCAGAGCAGTGCCAAGACCACGAGAATGATTCATTCCAGCCGGTTGTTGTCCGGCTTGGTGTTGTGGCGCTCAACGCCGCTGGCTTCGAACCTGGCAAGAGTAACGAAGAGATATTCGAAGAAGTGCATGTCCATACCAGCCGCATTACCCACACAACTCGTGGTGCGTATGAGTTCCACATTACCGAGTTTGCAAGCAACGTTGCGCCAGATAGCACTCGCACCAAGGAAGACGGCACGACCGAATACTATTACTCCAACGACCAAATCAAAAAAATTGCCGAAGAATATCGCGAGCAGCTAGACGTGCAGGATGGTGAGCATTCACTCATGCTGATGGCTGTTAACACAGCAGGTGTGGAAAATGACGTACTCGGCCTCGCCTTCCAGAGCACCGACGAAGACAAAGCCAAGGGCGGCAACGGCCCGATAGTACTTGTGCTGAGCAACAAGACTGGTGGCAACGTATATAGCCATGAGATTGGGCATATACTCTCAGAAGATGAACAGAATAGCGACCCCAGCAAGGAAAAGCAGTTCGGCAGAGGTATGGGGCACGAGATGGTGATGGACTGCCTCATTACTGATGCCGAAGGCAATATAACGCAGCATTGTGCTGTCGATACCATCCAGCAGCTGCTTGCTATGGGCTGCGGCCTCAGCAAGCGCGATAAGTCTGACGCTGTGAATGAATACGCCTCCCCCGTCACTGTCATGGGTAACTCCATGGTCTACACCGATGCAGATACAAAGGTGAGCCAAATAACGAATGAGGTCACCGCGACAGAGGAGCATAAACCAATCTACTCGCCCGCCGAGCTTACCTTCCTTGATTCGCGCCACCAAGTCGAGTACACCACATCGACCGATGGGCGCTACCCGCTCTCGTATGACTTTACTAGGCGTTTTGCCCTGGCCTACTCGCTACCAAATGACCACGCACTCAAGACGATCCTTCCCAAGGCCGATACACTGATCTTTGCGCCAATCATCGAGTATATCGATAAAGACACGCCATTTGACTCGACCGATCTAGATGCAGTGCAGCGCCGCATTGGTGTCTTTGCCACGTGGGACAATGGCCGCGGTACGGCACTGCTGGATGTAAGCCTGTTTAATGAAATCGACTACGATGGCGAGGAAGAAAACGTCATCTATGCCGACGAGCAGCTTGGTATCGTCGCTGTCTCGGGCTACGACAAGAAGACCAAGAGCGAGTATGTGCGGATCGTTAGCCTCAGCTCGCAAGAAGGTATCACTCTGCTAGATGAGGCGCGGACGCGCACTGCCGAGCGCAATCAGCTCCTCCTTAAGCCTAAGCAAGCAAACTAGTCGTAAGCTAGGTCTGTGCTTATCTATTGCCCTATACTTATCTTGCACACTGTTACAATGAACATTCTGTTCAGATATTCATTAATCACCTCAGCGGTGAGACGCCCATTGCCTCCATTTTGTGGTTTTCATCATATCTCCACCGACTGCTCGCTTTTGCATTTGCACCACACTATGCTATACTAGCCAAGTTATGAATATGAAACCTGTCCTCAAACGTTATATTTCTGAATTTGTCTATGGTGCAGTCGATGGTACCGTCACAACCTTTGCTGTGGTAGCAGCCAGTGCTGGCGCGGGTATCTCGAGTGCAATTATCTTGGTGCTGGGCGCAGCCAACCTTATTGCCGATGGCTTCTCGATGGGTGCTAGCGCCTACCTTGCAGCCAGTGCTGAGCACGATGAGTCAGCGCGGAATACAAGCAAACGCGCCTCACCAAAAATCATCGGCTTCATGACCTTTGCTGCCTTTGTCGCTGTTGGTAGTGTGCCTGTTATCCCCTATCTTGCCCATGTCCTGGCACGCGGCTCGAGCGCGGCTCATCCTTGCTGTTTTATATCAGCTCGGGAGCGACGGCACTCACCTTTGTGGCAATTGGCTATATCAAGGGCAAAGTTGGTGGTGAGAATCCAATTGTCGCTGCCTTGCAGACCTTCGCCCTCGGTGCTATCGCCGCTGCCCTGGCCTATGGCGCTGGAACAGTGCTTGCTGGATGGCTTGGCGTGCAGCTGTAAGAGTGGTCAAGAGTCTTATTGCCTTGAATCTTCGTTATGTGGCTATTCTCTACCATGACTTCCTTACCTTTCATAAAAAATGAATATACTTATTAGATATTCATTATCTGCATAGGAAGCCAGGTGCAGGTCATAGGTTAGAAAGGCTGCTATTATCACGCACTATCTAGTGCTAATGTCTCCACGTATCTTATGATTCACTCTTTGGTAGCTGATCGATCAGCTCCAGTAGCTTCTCCCAATCAGCTCGCCGGGTGTGGTCAATATCGACGTCTACTGCATGGTCGCGAATCGCCGAGAGGAGCGGCTCGGCCTCTGGCGTGATCCATGGCTGCATCTCAAGCGGATAGGCCAGCTGGTCAGACATAAGCACTCCATCGCCATAGTCACTCACCAGCGTGTCGATCGTATACTCTCGGCGAAGCATCCGCGCCCACGTGTGACATAGCGCGATAGCCTCTGCTCGCGTGAGGACTAACTCACTCATACAAGCCCATCCTTCCGTAGTCCATCCAGTGCAGCAGCAAAACGCGAGTCGCCGTGTAGCTCCTGGGTAATGGCGCTCAGTGGTTGCCCTTGCGCCATGCGCCGCACAATTTCACCCCGCATCTGGCGCAAGCTGCCAGCAAAGCGCGACTGCCGCGTGTAGTGCCGGCTGGTACCGAGCTGACCCTTACCCGCCGCCTTTAGCTCAGCGCCGTAGTCCATCAGCGCCCAGAACCACTGGCGGGGCTGCTCTTTATCCATCGTCTGCTCCACCAGCGCCAGCACCTCCTTATCTGCCACACGCTCCTGCCTAGCAAAAAAGTGATTAAAATACACCGTGCGAATATTGGTCTCCACAAAGGCGGTCGGGGTTTGGTATACGTAGTTCATAATCGCCCCAGCCGTGTTAGCGCCAATGCCAGGCAGTGCCACAAGGTCGGCCTGCGTCGCAATAGGGGCACCATCGGCAATCGCCTGCGCCGCGCTGTGGAGGTACTTGGCCCGACGGTTATACCCCAAGCCCTGCCACGCCTGCAGCACCGCTGGTAGCTGGGCCACCGCCAGGGCCTCGATGGTCGGGAACTGCGCAGTAAACTCGGCAAACTTAGGTAGCACCCGCGCCACCTGCGTCTGCTGTAGCATCAGCTCACTCACCAGCACATAGTACAGCGTCGGCTGGCTGCGCCACGGCATGGGGCGGTAGAGCTGCTTGGCTTTGTGCCATATCATGGCCTGAAATTGCGCTGTGTCCATAGAGTATAGTATACTAAAAGGATGAAACTATCTCGACTTATTCTCACAATCGCTATTGTCATTATTGCCGCATGGCTGCTTGGTGCAGCACTAAAGCTGGCCGCATGGATCATCAACGGACTACTCTCGCTCGCAGCAATCGTCGTCATTATCTGGCTTATTATGATGTTTATCGAGAGCCGTAAGCAGAAATAATTTTCTGAGCTGCGCCGCTCTGTTGCATTAGCTTTATTATGATAACTTAGCCAAGAACAGCTGGCGCTGTTCGTTTTGTAAATATCCCCTTCTTCGTCTTCGCTATGCTCTTGTGCGAGGCAATACAGTATGTAAGAGCTGCGCGTCATTTTCCTTTAGCCCTATGTAAAAGGTTTGGTTTTTATCTCACTCCCATGGGGTGTTTTCTTGTAAAGCGAGAGTAGCATAGGGTACTAGTATAGCAATACATCACTTGATGTATACGCACACTCTACCTCTGTTACTATGTTTTCACTCGTCGACCGTACCTAGCTCATGCGCTATACTAAGAACAATGGATGATGAACTATATCTTGATGAAGTCGTGGAGGTGGTAGCGATTTTTCGGCGTGGGCACCAGCCATGTCAGCCAGTCAAATTTCGGCGCGGCAATGGCCAGGAAGTGACGATCAGGCGAATCGGCCTGGGCTTCGAGCATCAGCGCGGTGCACGTACGGTGCATATCTTCGATGTGACAGATGAGCAGGCTGATTACCGCCTCGAGTTTGACAGTATCACACTGGTATGGCGGCTCACACGCGAGGCCGATCATGTCTCATAGCAATATCAATCCCGCCCCACCACTGATGATGCATATCGATCTTAATAGCTGCTTTGCCACGATCGAGCAGCAATCTCGGCCGTTACTCCGCCACCGACCAGTTGTTATTGTTAATCGGCGCAACCAGCATGCGACTATCGTCACTGCAAGCTACGAAGCCAAAGCGCGCGGTGTCCGTACTGGCATGCGCCTGCCTGCGGCGCGGCTACTTTGTCCCGATATTGTTCCGCTAGAAAGCGATCCACCCAAGTATCGCTATGTCTACCACCGACTTGCAACCATCCTCAGCGACTACTCGCCCAGCGCTACCATGAAAAGCATTGATGAAGGGGTGATCGACCTAAGCCAAAGCCCACCTGACATCCGAGCACGCGGCGCACTGGCGATTGGCCAGGAGATCAAGCAGCGCCTCCGTAGCGAAGTTGGCGACTACATGCGCTGCAATGTCGGCATTGGCACCAACCGCTGGCTAGCTAAGATTGCTGCCGGTATCAATAAGCCTGACGGCCTGACTTGCATCACTGCAGATAATCTCCACGCAGTACTCGCTACACTATCGCTCGAAGACCTCACTGGTATTGCCGCTGGCTACAGCAAGCGCCTCCACCAGGTTGGTATCCAGACACCACTGGACTTTCTGGCCGCAAGCGAAGCAACGCTCGAGCACATGGTGTTTCATGGCAAGCCAGGGCGCGACTGGTATAAGCGGCTGCGCGGTTGGGAGGTAGATAGTGATGAGCGCCCGCTTAAGACAGTCGGGCGACAGTTCGTCCTTGATCAGCCAAACCTCAATTACGATCAAGTCTTGCGCCGCTTCCACGTCCTCTGCGAAGACATCGCGGCTGCGCTCCGGCAGCAATACGTGCGCGCCCGTGGTGTGCGCCTCTATGCCAAAAGTTATCAAACAGGCCGCTGGCACAACCACGAGCGCCGCGAGCATCCACTATGTGATGGCACCACGCTCTTTCATATCGTCAAGCGACTCACCCAGTCGATGCCGCTGCCCGCCTATGAGATTGGCATGTCGTGTTATCTTCTCACAAGCGAGACAGACGCACAGCTCGCACTCTTCGACGACCCATCAGCTCGCCACGCTCTCACTGCTGCAATCGACGAGATCAACCAATTCTACGGCCCACACACCGTTCAGCCAGCCGACACTCTCGGCATTGCCACGCAGATGAAGCGCAAAATACCATTTGGTAGCGTGCGGTATTTATGAGCACTCGCTGCGCACTATTGCCATCAGCTCATCGTGCACGACACCATTAGACACAAGCGCACCACAAAATGGCTGCGCATAATTAAGCGGCTGGCCCGATATACTCGTCATCTTACCACCAGCCTCCTCAACAATAACGTGCACTGCTGCCATATCATACGCATTCACCTTCTCGGCATAATACCCAACGAAGCGCCCCTCAGCCACGCGAACACTCTTGGCCACTGCACCACTAATGCTTGCTGTGCTCACCTTGTGTTCAATCAGCTCATCATAATACTTATGGCGACGGATATTTGCATAGCTACACGACGCAGCAAAGATCCCCTCCGCAAGCGTCTGGTGATTCACCTGCAGCCGCGTACCGTTGCAAAAGGCACCATGGCCACGCACTGCCCAGTAGAGCCGATCTGTCATTGGTTCATAGCCAACACCGACGGTTGGCACACCATCAACTACCAGTGCGAGCGAAAACATTGCTGTGGGCACACCCCAGGTAAAGGCCTTCGTGCCGTCGACTGGGTCGCACAGCCACTTCCGCCCGAGGCCATAGCCCGTCGTGCTCTCCTCTTCGCCAATGACGCCATCGTCCGGGAAGATCTCGTGCAGGCGTTGGATCACCAGCGAGTTGATTGTTGTATCGGCAATTGTCACTGGCGTGCCATCCGCCTTGGTCTGACGCTGTTGGTCGCCATCAAAATAGCGGCGCATAATATCGCCCGCCTCGCGAGCAATCCGCTGCGCGGTATGAAGTTCTTGTTCGTACATGCTCATCAGTATATACCGTTGGCTCTTGTGAGTGCAATGCTTAGGTGCTTCATTGTCATAGCCGAGGGGTAAAGTCACTTGATCTCTTACTAGTAAGGCCACCATATATATCTAGCAAAAAAGAAGTCACTCTCCCTTGTCATTACTATACACTCGGTGTATAGTAGATAATATTATTAGTATTATTTTAACCGAATAAGGATAGCAATGGGCAAAAAAAGCTTCTGAAAATTCTGGGCATCATCATAGCAATACTCTTCGTGTGCTTTGTGCTGCTTGTGCTTTATATGAACTATCTCAACCAAAGTATCACTGGCGATGACGGCGTGGCGAAGGGTTACGCTGCAAAATTGAGCCCTAGTGGCACACTAGAGCAACGCTATACTAAGCCAGGCCCCTACCGCGTTGCGCACCACACTCATCACAGCGATAGCACAGCCATCAAAGAGTATCATATCTATGCCCCGCAACGCACTTCTCCAAACCAGACTTTTCCGCTTGTGCTGATGGTCAATGGCACCGCCACCTACGCGTCTACTTATGCGCCAATATTCGAGCATTTGGCCAGCTGGGGTTTTGTTGTCATTGGTAATGAGGATGGCTGGCCAGGCACTGGTGCAACGACATCGACCATGCTTGATGCTGCACTAGAGCTCAACACTGCAGAGGATAGCCCCATCAAGGGGTTCATCAATACGAGCAAGATTGGCATTGCTGGGCATTCCCAAGGCGGAGCCGGTGCTATCAATGCCGCGACAAAATACGGCAATAGTAACCACTACACCTCTCTCTACACTGCTAGCGCCGTCGGCCATGACACCGCAAACGACAACAACTGGCACTACGACACCAGCAAGCTCAAGACGGCCACCTATATGATGGCTGGCACTGGCCCAAGCGACAACCTCGCCATTAGCCCACTGAGCGACTTACAGCAGAACTTCCGCGCTCTTAATACAGACAAGCCGAGCGTCATCGCGCGGCGCAAGACCGTTGGTCACAAAGACGTGCTGGAATATGGCGATGCCTACATGACCGCCTGGTTCCTCTGGACGCTGAGCGATAATACCGAAGCAAAAGCAGTCTTCGCTGGTGACAACGCCGAGCTCCGGCACAACAGCGACTGGCAGGATGTAGAGACAAAGCACATACGATAAAGCTAAAGCTCATGCTACGCTAGCCAAGAAACGGCTAGCGTAGCTCCATCGGCTACCGCTCTATTGCGTCGCACACTGCCGCCACATACCGCGGATCATCTACCGCATGCCCAGCGCCTTCTACCACTGTGCCATGGACGGTGGGAATGTGTTCCATAGCAGTATCAAAGACAAGTTTCATCTCTGGCCACTTAATGAACTCCTCGGAGCCAACGAAAATTTGCACAGGACACGTAATACGCTGCGCAGCCGCTACCAAGCTCACCTGCTTGGCATATTCAAGTCGTCGCTTACCAATAGTGCGCCAATTGCGCTTAGACCAATACTGCGCACACTCTGCAAATGATGGTGACAGCGAGAAGAGCCATAGCTCACTCGGTGCCTGCTCACACGCCGCTAAGAATGCAATACACGCCCCAAATGAGAAACCAGCCAGGATGGTCTCAGCTGGATCATACTGCTGATACCGCTCTTGTAGCGTCTGCAACCACTGTTTTTGCATAGTGCGATGCCATTGAATTGGTACAAATTCCACTGCGTAGCCCATCGCTCGCCAGCGGTTCATAAGTGTATCGTAATCGCGGTCGGCGCGCCCTTCTTGGAAGCCCGGCACAAAAAGAATCGTTTTATTCATACAGCTATAATGTCACATTTCTAGTGGTAGCACAATAGTTTCCTAGCTTACTTTCAGGACCACCTCCCTCCTGCCTACTATTTTGTCTGTGAAATATCAGAAATTGCTACTACGCCATAGTCAAGCTTTTCAGCTCCCGCACTAGGAAGCGATTTTTGAGCGTACTTGTTTATTCTTATTACAGAATAACCCTCTCTGTCGCTATGAGAGGTAGACTGACACAAGGCAAACATTAGTCAAATATTCTCAACCAGTACCACGGCAAGAAACAACCTATCGCTTCACCCTCTTCTCCGCTATACTAGATATATGATAACACTAACGAAATTCGCCCACTCCTGCTTTACTATCACAATTGATGGCCAGAGCTTGGTCGTCGACCCAGGCGTATACACCGACGACTTTGCTATGCCGCAGCAAGTCGCGGCAGTTCTCATTACCCATGCGCATCCCGACCATTGTAGCCCTGCGCTCATCAAGCGTATTATACAGGCATTTCCTGAAGCAGAGATTATAAGCGTTCATGATATTATTGTAGATAGTACAACGATATCTTTGCCAGAAGGCACGCTCTCTGTCTGCCATGCAATAGCCGCGGTGCCTGGTGATACACGCCAGATCGGACCATTCACGCTTGAGTTCTTTGGCGGTGAGCATGCCGTGGTGAGCCCAAACATTCCGCGCCTCCACAACCTTGCCGCGCTGATCAACAATCGTATCTACTACCCTGGTGATTCCTTCGCTTTGCCTCAGCGCCCCATCGACGTCCTCGCCCTGCCTGTAGCTGCACCATGGCTCAAGTTCTCCGAGGCACGTAGCTTCTTGCAGGCCGTCGCGCCACGCCTCGCCTTCCCTGTTCATGACGCCATCTTGAGTGATGCTGGCAAGGGATTGATTGATACACTGTGCACAGCAGCGGCAGCAGAGGCTGGAGTGAAGTATCAGCGGATAGAAACGATAGAGCTATCGTAACTAGTTAGTCTCTATTTTATTCTTATTACACGCGCAACACACTTATGATTTTCGTGACTTTGCAAGGTCTCGCAGCACCCGCTCGCTCCACTCCTGCCAGCGGCCGAAGCTGCTCTGCTTGGATAGATCCAGGAACTCGCCGGTGCTCCATTCCACCAGCCGCATGCCAAGCTCCTGAATGAGATAAGCAAACACTTCCGTTGGCTCCTCGTTACCTCTGACGCGGAGCCCCATAGTGATGAGTCGTTCTCTAGGCTGTTTACTCAAGCTAAATTCAATCAGCCACTCCTTCTTCTGCATAACAAGCCACGACGGATCGCTTGTATCGAGATGTGCATCACATGTTTTAGCAGCCTTTTCTAGCTCAGCAATCATCTGCTGACGCTCGAGCGGCACGCAGTCTTCCTCCGTCAGGTCACTAACCGACTGGACATGACGTTTTGTTTTGATTGCGGTGAGATCCCAGCTCATGGGGTCATTGTCTCCTTGTGCACGTTTGTTTCATTTGCACCAGATTCGTAACGATAGCGAGCCATCGCTCGTTTGTTTATAGCCCCAACTCCTTCAGCTGCCCGGGTTCTACCTGCGCGGGTGAGTCCATCATGACGTCGACACCGCTGCCGTTTTTGGGGAAGGCGAGGGTTTCGCGGACGTTATGTTCGCCGATTAGCTCCATCAGGATGCGGTCAATACCAAAGGCGCAGCCCGCGTGTGGCGGCGCACCGTAGGTAAAGGCCCGCAGCATAGCGCCAAACTTCTCTTCCACATACTGCCGGCTATAGCCTAGCAATCCAAATACTTCATACAGTACGGCTGGATTATGGTTACGCACACCGCCGCTGCAGATTTCGTAGCCGTTCATCACCATATCGAACTGGTCAGCCAGGATAGCTAGCTTCTTATCATCCGTCTGGGCGGCTTGCAGCATGCTGAGCCCACCCTTTGGCATGCTAAAGGGATTGTGACCAAAATCAAGCTTACGCGCATGCTCGTCCCACTCATAGAATGGGAAATCGATAATCCAGGCCAGCGCCACCGCCTGCGGATCCTCAGGCCAAAGTGCTCGGCAAACTCACTACGCAGCCGCCCTAGCACTGCATTGACCACTGGGCGCGTATCAGCCCCAAAGAAGACCGCGTCGCCGTCCTTGGCCCCTGTTTTGGCCTGGATAGCGGCCAGCTCTTCTTCGGTCAGGAACTTAGCAATTGGGCTCTTGGCCGTGCCGTCTTGGTAGGTAATGTAGGCCAGGCCGCCCGCACCCTCGGCTTTGGCGATATGGGTAAAGCCATCGATCTGCTTGCGGCTGAGCGACGCACCGTTTGTGACGCAGATTGCCTTAATACATTCAGCGTTTTTGAACACGCCAAATTCGGTGTCGGCAAACACGTCCGTTAGCTCAACCAGCTCCATACCAAAGCGCAAATCTGGCTTGTCGCTACCATAGGTTTCCATGGCGGTTTGGTACGGGATGCGCGGGATGGGTTGGCCATCGCCAGCTGGGAGGTCGCTGAGGTCTAGCAGTGTTTTGCCAGCAAAGTCCGTCACCAGCTGCTGCATCAGTGGCTCCATCATCTGGCGGACTTGCTCGCCATCCTCCACAAAGCTCATCTCCAGATCCAGCTGGTAAAACTCACCATACAGGCGATCGGCGCGCGGGTCTTCGTCGCGGAAGCAAGCAGCCAGCTGGTAGTAGCGCGGCACGCCACCAACCATCAGCAGCTGCTTAAACTGCTGCGGTGCTTGTGGCAGGGCGTAGAATTTGCCTTCTTGCAAGCGGCTAGGGATGAGGAAGTCACGTGCACCCTCGGGGCTGGAATTCGCCAAAATCGGCGTTTGGATTTCGATAAAATCGCGCTCGTCCATATACTGGCGCATGCGGCGGTACATATCGGCGCGGCGGCGCAGCATCGTTTGCAGCTTGGGGCGGCGCAGGTCTAGGTAGCGGTAGGCAAAGCGCAGGTCTTCATTCGCTTGGTTAGTCTCGCTAAAGGGCTGGATAGGCAGCGTCTCGGCTTTATTCAGCACCTCTAAGTCACTGACGGCTAGCTCGATGCTGCCGCTGGCAATATTGGGGTTTACCAGACCCTCACCACGCTGGCGGACTTCGCCGCGGGCTCGCAGAACGTACTCGTCGCGGGCATGCTCTGCCAGGGCAAAGGCCGCAGTTTGCTCAGGGCTGACGACCAGCTGCACCAGGCCAGTGTGGTCGCGCAGGTCGATGAAAATCAGGCCACCATGGTCGCGCCGTGCATGTACCCAGCCGGCCACAGTGATGGTTTGACCGGTGTAATCCGGCGTTTGGTTGGCAAGTATTCGTTGTGTCATATCTGTTAGATTATACCACAATTTCAGGTATCATTCTGCTCGCCCATAGGGAGGGCGCGCGGCTGCGTGGGCTCGGGCAAGGCCACTGGCTGGCTATACACTTCGTCATCATCTGCTGTGGGAGCATAGCCAAGCAGCGCCTCGATACAATCATCCAGCGTCACCATCCCCACCGTCTCACGATACGTATTGACGACAATGAAGACCTGCTGGCGTGTCTTGATAAACGCACCCAAGGCTTGCTCGAGTGACTGCGCACCGTCGATGTAGTACACGTTTGGGTCCATCACCGTTTGCACCTGAGCCGACACCGCCTCCTTAAGCGACATAAAGTCGCGGGTATGTAGCACGCCAATAATATGATCAATGTCGCCATCCACCACTGGGAAGCGGCTATGCCCGGTGCGATGCAACTCATCGAGTAACAGCGGCCCCACCATAGCGTCTTGCTCGACTGTCTTGATAGCATTGCGCGGCACCATGACTGTCTCAACCGTCTTACGCGCAAAGGTTAAGCTCCCCAGCGCTTGCTCGCGCTCGACTGGTGGCAAGACTGATGGCCGAGCATGACGCACCAGATGTTCAAGCTCAGCCCGTGACCCCAGGCGAAGATTCGTCTCTACTGGCGGCACAAACGAACGGACAATGCGCACCACTCGTGGGAACCGCCCGGCAAAGCTCACGAAGCTCGGCTCAACTGCATTATAGAGGCGCTGGGCAATCGCATGTACCCAGCCAATCCGCCCTACACCACCATAGAGCAGTGCCACCGCGAGCGCAACCAGCACGCCACCACCAAAGTCAAATGCACCAATGCTTGCCATCACCATCAGTACCAGCAATAGCGCCACCATGCAGCGCTGGAGCGAGACGAGGTCATCATAGACAGCAATGCGCCGCAACTGGTGGATCGCTGTGCGATTATTCTGCTGGCGACGCCGCTCGAGCTCGTATTGGCTCACTGGCGGTATATCAGGCCATGCACTACCAGCCAGAATGAGGGCAATCACAAAGATAGCAAAGATGATGATCATGAGCATTTCCATGCCATCATTGTAGCGCACTCCCCTGATCGGCTCAATGCTTTGGCCCATGCAGCACCTCTGTCAGCTTGATTCGGCCTCTCGGGCACGATATAATATGCAAGAATAAGGAGGAATGTTTCGTTTATGACAAAAAAATCATGGCTGATCTTTGCAGTGCTCTGTCTCGCAATCTTAGGTGGGCTCGTGTGGCTGTCACGCCAAGGTGAGTCGATCAATCTGTCGGGCGTTGATCCACTGCAAGAACAAAGCGCCAGTAGCCAAAATGGCGACATCGCCGACCATACCCACGGGAGTAAATCACCCAAGGTAACAATCATCGAATATGGAGACTTCCAGTGCCCTGGCTGTTCGCAAGCCTCGCCTGCACTCAAGGCAGTCACTGAGAAATACAAGGATCACGTGCAGCTCATCTTCCGCAACAACCCTCTCTCGTCCATCCACCCCAATGCACTCGCAGCAGCAGCAGCAGTTGAGTCGGCTGGCTTCCAGGGCAAATATTGGGAGATGCACGACAAGCTCTACGCCGAGCAAAATTCGTGGCAGTCGCTCGACGGCACAGAGCGCACCAACTACTTCGCCACCACTGCGCAGGGGCTTGGCCTTGACGTTGACCGCTTCAAGACCGACCTTGCCGAGGCCGACCGTTCAGGTGCCCGGATTAAGAAAAAGATCGCCTTCGATAAATCCCTGGCTGGCGCTCAAAATGCTGCCAGCGCCACACCAGCTATTCTTGTCAATGGCAAGAATGTGACCAATCAATACGTCAAGGACGGCAAGCTCACCACCTCAGGTAGCTCAGATGCGCGCCAAGTGTGGGCTGACGCCGATGCCTTTGGCAAGCTCGTCATCGAGCCAGCCCTCAAAGAAAAGGGTGTCTCCTTGCCACAATAATCCTTACTCCAGTAAGCCAAAAACCACCTCGTATCAGAGGTGGTTTTGTTTGTGTTAGTTATTCTTGGTCGTATCTTGCATAGTTTGCTGGGCAGTGCCTTGCTGGGTTTGGGTAGTGGTATTTGCTCCGTTTGATGGTGCACCTGGCTGAGCACCACTGCCCGCCGACTGCCCTGTTTGGCCTGGTGGCGACATATTCCCCTGGCTGGTTTGACTACCCATCATACCATGGCCACCAGGGCCACGTTGGCTCAATGCGCTGCGGCTATTGACCTGCATACCACCAAGAAACCCGAGCGTTGCTGCCACGATCACGCCACCGATCACCGCCGCGATCAAACCAGGGTTAACCACGCCTTTGGTCTGCACTTGCGTGGATGATGAAGATGTCGGCGACGCACTACGCTTCTCCGCTGCAAAGCCATCTTCTATGTTCATACATGCTCCTTTCGTTATTATGGTTCGAGTATAGGGAATGGGCGTTAAAAGAAGCTTAAAAGAACAATCTCTCAATCTCGCTCACTACTTCGCAGTTTTTTCAATACGCAATTTACACAAGCTTTACCTCGAGTACGCTACTTACCGCATGCTCTGCTTGGTTGCAAGGCGCAGCCCTACCGTAAAGGTCGTGCCACTACCAGGCGTACTGTCGACAGTAATTTTGCCGCCATGTTCGGCGATGATCTGCTGGGCAATCGCAAGCCCAAGGCCATAGCCCTGGCCTAGGCCACCAGTGCGAGCTTGGTCGGCTCGGTAGAAGCGCTGGAATATCCGACGCTGCGTGGCGGCGTCCATCCCGATGCCTTGGTCAATGATCTGCACCCTAGCCCAGCGATTGGTGCTCGTGGCGGTGATGGTAATGGTGGTATGCTCCGGGCTGTACTTGATGGCATTGTCGAGCAAAATGGTAAGGAGCTGAACAAGACGCTGCTGATGAGCCCGCACCATCAAAGGTGGCGTGGTGTCGTTAATGGCAATCGACTTCGCTTGGGCAGGTGCCACCACCAAGTTCATCACTTCACTTACCACGGTTTGTAAAGCAACTGGCTGCAGCTGCACCACCGAGCGGTCGTGCCGAAGCAAACCAAGCATTGTATTGGCTAGCGTTTGCAGCCGCGTCGCATCGGTCACATTCGCTTCTATGACGGTGCGGGCCTCGGCCAAGGTGAGCTTGGGGTTGCGCAGCGCTACTTCGTTCGCAGTACGCAGCGCGGTCAGCGGCGTGCGCAGCTCATGACTGGCATCACTAACGAACTGCGTCTGGGCGTGCATGTTGGCGCGGATCGGCCGCAGGGTGTACTCCGCGAGGAGATAGCCCACCACACTGCCAATCACCAGTCGTCATCTTGACTGTAATAAGCCCTTTGTTCTTAAGGTGAGTGAGTTGCGCCATAAGCTTTGGGCGGCTCATGCGCAAGCTCTGCTCTAGGCCAATCACATCGTCTTCGCCATGCTCGTTGATCTGCTGCAAAACAAGCGCTTCATCTGTGGTGAGAGTTGGTTGCTGTGCCATTGTCGTATACTCCTTGTTTATGATTGTATCTGTAGTATGCACGACGTGGCTTAGGGCAGTCTTAAAAATTCGATTTTTTACTTCATTACGCCATTCCTCAAGGTTTGTATAGACAAAAGCAAATATATCAGGGTATATTATGACTTACGCATTAGTATTTTCTACCTCTGTTCATTTCCTCTTATGCTATACTAATCATATGAATCCGCTTGCGATGATTGCCTACCAGACCAAAGACTATCCACGCCTGCCCGATGGAAGGATCGACTACACTGGCCAGCCCATCTGCTTTGTTTTCAATTGCGTGGTATGCTAT
>CAKMNX010000013.1 GCA_927910745.1 uncultured Candidatus Saccharibacteria bacterium | reverse complement strand
AAATGAAGCCTGAAAAATATTTTAAAAAAATATTTGGTAGAGTGGAAAAAAGGTTATACCTTTGCACCCGCTAAAAGAGCGAGAAGTTCATTAAGAAAATATTGATAATACAGCACAGAAAGATTTAGACTAAGCGGGCTTTATACGAGTCAAAAGAGATTTAAAGATTTAACGATGAAGAGTTTGATCCTGGCTCAGGATGAACGCTAGCGGCAGGCCTAACACATGCAAGTCGAGGGAGAAGCCCTTTCGGGGGCAGAAACCGGCGCACGGGTGCGTAACGCGTATGCAACCTACCTTCACAGGGGGATAGCCCGAAGAAATTGGATTAATACCCCATAATATTATTGGATGGTCATCATTTGATAATTAAAACTGCGGTGGTGAAAGATGGGCATGCGTCCTATTAGCTAGTTGGAGTGGTAACGGCACCCCAAGGCTACGATAGGTAGGGGTCCTGAGAGGGAGATCCCCCACACTGGTACTGAGACAGGGACCAGACTCCTACGGGAGGCAGCAGTGAGGAATCTTCCACAATGGGCGAAAGCCTGATGGAGCAACGCCGCGTGCAGGATGAAGGCCTTCGGGTTGTAAACTGCTTTTATAAGTGAGGAATATGACGGTAACTTATGAATAAGGATCGGCTAACTACGTGCCAGCAGCCGCGGTCATACGTAGGATCCGAGCGTTATCCGGAGTGACTGGGCGTAAAGAGTTGCGTAGGCGGTTTGTTAAGCGAATAGTGAAACCTGGTGGCTCAACCATACAGACTATTATTCGAACTGGCAAACTCGAGAGTGGTAGAGGTCACTGGAATTTCTTGTGTAGGAGTGAAATCCGTAGATATAAGAAGGAACACCAATGGCGTAGGCAGGTGACTAGACCATTTCTGACGCTAAGGCACGAAAGCGTGGGGAGCGAACCGGATTAGATACCCGGGTAGTCCACGCCGTAAACGATGGATACTAGCTGTTGGAGGTATCGACCCCTTCAGTAGCGAAGCTAACGCGTTAAGTATCCCGCCTGTGGAGTACGGCCGCAAGGCTAAAAACATAAAGGAATTGACGGGGACCCGCACAAGCGGTGGATCGTGTTCTTTAATTCGATGATAAACGAAGAACCTTACCAGGGCTTGACATCCAGGGAAGGTCTGCGAAAGTGGACTGTGCCTTTTGGAACCCTGTGACAGGTGCTGCATGGCCGTCGTCAGCTCGTGTCGTGAGATGTTTGGTTAAGTCCATCAACGAGCGCAACCCTTGCAACTAGTTGGATTTTTCTAGTTGGACTGCCCGGTAACGGGGAGGAAGGAGGGGATGATGTCAGGTCAGTATTGCCCTTACGTCCTGGGCTAGAAACACGATACAATGGCTAGTACAATGCGCAGCGAAGCCGCAAGGTGGAGCAAATCGCATCAAAGCTAGTCTCAGTTCGGATTGGAGGCTGAAACTCGCCTCCATGAAGTCGGAATCGCTAGTAATCGCAGATCAGCAAGCTGCGGTGAATACGTTCCCGGGTCTTGTACACACCGCCCGTCAAACCATGAAAGTGACCAACACCCGAAGTCCGATTCGTCGGCCTAAGGTGGGGGGCATGATTGGGGTTAAGTCGTAACAAGGTATCCGTACCGGAAGGTGCGGATGGATTACCTCCTTTCTAGGGAGTATGAATGCCTGATAGCTGAGCAATCACTATCAGAGCTAGGTCGGTCTCGTAAATATGCTGAGCTTACATATTTATAGTAACCCTTCGGGGTGAGACAAAGCTTACATCAAAAGACGTGATGAGGATTGCACAACTAAGTTGTTAAGAGATAGCCCAGATTGCTGGGCTATTTTTTGTAAGAGAAAATAATACAACAAAACTTCGATAAAAGTGAGTGGTGTAGGATTAACAACACTCGTTACTGATAGTGGCTACTGTCTTATGTGGTTGGTTACTCTTGCGAGGTGTTATGACGGTTGAGTTGTTGTTTATTGCTCTTTGTATGAGCTTTCGATCTGTTACAGATAAAAAATACTATGAGTGCACCTCCTCGGATATCTAGCTATGGATAAGCTATGCATCATAAGCAGAGCAGACTAAACAAATATTATTCTACGATAGGACAGAGCAAAAGACACTAGTAACCAAAAAGGAGCGCCACAGCACTCCTCATCGCCTCTTAAGCGAGGTTCTCTAGCTAAAGTGAAAGAACAGCCCAAGAAACGCCCGCAGGATCATATCATGCAGATTGGTCATGACAAGCAGGCCCAGCCCACAGCCGATCAACCCCCACATCTGGTAGCGGCTGTAGCTGCCGATGTCATCGCTAAACATATCAGACAGCTGGCGGTGCCACACAACAATGCAACCACCAACGATCAAGATGAGCGTACCGATGAAGAACGATCCCCAACTAAATGTATATTGCATAATATCTAGTATACTCTTGTACTGGCGAAAAATCTATGCTAATATGGAACAGGTTCGGCGACAGAGTGCGCGAACGAACGCGGGGATATAGCTCAGTTGATTAGAGCACCTGCTTTGCAAGCAGGGGGTCCAGGGTTTGAGTCCCTGTATCTCCACCATTCGCATGGGGTGGTATGGGCTTACGTCCATCCCACTCCACCAATTTTTTTGCTTGATGGTGTAGGGGCGATTAGCTCAGCTGGTTAGAGCGCGTCACTGATAATGACGAGGTCGGTGGTTCAAGTCCTCCATCGCCCACCAGATAAGCAATGTGGCATTACAGCATGCGGGCGCTTAGCTCAGTTGGCTAGAGCATCTCGTTTACACCGAGAGGGTCGGGGGTTCGAGTCCCTCAGCGCCCACCACAAGCTCCGTATACGAACCCTGGAGCATGTCACACCCTCAGTTGCAGTTGATCACCCGTTCATTGTATGAACGGGTGTTTTTGGTGAGTAATATTTGTTGATGGGTATTTTGTGTGCGGTATTCTCCTTTGGGGTATGATAAGGAGCTGAATATTCACTAAATATTAACTCCTAGCGTAGACAAGTTGCTAAGTATACTAACAGGCACCCGCGCCTTATTGGACCATTGGAGATGTAGGGAGGATACGAGGAGTAATCGAGATATGCTACGCAAGTTATTGCTCTAAAAACAGCTGCTCATTGAGCGCTCAGTACCGCCAAGAGAAACATAGTAGCAAGCAACAGTAATGTGTCTTGTGACCAACATTCCTCCGCGCTGCACCGCAAAAAGCCGCGGCCAACATCTCTACCTCTGATTACAAGGTTTAATCAAGCAAGCACTCATCAAGAATAATATTTTCTGCAAAAATCGCTCAAAAAAGCCTTGCCAAACGCTGATGATTCGTGTAAACTTAAGTCCAGTGAGCGCATGTTCGGCAACGAACCTCTGGCAAGAGGGTAGTGATGGAGTGGGTGCAATAATCATTGCCAAAACTACAACAAAAGCTACTTTACACAGGGTAGCCCAAGTGGTAGAATAGACAAAGTTGCGAGTTTGAGCACAGACAGACAGACATCATACTAGTGATGTTCGCAGGTGTGTGCTTACAACAAGACACATGCAGTTTAACAATTTAGTGATGTAAGAAAATAACGATTGACGGCACTATCAGTTGGTCTATACCAATTGCTAGTTAAGTCAATGCATAAAAAGGTACTCAAGGGCACACAATGGATGCCTAGACGTATATTACCGATGAAGGACGTGGAAGACTGCGATAAGCTTCGGGTAGCTGTCAACAAGCTGTGATCCGGAGATTTCCGAATGGGGAAACCTAGCATGAGTCATGTCATGTTGCCACGTGCTGAATACATAGGCACGCGAGCGGGAACCATCTGAACTGAAACATCTTAGTAGGATGAGGAAAAGAGAGTAAATAACTATTGCGAAAGTAGTGGCGAGCGAAATCGCAACAGCCCAAACCTTTTAAGTTTTTGCCTATTTATTTAGGCAAATAAGTTGATAGACGAATACTTATAAGGGGTTGTGAAATATCATATGACCAAGCCAGAGCACTTGATTCTTCTGAATCGAGCTATCTGGTTTGCGACTACTGGCTATCACCGGTAGGTAAGGTAAAAAATCGGCGTGGTTAGCAGAACAAGTTTGAATACTTGGTCAAAGAGCGTGAAAGCCGCGTATGCGAAAACAACGCTGACCTTATGTATGGTGTTTCGAGTAGGTCGGGGCACGAGAAACCCTGATTGAATCCGGCTGGACCACCAGCCAAGGCTAAATATAATATACGATCGATAGCGAACTAGTACAGTGATGGAAAGGTGAAAAGAACCCCGGGAGGGGAGTGAAATAGATCCTGAAATTGTGTGCCTACAAGGAGTCGGAGCCGGCTTGTCCGGTGACGGCGTGCTTTTTGTAGAACGATCCAGCGAGTTAATTTCGTGCGCAAGGTTAAGCCAATTGGCGGAGCCACAGTGAAAGCGAGCCTGAATAGGGCGAATGAGTGCACGGGATTAGACCCGAAACCGGGTGACCTAACCATGAGCAGGCTGAAGCGACGGTAACACGTCGTGGAGGGCCGAACCAGGGTACGCTGCAAAGTGCTTGGATGACTTGTGGTTAGCGGTGAAATGCCAATCGAACTCGGAGATAGCTGGTTCTCCTCGAAACAGTTTTAGGACTGGCGTCATGTGGTAGCAGTCGGGGGTAGAGCTCTGTAAAGGACTGGGGCTGGCAACGGTACCCACCCTTAACAAACTACGAATACCGACTGTGGAATCATGGCAGTTAGAACGGCGGAGCTAAGTTCGTCGCTCAAAAGGGAAACAGCCCAGACCATCGTCTAAGGTCCCTAAATTTACGTTAAGTGGGAAACAAGGTGAGATTTCTTAAACAGCTAGGATGTTGGCTTAGAAGCAGCCATTCATTTAAAGAGTGCGTAACAGCTCACTAGTCAAGAGATCTTGCGTGGAAAATGTAACGGGGCTAAACGTAATACCGAAGACATGGATTGTATGTTTTGCATACAGTGGTAGAGGAGCGTTCCTATCGGCAGTGAAGCAGTATTGTAAAGTATTGTGGAGCGGTAGGAAGTGAGAATGCTGGAATGAGTAACCATAAGAGAGGTGAGAATCCTCTCGGCCGTAAGAGCAAGGTTTCCTGAGCCATGGTAATCATCTCAGGGTTAGTCGGGCCTAAGCCGAGGCGCAGAGCGTAGGCGATGGACATCAGGTTAATATTCCTGAACCGGTATATACTTGTATGCTATTCACGGCGAGATATCCGGAGCGGATTCATGGTTTATCCGTCCAACCTCGTGGGAACGCGAAGGGAGTGAAAGTTACCCTTTTGGGTGACGATTCTGGAAAAGGCGCTGGCAAGAAAAGTAGACATACGCGTGGTATATGCCGCCCGTACCGCAAACCAACACAGGTGCTCGAGTCGAGTAGACTCAGGCTTACGAGAGAACCTTCGCTAAGGAACTCGGCAATACAGCGACCGTAACTTCGGAATAAGGTCTGCCCCCACTTCGGTGGATATGTTGTCAGTTTCATAGCTCTATAAGGTGTGGTTAAAGAGTATCTTTAATACATCAATTCTTCTTGAGATAGAACCAAGCTTTGGAACTGAAGCTCAACACATCTAACGATGTGGGGGGCCGCAGCAAAAGAGCCCACGGAACTGTTTATCAAAAACACAGCTCTCTGCCAACACGAAAGTGGATGTATAGGGGGTGACTCCTGCCCGGTGCTGGAAGGTTAAGGGGAGTGCTTTACGGTGCGAACTGAAGCCCCAGTGAACGGCGGCGGTAACTATAACCGTCCTAAGGTAGCGAAATTCCTTGTCAGGTAAGTTCTGACCCGCACGAATGGAGTAATCATGTGGGCACTGTCTCAGCGAAGGACTCGGTGAAAGTGCATTGGCGGTAAAGATGCCGTCTGTCCATACCAGGACGAGAAGACCCCATGGAGCTTTACTACAGCTTTACATTGATCCGGGTTTCAACATGTGTAGCATAGGTGGGAGACTACGAAGCAGATACGCTAGTATTTGTGGAGTCGCAATGTGAAATACCACCCTTGTTGTGATCTTGATCTCACTTGTGCCGTTATCCGGTACGAGGACCGTGTATGGTGGGTAGTTTAACTGGGGCGGTTGCCTCCTAAAGAGTAGCGGAGGCGTTCAAAGGTTGGCTAACTTCGGATGGAAATCGAAGTGATAGTGTATGCGCACAAGCCAGCTTGACTGTGAGGACTACAATCCAAGCAGAGACGAAAGTCGGAGCAAGTGACCCGCTGTATGTACTTTGTACAATGTATGTGGGAACGACAGCGCACACGGATAAAAGTTACCCTGGGGATAACAGGCTTATAGCGCCCAATAGTTCACATAGACGGCGCTGTTTGGCACCTCGATGTCGGCTCATCACATCCTGGAGGGGGAGCACCTTCCAAGGGTTCGGCTGTTCGCCGATTAAAGTGGTACGCGAGCTGGGTTCAGAACGTCGTGAGACAGTTCGGTTTATATCCGGTATGGACGTTAGGAAATTTGAGAGGATCTGCCCCTAGTACGAGAGGACCGGGGTGGACGCACCTCTGGTGTACGGATTGTGGCCACCTGCTGCATTGTCCGGTAGCTATGTGCGGACCAGATAAGCGCTGAAAGCATATTAAGCGCGAAACTGACCTCAAGATTAGATTTCCCTATGAGGGCCGTGAAAGACGATCACGTTGATAGGTGCAAGGTGGAAGTGCAGTAATGCATGGAGCCGAAGCATACTAATCGCCCCATTGCCTTTTTATGTCCTTGTCTACGATGCTAATGCTTGCATTGGTGGCGTGGATGAGGTAGACTTAACTAGTGATTGGTGTATATCACCACTGTCAATCGTTGACACGTACATATCATACCGTGCAGATGGACATCGAAGCAGGGGTTTGGCCCACCGAGGAAATATATCGGAACCAAGCGTCTAAACCCCCGCTTCGGTGCCCATGGCGAGGAGGAAACACCTGTTCCCATTCCGAACACAGAAGTTAAGCTCCCCAGCGGCGATTATACTGCTTTTAGTGGGAAACTAGCACGGTGCCGAATTATATAAGAGCCATCCGAATAGGGTGGCTTTTATCTTTAGAAATGATTTTTATTAATAGCTTGATGCTTGCTAGTAGGGTTTATTGAGGTGTGGTATCGATCTGCTTCAGATGAGGCTCTGGCTATGTGTTATTGCTTTCTATTAACGTGCTGGCGTCTGTTGTGCAGTGAGATGTCGCATAGATTGAAGGAGGTGATAGACTCAACAGTGGTCATAGGTGCGAAGTTTGCTACTTGCTTGCAAAATCCAGAGAGAGAGAGAGTATTATATGGAGTGTCTAAGTAACAAAAACAAGGAGAAGCAACATGCCAGTCAAACACGCCGAATCATACCCACGAACGCCAGAAGCTCTTAGTGAATATAATACGAAGCGTGACCCAGAATATTTGCTGGAGCAAGCCAGCCAGAGCTATGAGAGCGGTAAGACGGACGAAGCGGCGCGAACGCTTGGCTATATTGGCTGGACGCTAGAAGGGCTTGAGGCGCTAAAGTCGGCAGAAGAAGCCGAGCAAGAATAACGTTATTTTAATTGAAATGAGCACAAACCAGCCTATCAAAGAGATGAGGCTGGTTTTTTGCTGTACAAATTACCAAAGTAGGTGCATTTTCTATAAAATTCAGAACGTTTTTAGTACAAATGTACCATTCTATTGTATAATCGCTAGAGAGGGGTGCTTGCTCTGCGACTTGGGGTATCTTGGATGAGTGAGGCACTACCGCTGGTGGGTCATGAGTATCTTAATGGCAATGCAGTGATGATGTGATAACCATAACCAAAAAAGGAGTGTTCTTATGACAGAACAACGACCACCATCAACCAAGAATCACTATAGCGAGCGTTCCATGCGACCTGCCGATGTATTGTATTATGACAGAGGGGAGATTGCGAGACGTCAGCGAATACTCGAGCCGCCAGTAGGAGACAACCCATACGGGCAAGAGATGCTTGTTGTGGGTGTAGCTGGTACGCAGATTGATGTCGCGCGAGAAGCAGCCTTATTGCCACAGCCCGATGAGAGTGTTGTCTATACAATGTACGATGCACAGTCACCCTATGCACTAACAGTAAGCATGCGGCACAATCGTGCACTTCTGTACCTCTGTGATGAGAGCGATAGTGGACCTATACCACGCAAAGCAGAGGGTCATGCACTCAAGATGAGCTTGGTTGATATGTCGCACCTCGCAGATATGCGATTTATCACGCTGGGCGAGCCAGTCGTCTCGCTCCCCGACCCACGGAATCATCGGGCTGCGCTGACTATTACGCCGGATGCAATAGGGGTCTTTGGGGCGGGCACGGCAGTGGATGATGGCAGCAATGAAGCTCAGCCAGCCCAAAGCGATGCATCGCCATATTCTATGAATGTTATGAATATACTTCACCCACAGCTCGTGCAGTACGAGGTAGCTCGGCAGCGCCATAACCATGCCAAGGAGCGGCAGGATGACCCATTGCGGCCTCGCACTCTTGGCCAGCTTGGCTGTGTGGCGTATGGACGGAGTAGTTGGATCTAAGAACAAGAAAGTTGAGGAATGAACTGATACCTATTTCTCAAAGTATTAGAGGGTCGACATGTGCAGTGTCGGCCCTTTGGCTAGGTAGTAGAGGCCTACTTTATACTCGTCCTATGTAAGTAAAAGAGGCTCTGTCTCAAAAGAATAGAAATCTGTACCAGATAACAAAAACAACCCTGTATGCGCAGGGTTGTTTTTCATTCTCGAATCTCGCAGCAAACGAGAATTGTTGTGGTGGACCTTGGTGGAAACGACCCGAACCAAAGCTAATACTTAGTATATAGCATAGGCGTCTTAAATGCAATACCAATAATGCAATCTGAAAATGCTCATGTAAACGTTGACAAAACATATACAGTATGCTATATTTAAATCATGATACATATCATATATGGTATGTAGCGAGGATTTGCTGGCCTACACTGGCAACGTACCTCTGATAAATATATAAATAAGGAGTAACCCTATGGCGGGAACAAAAGCTGGCGGCCTGAAGGCTGCGCAAAAAACATCTCTAAAGACCCTAACTTCTACGCCAAGATTGGCGCCAAGGGCGGTAAGAATGGCCGCACTGGCGGCTTTGCGGCTAACCCACAACTCGCCCGCGTGGCTGGCGCCAAGGGCGGCCGAATCTCTCGCCGCACCAAAAAGGCCGATGATGCTGTCGCGGCTGCTCCGCAATCGGATGTCGCTCTCGCTGCTTAGAGGCGGCGCAGGCATTGCTTAAAACACCTCCCGTATAGCTGGGAGGTGTTTTTTGGGTGCTGGGGGTTTGCAGTTTTCTTGCGTGGTGGCTTTGCATTGCTGCTATGGCTGCCTGAGCGACATTCTCCCGCATTGTGCTGGTGGGGGCAAAGTGGCGGGCAGTGTGCGAGAATTACTGCGATAATAAGGCTGAGTTATATCATCGTGTTTTTTACAACATAACGCCGGAGTTGGCGGGTAGTGGCGCTGTTGGCGCGCCAGTGGGTGAAGCAGGCAAGGCAGGTGTATGTGCCATCACTGTGCTGTAAGCCAGTTGCGTTGCAGTGTGGGCAGCGCGAGCGGGCATGGAGCCAGTCGCGGTAGGTGTCGAGGGAGGACTCAATAAGATCATCATCGACCGTCAGCTGCCAGCCAGCACCAACACGGCAGCCAGCACTCCATGCTGCACGCTCCATAGCAACAAGCTGTACATCACGCGCATAGCCGCGGTGCCCTAGGAGCGCATGACCATACTCGTGGAGGAGGTAGGCAGAGGCCTGGGCATCGTGTGGATCGTAATAAACCGTGCGGCTTGGGTAGTGCCAATGAAAATAGCTACCTGGGCGAAAGGTGAGTGGCGCAATGCCCGATGTGCGAGCGTGCTGGGTGAGGTGAGAGATAAGCTGATCGAGTGGCATGGGTGGTGGTGATATAGCCACGTCTATCGGCATGCGAACCAGCTAGCGAAACAATAGATACTTCGCATGATTTGACAGAGGTGGAGATTATGATTTGTTCGTGTATTGTACGTGTATTGTACGTGTCAAGATCAGTGTAGCACAACCTGCTTGCAATGCCTAGTGGACGGTGCGAAGTATCGATGTGCGGTGGGCTCCAGAGAGGCAGAGCGAGACGCATGATTAGTAGAGCGCGTGCGTTGCGTTTTGCGATCGATTACGGTATAATAGAAAGAGTAACGTAAACGAAGGTTTGGCAATGAAGCAGCAAGGATCAATTATCGGATACGTCGTCGTCGGGACAGTGCTAACACTCGCACTGGTTGGCGGGGTCTTAATCGTCAAGAATAGTCACAATAGCAGCGCTCGACAAGTGGCAAGCACCACTGCTACCGACGCCAAGAAAAAGGAATCAACGCAGAGCAGCAAGAGCGCCAACGACAAGCTGGTCGATAGCCTCAACAGCAAATCAACAGAGACCAGCAAGAGCAAAGAGACGAAAGAAGCTCAGTCGCAAGACAAGAAAAACACCACATCGACTGCAACTAATAGCGAGACGAGCGGCGCATCAAGCACAACTACGCAAAGCCAATCGACTCAGTCTACTCAATCTCAATCCTCAAGCACACCTGCCGCGACACCATCGACCAGCTCCAGCACTCCTTCGCAAACTCAATCTACCCAGCAAGTGAGCGCCTTGCCGCAAACTGGCCCCGCTGAGAGCCTGGCAGCCGTTGTGGCAGTGAGTAGCCTAGCTGGTGTAGCACTGGCCTACCGCAAGTCACGCACACCCGCGCTGTAAGATATACAACATCGACGCTGTTTCATCAAAAACACAATAATTACCCCTGTGCAGAGCAGGGGTAATTATCATTGAGAGAGGTGATATAGATGTTGTGATTATAGCATCGTTGTGCATATAACTTCATGATCGTTTGTGCTATGTATAGCATGAGTGAGAGGAGCAGGCCGAGGTAAGTGGCTTGGCGTTCTCAGACTGCTGAGCCGAAGCCTTTAAAACCATCCATGATCTGGAAATACAACAGCAAACCTATCGCATAAGAGAATATCTGGAGGTTAACAACTGAGGAGTGGGTAAGGTCTGTTATTCACCGGGGTGGAGTGCTTTTGGTGCGATGAGTGCGCTGCGTGGGCTATCTGTTTGGATTGATTATTTATAGAGGTGAGGCTGAGGAGCTCCAGGTTTTGACGCTTGCAGCGACTTTGTGTATAATACAGAGGAATGGTGCGCCGCTCGGCCGGCGTGTCTCATAATATAATTAACAAGAGGAGTCTGTACCAAGACTTATGGCAACACAAGCCTTAACAATGGATGATTTGCTCGCTGGCGACGGCGTCAAGCAACTAGTAACCGGCGAGGTCGTGACTGGCCGCGTATTATCGGTGCGCAAACGAGATGTATTAATAGACCTAGGCCCACAAGGGGTTGGCTATGTGCCACGGCGCGAGATTGGCGCAGCCAAGGCGCTAGCAGTTGGTGATGAAGTAACAGCCAGTGTGGTAGATAGCGAGCTGGATAATGGCTATAGCCTATTGAGCCTGCGCAAAGCAGCCAAGGACCGTGGCTGGGAAGAAGCGATGGCCAAGCTGGATGCTGGCGAGATCATCGAGGTGGCGCCATACGACGCTAACCGCGGTGGTATGCTGGTTGAGTACGAAGGTGTGCGAGGCTTTTTGCCAGTGTCGCAACTGTCGGCCGAGCACTACCCACGGGTGGGTGGTGCCGATAAGGATGAGATCTTGGCACGGCTTAACACCCTGGTGGGCCAGACGCTCAAGGTGCGCATCCTCGACTGCGACCGCAAGGCCAACAAGCTGATCTTTAGCGAAAAGGAAGCCATCAAGGATGGCCTGGCTGCTCACTTTGAGAAGCTCAAGGTTGGCGACACCGTCAAGGGTGTCGTGACTGGTGTGGTGGACTTTGGTGTCTTCGTAAATGTCGAAGGGATCGAGGGGCTCATCCACATCTCAGAGATTAGCTGGGAGCGTGTCAACAACCCAGCCGACTATGTGAAGGTCGGTCAGAGCGTTGAGGCGAAGATTATCAGCATCGACAAAGATCGCCTAAGCCTGAGCATGAAGCAACTTACCAAGGATCCATGGCTTGATGAAGTGGATCAATTCACCAAGGGCCAGACCATCGAGGGCACAGTAACGCGCATTACCCCATATGGTGCCTTTGTTCAGATTAGTCCAGCAGTTGAAGCACTGGTGCACGTGAGCGAGCTGGGCAGCGGCGGCGCGACCCAGAGAAGGTCTTTACCCTCAATGAGCGCAAGAGTTTTGTCATTCTCGACATCGACAAAGATGCGCACAAAGTGAGCTTGAGTCTCGCCGACAAGAAAAAATAACCAGTAAATTACAAAAGATGACCGGCTGTGGCCGGCAGAAAGGAGTGTGTGTATGAGTCAGTCTGAAAAAGTGTTGGTCATTGCCGATTCGATCACCGTTGGTGAGCTGGCCCAAACCCTGAATCTGCCGGTCACGAAGCTGATTGGCGAGCTCTTCAAGAATGGCTTTACCGCGACGATCAATCAGCGGATTGATTTTGAGATTGCTGAGATTATCGTGGAGGAACTGGGCCTGGCAGTGACGCTGCAGCGCAAAGCCGCCGAGCAGCATACTGTGCAGCACCTGCATAAGCCATCGAGCAATGCCGTGCCACGCCCGCCAATTGTAGCGGTAATGGGGCACGTCGACCACGGCAAGACAACGCTGCTCGATACTATCCTCGAGATGAAGACAGTTGCTGGTGAGGCTGGCGGCATTACCCAGCACATTAGTGCTTATCAAGCCCAAAAGGGCGGTCGCACGATGACGCTGCTCGACACCCCTGGCCACGAGGCCTTTGCGGCGCTACGCCAGCATGGTGCCGCACTGACCGATGTGGTGGTGATTGTTGTGGCGGCTGATGATGGCGTCAAGCCACAGACGGTGGAGGCAATCCGCTTTGCGCGAGATGCCAACGCCAAGATCATCGTTGCCATCAACAAGATCGACAAAGACACCGCTAACCCTGATATGGTTAAAGCGCAGCTTGCGAGCGAGCATCACCTCAACCCTGAGGAGTGGGGTGGCGATACCATTATGGTACCAATTAGCGCTAAGACTGGCCAGAATATTGATAAGTTGCTCGATACCATCCTGCTTGTAGCCGACATGGAAGAGCTTCGCGCCGATACGGACGTGCCGGCTGAGGGGCTCGTTATTGAGGCACATATGGAGAAGGGTCGTGGCTCGGTGGTGAACTTGCTTATCGAGCAGGGCCGCTTGGCACCAGGGCATTTCCTCGTGGCAGGGCAGGCCTATGGCAAGGTGCGTACTTTGCTCGATTACACTGGTACGCCTATCAAGGCAGCTACGCCTGCTACACCAGTGACGGTGACAGGCTTTAAGGAATTGCCGCAGTTTGGTGATATCTTCACAGTGGTCAAAAACGAGAAAGAAGCTCGCCTGGCCGTGCAGAAGGCTAAGCTCGACCAAGCGCGTAATGCCGCCACCACTAATGTGACTGGTGCTGACTTGCTCAAGCTTATGACGCAGAAACACGATGCTCAGGAGTTCGACGTCATCGTCAAGGCCGATGTACAGGGGTCACTTACCTCAGTGATGGATAGCTTGCGCCTGGTGGAGACGGGCGGGGCGATCACGCTGCGAATCATTGGCCATGGCGTGGGCAATATTACCGAGAGTGATGTGCGCCTGGCTGGTAGTAGTGATGCAATTATCTATGGCTTTAACGTCGACCTGCCACCAGCTGTCAAGCGCCTGGCGATGCGTGACAAAGTGACAGTGCGCCGCTACCAAGTGATCTATGAGCTACTTGATGACGCACGTCGCAGCATGGAAGCGATGCTCGCACCAGAGGTGGTGGAGACGGAGATTGGCCAACTAGAGATTAAGGGCGTTTTCCGGACGATGCGCGATGCGGTAATCGCCGGTGGGCAGGTGACAAAGGGCAAGGTGACGGCAGGGCTGCTGGCCCGTGTGATGCGCGGCGAGGAGCAAATCGCCGAAGTCACAGTGGCCAGCGTGCAGCGCCAGCAGCAAGAAGCCAAGGAAGTCTTTGAGGGTGAGCTCTGCGGCCTTAATCTCACGACCAGCAAGAAGCTCCAGCTCGAGATTGGCGACACCCTCGAGTTCTTCACCCGCGAGCTGGTGAAGCGCACGCTACAGTAGTGGGTTTGGCGGTGCTTTGTCCTGTGGAATCTCAGTATATTTATATTGGGGATAACCCTGTTTTGCTGCTGGTATAAAAAACTCGCTATGGGGTGATGGCGGGTTTTTGAGATTGGGCATCTCCCTCATTGACACATCACCTCTGTTGTGGTAGGATGTGGGCAGAATATATAAGGAAAGAAATTAGGACGGGTAGTATGACACAGAAATATGAGTATCGTGTATCGCTCGCAGAAGATGCTAAGTTGCAACTTGAGTCACCAAGTGGCGACACACTTCCTGTTGAAAGAACTAAAAAACCAGCAAAAAAAGATCAACACACCATGCATGACAGTGTTATGCTGTTGCCGATCGATGAGACGATCAAAAATATGACGCATGGAACATTTGAGTATTCACAGTCATCGAAGCAAGAAGCAAGTCCTTCTCGACTGAATATTTTAAGTGATCGGATAGTCGAGTCTCTAGACAGACGTAGAAGAGAGATAAAAGGGTCACAAATAATAGAGCAATATTATATTAAAAAAGGTAAACTCCCTTATGCTGATAAGTACGCAAAAGCTCGAAGGCGCAAACAGGCTATCAATCGTTTTGCAGCCTCTGTAGCAGCACCAGTCTTTGCTTTTGACATGGCAACAAAGATTCCTCGACCAATAGATCCGAGAAAGCTGGAAGAAGAACAGAAATACCATACCCTCACTCTTTCTGAGGCTGTAATACCAGAAACAAAAGATCTTGCAGTGGAGATGCCAAATACCATACTTACTACAGTAGGTAATAAGCAGGAGCCATCTCCTGCTCTACCGGTGGTAGAGCACTCCACGCGAAATGAAGCCGAAGCACAGCAAAACCAAACCCCACCAGCCGAGCAAGAGCAGTACGCTGGTGAGGACGCAGCCATTGCTCGCGTGCAAGCAGAGGTCGTGGCGCTGACTGGCGAGAAGGTTCAAGAAATCAACGCAGCCGAGTCGGCGACAGATGCGGTGTTTGCTAAGGGTATGGCAGATATTGCGGTGCAGAGCAGGATTGCGCATGAGGCGATCTTGCCATATTCGGCGGAGGGGATTGCTCAGCTGGAGACGATGCGCAGCGACGCGCTTGCTACCCTGCAGCAGGCCCTCGACGCGCGCAACCAAGGCGCACGGCCTACTGCTACTCCAAGCCAAGAACTAGCCCCAAGCGTAGCTCAGGCAGAGCTTGCTCCCGCACCAGTTTCGACGAGTGAGCAAGCGCCACAACCAACTGGCTTCGAAGCGCAGGTGAGCGAGCTAACGGACCGTACTGCCCAGGAAATTATGGCGAGCCACTCGACTATGGATGCGATCCGCATGAAGGGTGAGGCAGCAAGCACAGTGCTGAGCATGACGGCGCACGAGCTGATGCAGCCACACCTCTCGCGCGAAGATGCAGCGCAGCTCAAAGGCATGCGCGACCAAGCGCTCGCAGCACTCCAAGCAGCACTTGACGTGCGGCTAGAATCGCCAGACTCAAACGAGGCTACCTCTGTAGCGGCAGAGAGTCAGCCTCTCGCAGAAGCAGCACAAGCCCCCGAAGCAACCACAGCAGAGCCAGCGCACGAGGAAGCTGATGGCAGTGTTGAGGAGAATCGTGCAGCAGATATGAAAGCGGCTACAGAAGTAGAGGGGAAGAAAAAAGACCGATTGACACGTCGGGCACAGACTGCTCTGCATATGGCCCAGGAAGCAATACGGGCTGTGCAAGCTTGGTTTAGCCAGAAAGTGCCAGATTCAAAACCAAGGCCCAACCTTCCTCTCAAAGATCATTCTTTTACCAAAGCGTCTAATGGTGAAGCGCAAGAACAACCAGTAGCAGTTGATACCGAGGCCCAAGCTACTCAGCCGCACACGCCATCACAAGAGAGGCCAGTTGCTAATACAGGAGATCCCTTTGCACTTGCAGAGGCAGTAGGGGTTGTTAGAGGGGGCAACGACCTTGGTGAACCAGTCGTGACGAGCCACGATGAAGCTGCTCATCGTGGTGAAGGCGAGCCAGAAGCTGAGCTAGCTGAGGTTATCAATTTCCCAGCTGGTGCAGAGCAGCCTCCCGCTAACGATGAAGCACCCACCGAAGAACTCGAAACTGTCGCCGAGGCAATCAACACGCAAGAGGATGCCCCGCTTTCGCGCGATGAAATGCGCCAGATGGAGCAAATAGCAAGAAGCAAGATACAGCTTGGTGAGTATGACTTGTGGGCGGAGATGACAAAGGCTGATGCAAATAACGTAGAGGTAGATATTGACGAGCTCATCAAAAACACCCGCACAGCGATACAACAAAATGTGCGAAGCTGGCTCCAAGAAGAAGGCCGGCAGCACCAAGCAAGCGGTCTATACCTGAGCACGTTAGAGGCACGAACGATGGAAAGTGCGGATAGTGCCCTTGAGTCGATCAAACAGGCGTATATCAAAGCCAAGCAAGCACGAGAGAGCCGACAGGACAACGTAGCCTAGTAGTGGAATCATGAGTGCAGCACCCCTCCCAATAGATGACGACAACCCTTTCTCATCTCTCATCACCCAACACGACCTCGATCGCCTTGGGATTACAACGCGCGACTCGGCAGCGCTGCTGCAGGAGGTGAATAACACGCTCTATGAGCGGGTGGGGCTGGAGGTCATTAGCCGCTTGTCGGACGATGACCTTGATGAGCTAATGCGCCGCCAGGAGACGGACGATAGCGCAGCGCTATTTGCCTGGCTGTCGCAGCGGGTTGCGCACCTCGACGAGATCCTGAGCGACGAGCGCACACTCATCCTTGGCGACCTAGCCAAGAAGGCTGATGAGCTGAGCGATGCAGTGTGAGTATTGATGAGGGTTGCAGTCGTATTGGTGCGAATGTGCTGATTGACGACCACGCAAAGCATCTCAATACCATTCTTGCGATGAATAACGAATGCCCAGCCCCTGCGATGCGCCGCATTGTGCATACCATTCTCTTTGGTGAGTATCCGCGGCAGCCACGCCCGGACGAGCGTGATAGCCGTATCATCAGCTGCCTCACCTGGCCAGCTGTTGAGTGCACGATAGCGCAGATCGCCCAGGACGAGGAGGTGTAACAGAGGCAGACAACACTACTAAGGGAAATTACACCATATTTTGCCATTTTTATTGTATGAGGGGTGGATTGTTTGGTATACTAGGGGCAGGAGGAATTGAAAACATGTTTCAGTTAGACGATGCTTTTTGCAAAATCGGTATAGCA
>CAKMNX010000012.1 GCA_927910745.1 uncultured Candidatus Saccharibacteria bacterium | reverse complement strand
TGGCCACCCAAACGATAGCTTTCTCCACGAGCTGCCCGACCGCTTAACGCGGGTAGCGCTGACCTTTGCGGATAGCGCGCATTTATACTTTAATGACCTGCGCAAATTTGGCTGGATGAAGCTCTATCCTACACCAGAGGTGGCGCAGCTGCCCTTTATGCAAAAAGTCGGGCCCGAGCCGCTCGACCCGCATACCACAGCGGCGCAATTCGTCGCGCGCATCCGCCGGCGCAACGGCACGACCATCAAGGCGGCCATCCTTGACCAAACGACCATCGCTGGCGTGGGGAATATCTATGCCGATGAATCGCTATGGATGACGCAGCTCCACCCCGCCACGCGGGTACGTATGGTGGATGATGAGCAGCTTGCCGCGCTCTTTGCCCATATTCGGCAGGTGCTGCAGCTCAGTATTGATAAGGGTGGCAGCACCGACCGCAATTACGTCGATGCTGAAGGTAAGAAGGGGAGCTACCTAGCCTTTGCGCAGGTGTTTCGGCGTGAGGGGCAGCCCTGCCCGCGCCACCCCGACGTAGAGATTATCAAGATTCGCGTGGCCGGCCGCGGCACGCACATTTGCCCGGTGTGCCAGGTGAAAGTGGGGGAGTAGCCGATGCTTTATCTCATCGTGGGAAAGAATAGCTACGTAGCAGAGCAAGAGCTGGCGAAGATTACTCAGCACGCGCCAGTGCCAGCAGAACACATCGATACTCAGCAGCTTGATGCCGCGGGTTTGGCTGAACTGGTGCGCGGCGTGTCGCTCTTTGCGGTGCAGCGGCTCATTGTGCTGCGACGCCTGTCTGAGCGCCCAGACCTCTGGGAGCAGCTTGGCCAGTGGGCCCATGATATTCCTGACGAGACGACGCTTGTGCTGGTAGAGCCAGGGCTAGATAAGCGCACCAAAACGTACAAAGCACTGCACAAAGCCGCGACTATCATCGCTGCTGACCCACTGACCGACCGGCAGCGTCCTGCCGCCGAGCGGTGGCTGCGCCAGCTCGCTAATAGACGCGGCGTGTCGCTGAGCTCAGCGCATGTGCGCAGCATGGTAGAGCGAGCTCTGGTGCCGGATGAAAAGGGATATGGCGGGTCGATCGACAGCTGCAGCTGGCGCACGCTATCGACGCATTGGCTCAGCTCGAGACTATTACCGATGATGCAATTGCCACCGTGTTGCCACCGGCTCGTGAGTTCTCAGTCTTTGATGTTGTAACCCTCGCAGTAGAGCGCCGAGGTCCAGCTTTGCGAGCTGCCTTAGATGAGCTGCGCCTGAGTCACGACCCATACCAAACTGCGGCGCTTATTTGGGCGCAGTGGACTCAGCTGGCGGCGATTGCATGCTATGGCGAGGCAGGGGAGGCAGAGATTGCGCGCGAGCTCTCGCTCCACCCCTACGTCGTCAAAAAAACCAAGCCGCTCACCACGCAGGTCGCGCCAGCTGATATTCGCACCCTCACCCAGCGGGCTGCTCAGCTTGATGCCGACATGAAGACGACAGGCATACCACCGTGGGATGCAGTGGAGAGCTTCTTGTTTGCGGTGGCGGGGCGGTAGTGGGAGTGGTCCAGATAGACGCGTGAGCGTTGGACAGATAAAGCACTTGGTGTATAAGAACGTGGTATACTATCACCATACAAACACCACTGCAATGCCAAGGAGGTGTATATGGCTACAGTACAGACAACAGTTACTACTCAGATGGTGCACACACAGCAGCATTCGCCAGGGCGGCAGTATGGCGTACGCGCATGTCTGCTCATTGCGAGCCTTGCACTGGCCTGCCAGGCGTTTGTCGATATCTTTATTGGGTGGCGTGCACATACGGTTGTTACATCAAGTGGCGCCGGCCAACCGGATTGGCACCTGATATGACGGTGCCGAATATCTTGTTTGTCTTCGGTATTAATCTTGCTATCCAAGCCATCTACCTTGCCTACACGGCGATTCGTCCCCGAGCCATCCGGAGCAAAGGAAAGCAGGGGATTGCCATCGTTGCTATCCTTGCTTATCCTGTTGCCGACATGGTGAAGTATACACTCTTCCACCACATTCTCCATACCGGTGTGCCATACAACACATTCCTTGATGGGCCTGTACCGTGGACGTCTGGGCTTGTGCTCACCATCGCTGGTTCGCTCTACTTGTGGTATGTGCTGCTGCGGCCGCAAAAGAGCGAGCGCTAGTAGCCCCAAGGTTGGCCGGCTCTTTACAAATCCTGCGCCATGCCTTATAATGAGCGCTTGATTGTAGTACTAACCCATAATAACAAGCGATAGAGGAAATTAATGCCCATCATCAAATCAGCTGTCAAACGCATGAAGCAAACGGCTACTCGCCGCCAGCGCAACATTGCTACCAAGCGCGCCATCAAGGCTAGCACCAAGGCCTTTGCCGCTGAGCCAAGCGCTGCCGCTCTGAGCCAGGCCCAGAGCGAGCTCGACAAAGCCGTCAAGAAGGGTTTGCTCAAGAAAAACACCGCGAGCCGCCGCAAGGCATCGCTCGCCAAGGCTGCCAAGGCTGCTGGCGTCAAGCTTGCGTAAAGCAATAGGCGCGAGAGCATATACCAAAACACCTCGAGAGAGGTGTTTTTCTTTGCTATACTTCGCATACCTACCTCTGTTAATCGCGACTTGCCATTGACGAAACGAAATTACTTATGGTAGGATAGATGGAGTTTTGGGTAAGGCAAAAGTAGGAGCTATGGACGAGATAAAGGTGCGGCAACAAATCATCGACAAACTAGGTGAGAGTAATAATATTTTGGTGGCGGTCAACGCCCACCCCACGGTAGATGAGCTGAGTGCAGCACTGGGATTGACGCTTTTGCTCAATAAACTCGACAAGCACGCCACAGCCGTCTTTAGTGGGGATGTACCAACGGCAGTGGGCTTTTTGGAGCCAGAGCGTACCTTTGAGAGCACGGTGGATAGTCTGCGAGATTTCATCATTGCCCTTGATAAGGAAAAGGCCGACCATTTGCGCTACAAGCTCGATGGCGACCTCGTTAAGATTTTCATCACGCCGTACCGCGCAACGATTAGCCAGAGTGATTTGGAATTTAGCCAGGGTGATTACAATGTGCAGTTCGTCGTGACGATCGGTGTGCGCAGCGAGGATGACCTCGACCCAGCGCTCAAAGGGCATGGCCGCATCCTGCGCGAGTCGCCAGTGGCGGCGCTGCACATCGATGCGCCAGGTACGTTGGGTAATATCGTCTGGACGGATCCTCAGGCTAGCAGCTATAGTGAGCTCGCGGCAAGCCTTGCTCAGGGCTTTGATAGTACGGATGATGAACAGCCGCTCCTCGACAAGCATATTGCCACGGCCTTTTTGACCGGCATTGTAGCGGCTACCGAGCGCTTTAGTAACGAAAAGACCACCTCGCGTGTTATGACCCTCGCCGCGCAACTGATGAGTGCTGGCGGCGACCAGCAGCTGATTGCGGCCAAGCTCGCCGAAGCCAAGCAGCTCGCTGCAGGCCCAATACCTGCCAAGCCGGCCAGCAAGAAGCCGGCTCAGGCAAATAACAAAGACAAGTCACTCGTTATCTCACACAACGCTGAGGCTGGAAAAAAAAAGCTAAGCCAGACCGACGCTGACGAAGCCGAGCTGGCTCAGCAACTGGCCAAGAATAATCCACAGCCCGAGCCCGCACCAGCTCCACGGCGCTCATCGGGGCGCAACAGCAGTGCTGAGCCATGGCGTCAGCCCATCGAGACGCCGCTGAGTGAGCCGAGCCTGGGTGGCACGCTTAATGCTACGACCAAGCAAGCGGCCGATGACAAGCGCCGCGAGCGCGAAAATGGCCGCAACAAGACCATCCTCTCGCACAAGGGTGGACGCTACCTCGACAGCGACGACACGCCAGGGAGCCAAGCGCCACTCAATGCCGCCACGGCAGCGCTCGACCATGAGCCAACTGTCCCGAATGTCAATGACATGCCGCGCGTGCCGATGGCTCACAACGACGACATCCTCCCGCCACCAACGGGCAAAGAAACCCTGGCCGACCTTGATGCCAAGCACCGAGCTGCACCAGCCGATGATGCCGAAGGGCCAGCCTTGCCACCGCTGCCACCAATGCCAGATTTCTCTAGCTTGCCGCCACTGCCACCAGGTGTGCCACCGCTGCCTGGCCCTGATGCTGATAACCCCATGGCTCAGCTCGATGCTGCGCTCCAATCTGAGGCTAAGGCCAAAAAAGACCAAGCCAACCCATCGCAATTCCACGTACCGGAGAAGTAGGGTTTACCACTCTAGCAATATAAAAACACCCAGAGAACCAGCCCTTCGCGGCTGGTTTTTTGTTCCATCATGCTATACTAACCACATGACGCACCAAACACCCGATTCATCATACGATCACATTCTCCACATCGACAAGCCAGCTGGTATGACGAGCTTTGGGGTGGTGGCGCGGGTGCGGCGGGTGCTGAGCCAGCAGGCTGGCAAGAAGGTGAAGGTGGGGCACTGTGGTACGCTTGACCCCTTTGCAACGGGCCTTTTGCTATTGGTGACGGGCACGGAGTGCCGCAATGCCATGCGCTACACCAAGCTCGACAAGACGTACGAAGCGACGATCATCCTAGGTCAAACCAGCACCACGGGCGACCCAGAAGGGGAGATTACGCCCTATCTGCTAGAAGATACCAAGGTGCCCATCGCACCGCCATCACGTCAGCAGCTCGATGCGGTGCTGCAGCGCTTTACTGGCCAGATTCGCCAGCGGCCACCAATCTTTAGTGCCATCAAGATTAATGGCCAGCGAGCCTATAAACTCGCGCGCGATGGTAAAGAAGTGGAGTTGCCAGAGCGCACCATTACGATCCACTCGCTGGAGGTGCTGGAGTATCAGTATCCGCGGCTCGTCATTCGCACGCGGGTGAGTAGCGGTACATACATTCGCAGCCTGGCGGTGGATATTGGCAGGCAGCTTGGCACAGGGGCGTACTGCGCGGCGCTGCGGCGTACGGCGATTGCTGATTGGCTGGTGGCACAGGCGCAGCAGCTGCAGGATTTTGGGATTGTTGATTAGCCATATACAATAAATAAAGAAGCGAGGAGTAACCGATGAATATTACGCTACACACTGGCACAACCACCGTAACTATCACGACAGATGGCGCGTATATCACCAGCCTGGCCGATGAGCGTGGGGATGTATTCTACCCACTGCAGCAGCTCACCGCTCCTGATGGTGAGCGTAAAACGCGCGGTGGCTGCCATGTTTGCTACCCAACTTTGGCCCGGGCGGAGCGAGTGGTCTGGCGCAGCATGGCTTTGGCCGCACCAGCCAGTGGCAGGTGGTGGAGCACACCAGCGACCGAGTGGAGCTCATGCTGAGGGGGAGTAGTGCTTATGCTGGGCTGGAGTCTCGCTTGGTGTATACAGTGGCGGAGCACCAGCTTGCAATGCAGCTCACGCTGGTGAATGTTGGTGAGGATGAACTGCTCGTGGCACCAGCCTTCCATCCATATTTTACGTATGATGGTGTGCCAGTGCTGGATGGCCAACCATTAGCCGACCTTACGTCGCTCGCGGAGACGATCTTTGTTGATGGATCCACACGCCAGCTCGTGACGGGCCTGCGCACCATCACGCTACAGAGTGAGGGGTTACCTCGCTGGGCAGTCTGGACAGATGGGCTGGGTTCGTACCTCTGCGTTGAACCAACACACAGCGGCAACTCCTTCGCCGATAATCCAGCTCATGCTGCAGTGTTGACGGCAGGGCAGGTGGCGCGGTATGGTGTGCAGGTGGGGTGGTAAGTCTACTGCAAGAAGCGGTAGCGCTCTGAAATCTTAGTATCCTCGAGTTGACACTACTGCCCAATAATGGTTATAGTGGAATTATGAACCATAACACACCACCATCATCCGAGCATCATACCAATGGAGAGTTCCAGGCTTCGCCGGAGAGTCTTAATAGGCTACTAGCAGAGGGGTGGTATACGCTTTATCTCTATGGTGAGCCGTACGAAGAGCCGCCAGTAGCCCCATCATATGGCGATACGTGGCACCAAGGATATCGTGTGGAGCTGCCAGATGATGTCGTCCGGAAGATATTTATTGGTCAAGGTAGTGATGAGGCGATTGCCGTACCAGATGACTACGAGCAGAGCGATAAGGGACGGCGCCTCCAATATCCACAGCAAATTGCCTTCCGCTCCTCGTGTATGCGTAATAATCAGCCGACTGGCGATGAGCTCTTTCTTGATATAAAAACCCAACTTCCTATCAAAGGCTCTCATGACGCACTCACTATTGTTCGCACATATGTTATCCGTAAGGGGGATGGAGAGGGAGATGCAATTGGTACGCAAGAAGTAGAGTATTCGATTGGCCACAAGCGCATTAGCCCGACTAATCTCCGACCTCACACAGAAGGAACCTTGACAATAGAGGATGCACAGGCGTTGCTTGATGACCTCCAAGTACTCGACACCCCAATGACAGACGACGATGTCCGCCGCCTTGAGGATGTGCTTGATAAAATACCAAAGCTTGCCGAAAATAACGGTCCACGTGATAGGGTGCGCTACCCCTACGAGAATACCCCAAGCTTTATGGATATGGAGCGCTATGCAACGCAGCTCGAGCAGTGTTTGCGGAGGCCTGAGAATCAGCAGCTCCAAGCACTCATCGACAAAAGCGAGCCGCTCATCGATCTACCTGTTGCACGTGCAGATGCTGCGCCCGATCTTGTGTGGCCAACAGCAGAGAATACACAAGGAGTCGACTATCAGTCGCCGTTCCCAGATGCAGAGACATTCTTCGCCGCGCTCGATATCAGCGAATTTATCGATAGTGACATTGGCAATATGCGCCTCTTACTCACCGAGCCATTCTATGAACCAGAGAGTGATACCGATTATTATGCCGTTGCTTATCGGGGTAAGCCGGCACGCCGCCGTGCGCATTGTGCTGCGCCCGAGCTTGTGGAGACATTGCAGCAATTTTATACCGCGCTTGATGCTCGGTACCCCGCAAGGACAGACAACAAGGTGGGCAAGCGGCGGGAGCTCATCGCGATGAGTCAGAACCACCGTGCCATTGCACAGGCAACCTTCCAGTATTACAACCTGATGCGGTTGCTAGTGACCAAAGATGACATCAAGCAGCAAGCAGCGCTGCTCGGCCAGGAGAATAATAACACCATCATTACCCAGGCTCACCGGGCACTCCTTCAGTAGGCAAGTATCTGTTAGTAAGGGGAGGTGCGAGAGCTGATATGAGACTTCGAAATTAAGTGCTCTTACATTGACACTGCGTCGCCCTTCTGCTACAATACACCAGTATGATTACTAAGGATAACAAAGCGAAAGCGATTGCTTTGACTCAGGTCAGCAAGAATGACGTCGGCAGCCCACAGGCGCAGGTGTCTATCTTGACGGCTCGTATCAAAGAGGTGACCGAACACCTTAAGTCCAACAAGCACGACAACATGGCTCGTCGTGGCCTCAAGCAAATGGTCGGCCGGCGCAAGCGGCTGCTCCGCTACCTTGAGCGGACGAACTTTGATGCCTACAAAGCAACGCTCGAAACCCTCGGCCTGCGCAAATAAGCGCCCGCCACGAGAAATATACCTCCTCATCTATTGGGGAGGTTTTTAAGATTCATAGTGCCACGATTGACAAATATCGGCCTAAAATGTATCGTAATATAATATACCACACCATAAACAAAAAGGAGTTGTAGTATGTACGAAGCAGGGCATGGGGTAAGCAGCCACGGCATTGCTACTCTCGAAGCTATGCTGGGTCGGACCGAGTATGAGAAGGCGGTGGCTAATTTTGACGCATTTGTCGATCGGCAGCTCGAAGACGTACCGCTGTCTAGTGAAGATCCGGGCCAGCTGCAACGATATGTGACGTATAGCGATCTCACGCTTGACGATCTAGTAGAGATTACCGACGTAGCAGATTCGCCACAGACGCGCGAGCTACTCAAGACGACAGAGGCCGAGCAGGTAAAATACCGCGAGCAGCACAAGGATAATCTCCAACCTCGCGATAGCTTCGATGGCTCGACGCATGTACTGGTGGAACTGTACGAGCATATAACAACACGGTATGGGCAGGTACAACGAAGAGAAAAAGGCGCGACCGTCCAGTGTGTTATGAACGGTGTTGGCTTCCGTGGCTATGGCGACGAAGAGTTCGTCCATCAGGTGGATCTTGGTGGGGCGCAGTACGTGATTGATCCAGATGAACTTGCTGTGCACTATACACAGCAGACACAAACAAAGCCAAGCGGCAACCTTGGCGAGTATGCCCAGGCAGAGGATATGGACCTTATCAAGAGGCTCATTGAGCGCTCCAAGAAGAATACCGCACCTACGACGCTTGATGTTGTCCGTGGTGCGGTGAAGCGCGTCGCAGGATTAGTATCTCGCCCTTAGGCGGCTGGTTCTATCATTTGTATCGTGCACCGATGCTATACTAGAAAAAGAAAAAACACCACGAAAGGAGCGCACCATGGCATTTGGCCCAATGATGACAGTCACGACAAAGCAGGGGCTTGAGCTGGAGCTTGCGCCGTTTGCACGGGATGAACTGAGACCATTTGTAGAGGGGTTTGCGCGCGGGACGGTCACGCAGTATTTTGCCGAGCACCGGGCGCAGACGCTCGAGACCGAGCAAGCATGGTATGACAAAACAATCGCAGACAAAGAAAGTATCGTCTGGGGTATCTGGGCTAAGGATGGCGAAACGTGGCGGCTAATTGGTGGTACATCACTGGTGAATATTACGAGAAAGCACGTCCACACTGCCACAAGTGGCATTATTATTGTGGATAAACATTACTGGGGCAAGGGTGTTGCTAGTGCTAGCCACCATGCTCGTACGTGGTACGCCTTTGAGAATCTGGGGCTGCACTGTATTAAATCTGCCGTGGTGCAGGGCAACATTGCGAGCCTGCGCGCCCTCCAGCGATGTGGCTATACTCATCTCTACACCCAGCGCAACGATGTCTTTATCAATGGCAAGCTGCACCATACCGATCACCTTGAGTGTCTCAACCCCATCGACTGGGCCTGGAACCAGTGGTGGGGGAGCGACCAACCCTCGCCTGAGCACACAGCAGCGCGCCAGCGCAGCCTCGCCGCACTAGAGTGGGCGAGAGAGCAGGTGGTGTTGCTATAGCATACGCAATGCTTTACAAAACTAACCACCATACGTTATCATGCAATAATGAGCCAAGAAGGACAACCATCAGCTGAAACAACCTCGCCAGTATCTTTCTCACACGAAAGAGCGAGAGAGCTACTATGCACAGCTGATCGGCTTGAACAGGAGCGTCGGCAGTTTGTCGTTGATAAAGCAGCGCGCGAGACAAGGCAGTTTGCGCAAGATTTGGAGACGATAGCAGCAGGGAAGAATACTGCAAAAGATTTGGTGGATGGCAGCCCAGTGGATATGATACCTGAGGAGGTGGTGCCACTGCTAGATGGCGCAGTCGTTGCAGTGGATGAGCCAATAGACAAGACACGGAATATTCTCGAGCAGCGAACCATCACATTATGCCGAAGGCGGAATGACGGGCTGACAGATGATGAATTTTGCCAGGCTGTAGCAGATGCATACCAGCAGTCGCCAGCTATGCGGCGCGTGCAAGAGGTGGCACACCAGATTATAAGTGGTATTGAACATCTGCACGCTGGCGAGCCCATGATCTCTGTCGGCATATTCGACCTAAGCGTCTACATTGACCGCGTCTTGATGCGTAGAGTTCAGCAAGATGGTAGTAATAGTGCATTACAATGCTATGGGACGGCACTGCTTGCCCGCTACAAAGAGCAAAATGATGCAGATGAGCATCTATATCTCCACACCGCATCAGCGCGAGCGTTGCTGGATGCCTGTGATGCTGGTGGTGTGCGGCTTGCGGATGCTGCTGAGAGGGAACTCATTACCGAGCGAGATAACCGCTATGGTAATGCCTATGCCTGGATGTCGCGCGAGGTCATCAAGATGGCGGCTGACCAAACAGGTCACCTTGTGGCGGATGACGAACATCGCACAGTGCTCCAGCCAACTGGTGAGCCAGCGGCGGATGTCTTGGTTGCCTTACTGAACCAAATTGCCACTCGTGGCACCGACCGCACCAGCGATCTGCCTATGCCGACCGAAGCAGTGCGCCTCCGTGAGGGCGGCTGCAAAGATGTAGAGGCGTACTTTGCTCAGGCATATATGATGAGCACTCAACCAGTGATGGGCGAGACGGATATTGCTAACAAGCGCTTTATTAGCAAAACACATGGGGCGCATACGTTCCTTGCTGCCGACGCAGTACGGTACTGCGGTGTAGAATTCCCGCCCGGTACGGTGTGGGGGCAGTTTGGCGATGGATATGCTCCGCTTAGGCTGACGGGCTTTTGCTTCGACCAAAACACAGCTGCAACGGTCTTTGGCGCTGAATATATTGCCAACGTGCCCGAAGCGAGCCAACCCGCTGTGCACGACTACTTTCGCCGTATTGTGCAAGTGTAATCACTTCATTCTTCCATTCTATAGTTAATATGGATGAAGTAATGGAGATAATAGACTGATACCACTGAGTTTGCAAGTAACGTGCCACAACAGGGAAGCCTCCGCAAAAACATTGTGACATACACAACATAATACCCATTTGTGCACAAAGATGCTATCATAGAGAGTGACTATGCAGGATGTGACAGATGCAGCACGGGCGTCCACGGGTGTGGCGATGCGGTGGAGTATGCAGCAGATATGGCGCGCTGTGCTAATGTTTGTGGCTGCTGTGGCAGTGCTGGGGCAGTTGCTTGCGCCGCAGGTGAGTGCTCTGGCACCGCAGCAGTCCATCATGATGCCAGCCTATAGCTACCCTGTGCAGGGTGGCAATAATCAGTATTGGAATGATATGGCTAATGTCTCGAGCAAGATGCCCTTTGCAGTGGTTAACCCCTCGAGCGGGCCAGGTACAACGGTTAGCAGTGATTATGTAAAAGCTCTAGCGCGGCTCGATTCGCTTGGGGTCAAATACATTGGCTACGTCAAGCATGGCCGCCAGACGCGCAATATTGCTGAGGTGGCAGCAGAGATAGACCGCTGGTATGCGCTCTACCCCAACGTGAAGGGGATTTTCTTTGATGAAGCCGACAACCACAGTAGTGGCCAAAAGACCTGCTACCTGGCTAATCTCTACAACTACGTCAAGGTCAAGCACCCTGGCTCCATCGTCATCCATAATGCGGGCACACGCTTCCTCGGTGAGTCTGTCATGCCCTATGGTGATGTATTCTTGAATGCCGAGACCTCGGCGGCGCGCTACCTGAGCGATAGCTACTACGACCTAAATCACCCAACGGCCACCAACTTCGAGAAAAACCCAGCCAACGCCTACAAAATGTGGCACGTCATCCACAGTGTGGGCAGCAACGAGCAGCAGGCCCAGGTGGTAGCCAAGGCCCGTGAGCGCAATGCTGGCTGGGTGTATACGACCTCCGATCGTGGCCCGACCACACCAGCCGAGGAGGCAGACCCAAATATCAACCCGTATAATGATTCATCTACCTTGTTGGGTGGCTTGGCCGGCCTGGGGAGTATCCAGCGCGGTAATGTGCCAGTGGGTGCAGCCACGCCGCTCACGGCTGATTGCGCCGATACCTTTGGCCTGAAAGTAACAGCTCAGCCCGCGCCAGCACCTACACCAGCGCCAAAACCCGCCCCCAAGCCTGAGGAGAAGAAAAAAGACGACAAAGACAAGAAAAAGGACGAAAAGAAGGACAAGAAAAAGCCGCAGCCAAGCAAAAAGCACCAGCAGCCGACTGTGCGCAAGCAAGAGGCAGGGCCCAGCTGGACGATCATCCTCCTCATCGCTGTAGCAGTAGTTCTCGCTGCAGCTGGTGGCGGTGGTGCCTGGTGGTGGTTTGTTGGCCGCAAGCGCCGCCAAGCGAAGAACCGCAGCCGGTATGACAACACAATGATTTAAGCGACAAAAGGGTGTCGCGCATGCCACCAATTCTCACATATCCTCTTCTCACTACTCGTTGCTCGGATAGAGGTGATGAGGCTGTGATATGTGTAGTTGTGGTGAGGGGTTGATTGACGAATCTGGGATAACTTGTTAAGATAAAGCTGTTTTGGAGAAACAACTCTCTCGACGCAGTGAGTATATGATCTATGACCAACCACAAGAGGTGGAGAATGGTGTCCCGTTTGCTGTCATAGGGGATCAAGGCGAAGAAATTACTGTCATGCCAAGTGGTGTCGAATGGCTGAGCGCAACCTATGTGCGGTTTGTGGGCAGCGCAGCGATCAAGGGCAGTGGAAACATTCTCTCTATCAAGGGCGCGCAGACTACATATGAAGGTGATGATACGATGCGCCTGGTAATTGACCATGACAGCCCAGATGGCGTGTAAGCTCCGAGGCTGTCAGATATGAAGCACTACCAGTATATCCCAAAATGCGGTATACTAAAGAGAGTATATTAACGCGGCAGTGATAGCGTTGAGGGCTTGCATGAAGATGATGGGTGCGAGCATTCACCCCTGTTACTTGCCGCAAGAAAGGAGCTCTATATGAGTATTATTAACCCAAGCGGCAAAGATGTCTTTGCTGTGACGACGCAGTTATGCGGTCGCCCTCTCACTCTGGAGGTTAACCGCGTTGGTTTCCGCTCGACGGCCAGTGTGCTAGTGCGGTACGGCGATACGGTGGTGCTGGGTACGGCCCAGGTGGGTACCCGCCCGGTAACGCTGGATTACTTCCCCTTAAGCATCGACTACGAAGAGAAGTTCTATGCTTCGGGCAAGATTAGCGGTAGCCGCTTTATTAAGCGTGAGGGCCGGCCCAGCGACGAAGCAGTGCTGATTGGCCGCCTGATCGACCGGCCAATCCGCCCACTCTTCCCCAAAGGCTACCGCCAGGAAGTGCAGGTGGTGGCTACCGTGCTTAGCATGGACCCGAGCTTCCGCCCCGATATGGTGGCGATGGTTGCCGCTAGCAGCGCCCTGATGTTAACTGGTACGCCGTTTGATGGGCCAGTGGCGGGTCTGCGCGTTGGCCGGGTGAATGGTGAGTTTAAGGCCTTCCTGACACCAGAGGAGCGTGAGCAGTCCGACCTTGACCTCGTGGTGGCGGGGATTGAGCGCGGCATTACCATGGTAGAAGCTGGCGCTAAAGAGGTGCCCGAGGAGGTGATCGTCGATGCCATAGCCTGGGCGCACCAAGCCATGCAGCCAGCGATTACACTGCAACAAGAACTGGCTGCCAAGGTGGCACCAGCACCGCAGGAGTACGAGCTCGTTTTGCCAAATGAAGACATCCAGGCCGTAGCCAACCAATGGGTTGATGGCAAACTAGGCGAGAAGATCCGCCGCCCATACCCCGAGCGCAATGAAGTTGTGAATGAAATTCGCTGGGCTTTCCACGAGGCCATGGCCGAGCAGCTCGGCCTTGACGGCGAGGAATACGCCGCGGTGCGTGATGAGTACGACGAAGCCTTTACCCTGGCACTACACAACGATGTGCGCCGCGGCATTGTGGAGGAGCGTATTCGCCCCGATGGCCGCGCCCTGACGGAGATCCGCCCACTCTCGAGCGAGGTCGGTATCTTGCCCCGCACCCACGGTAGCAGCCTGTTTACCCGCGGGGTAACGCAGGGTATGAATATTGTTACGCTGGCACCGCTGAGTTACGCACAGCTCGTCGATACCATGGAGGTAACAGAAGGTGAGCGCCGCTATATGCACCACTACAACGCCCCGGGTTATACGGTGGGTGAGGTCAAGCGCCTCGGCAGCCCGGGCCGGCGTGAGATTGGCCACGGCTATCTGGCGGAGCGTGCCCTTACGGCAGTGCTACCGAGCGAAGAAGAGTTCCCCTATGCCATCCGCAGCGTCACAGAAATCATGAGCCAGAACGGCTCTACCAGCATGGCGGCCACCTGTAGCAGCTGCTTGGCCCTGATGGACGCTGGCGTGCCGCTTAAGGCACCAGTCAGTGGTATTGCTATGGGCCTCATGATGGATGGCGACACACCCTACGTACTGAGCGACATTGCCGACGCCGAGGACTTTGCTGGCGACATGGACTTTAAGGTGACGGGCACCAGCAAGGGTATTACCGCCCTACAGATGGATATGAAGGTGCATGGCCTGCCGGTGCAGGTGCTGCGCCAGGCGCTTGAGCAGAGCAAGGCCGGCCGTGCCCACATCCTGGAGCACATGCTGAGTGTACTGCCTGGCCCACGCAAAGAGCTCAGCCCCTACGCGCCGCGTATCGAAAAGCTCAAGATTAACCCAGATAAAATAGGCGCTGTTATCGGCAAGGGTGGTGAAACCATCAACAAAATCACTAGCGAAACTGGTGCCGAGGTAGATATTAAAGAAGACGGCCTGATTACCATTGCTAGCCCCAATGGTGAGGCGATTGAGAAGGCGCTGGCTTGGATCAAAAGCCTGGTGGAAGAGCCCGAAGTTGGCCGCACCTACACCGGCACCGTCGTGACGATTAAGGACTTTGGTGCCTTTGTGAACATCCTACCTGGCGTGGATGGGATGGTGCATATCTCGAAGCTTGCCAAAGGCCGAGTCGGTAAGGTAACAGATGTCGTGCAAGAAGGCCAAACCGTGCAAGTGAAGATCACCGGCATTGACGAGCGCGGCAAGATTAATCTGACGATGATCGGATTGTAGCAGATCTGAGCACTAGCCTCGCAACAGAAGACAAACACCCCAGCAAGGATGCGTGGGGTGTTTTGCTGGTAACAACCTCCGCTTTCTTTGGTGCTGTATGAGTGGACGTGAAGGAGAGGAGGGCGTGAAGCGAGAGCAAGGTCAAATCAAAACACATATTGGCCTATTAGTATCTTTCCGGTATAATAGTTATGGTAAATAATAGCCAAATCAACAAGGAGATGCATGAGTAATCAACCAGCAACCCCCCAGGAGCAACCACCAGAGGCTGTCCCAACCTTTGATATGAATAACCCACCTTATACTGAGGAAGAGAAGGCCGCTCTGGCCAGCAAGCGTGCTGCCGCTGAGCCGGCGCCAGCTACACAGACTCAGGCTGCTGCGCAACCACAACCCGCAGCCCAGCCAACAGCAGGGCAGCCGCAACCCATGCAACCTGGCGTCGCTGGCATGCCACCACAATATCCCAAGCAGAGTATGAGCAAAGGATTGCTCTGGGGCTTGATTGGCGGTGGTGTTGCTTTGGTATTATTGATTATTGGCGTAGTGGTGTTCTTTGTCTTCTTTGGGCCGCCAAGCCGAGATGATTATGCAAAGGCGTATAATAAAGTTGCTAGCTTTGATGCTCGTACTATTCGAGAGATGACAGCTAACTCAGACGATAGTGAGGAGGCTACAAACGAGTTGATTACAAAGGTTGACAAGCATCTTGATGAGCTTGGCAAAATGCGTGCCATGCACGACAGCGATGTGAAAAAAGCATACGACAGCCTCAAAAAGGAATATGAAGAGCGCAAGCCACTCTTGCGCGAATATGCTGCGACAACAGTTGCTAAGAAGGAATATAACAAAAACTGCAACAGTAGGTCTACTACATATATCTCAATGAGCAGTGTAGGGTCTGGTGATGAAGCAGGCAAAAAATTTGATGAGCAACAAGGCACTTGTATCAAAACACTCGATAAGCTCAAACAATCGCAATACGAGAGTATTCGCAAATATGCCGAAAGCCAATCACAATATTTGAAGGAGTTGCGAGCCTATTATGTATCTGCTGTGAACTACCTGAAGAGTCGAGAGGGTAGTATGCCAAAGGTACCACGGTCAAAGGGAGGCTATCTTGGCAAGGATATTAATAGTAAGATAAGTGACGCTGGGGCATCGATTAGTGATGCTAAACGGGAGTTGCGCCAAGTCTTGCGCGCGAAAGCAAGCGGCAGCAGTCTGAGTGACGACTAGGTACTCTATCGTATAAAAACAAAAAACACCTGGGTTGTGCTCAGGTGTTTTTATGATGCGAGAAATGCGAGACACATAGCAAATACACTTGCTGTTGTTCTCATGTGGTGAGAAATTTGTGGCACTCTTTTTGTTTGTTTATTTGCGATGTATTGAGCTTTTGTGCGCTTCATGAACGCTTGAGAGTGTGATAATGATAGGGATAGGGTTGAGGATACAACAGAGGTAGATTCTCTTGAAATACGCTCCTCTGACTCAAACTATACACTAAGTGTATAATAAGGCTTGCACTCGCTAGTCACTCGGTGTATAGTGGAGATATGAACGTTCAATATACATTACTCGGATTGTTGGCGAATGCGCCAAACTATGGCTACGAGCTGAAGAAGCAGTACGATGGCTTCTTTGGCAAAGACAAGCCAATTTTGCCAGGGCAAGTCTACTCGACGTTGGGGCGCTTAAAAACGCGACAACAAAGTGGAGGAGGTTGCCGACACCAGTGAGTCTGGTGGGCCAGACCGGGTGCGCTATGCCATTACCGAGCAGGGCAAGCAAGACCTGCAAGCTTGGCTGGAGGCGCCCGAGTTGCCATCGCATCAGTCGCAGGCCAATATGTACGTCAAGACCGTGCTGGCAATCCTGCGCGAAGGCGATGCCGCGCCCTACCTAGACAACCAGCGGCAAGCCCATATTCAGCGGATGCGCGACCTGACAAGCCGCCGCCGCGAAAGCAACCTAGCCGACACGCTACTCATCGACCACGCACTGTATCATCTGGAGGCAGACCTGCGCTGGATTGAGCTAACGACGTCGCGCTTAACCAAACTTAAGGAGGAACTGATCAATGAGACCAACCAATCAACCAATCATTAGCGCCCGCAACCTGAAGAAATCCTTCGGCCAGACGGAAGCATTGCGCGGTGTATCGCTGGATGTGATGCCCGGTGAAGTGCTGGCCATTATGGGGCCGAGCGGCTCGGGTAAGAGTACATTGCTCCATAGCTTGGCGGCAATTACCCCTGTCGATAGTGGCGAGATCCACTGCGCAGGTAAGCGGATCGACAAGCTTAATGACGACCAGCGGAGCGTCCTCAGGCGCACAGCTTTTGGCTTCGTCTTCCAGTTTGGGCAGCTAGTGCCAGAGCTCACGGCGCTGGATAATGTCGCGCTGCCACTGCTGCTCAATGGTGAGAAGCGTGCCGTAGCGTACGAAGCCGCCCAACGCTGGCTGGACAATGTGGAGCTAGGCAATAAGGCGGGCAACATGCTTGGTGAGCTCTCTGGTGGGCAGATGCAGCGGGTGGCGATTGCCCGGGCGATGGTCATCAAGCCCAAGGTGCTCTTTGCCGATGAGCCAACGGGCTCGCTCGACAGCCTCAACTCGCAGCGTGTGATGGAATTATTTATCGCTACTGCTAAGCAATATGGTACCACGGTGATTATGGTCACACACGAGCCAACTATTGCTGCCTATGCCGACCGCGAGATCATCGTGCGCGATGGGCAGATCTCGGGAGGGATGTAACATGAGCGTTAGTTGGTTATTACTAAAAAAATCGGGCCGGCAATCAATGATGCGCCTGGGCCTCACGGCAGCAGCTATCTCGCTTGGCATCGTCATGCTGTGTTATATGGCCGCTGGGCTCAATGGCTTGGTGGGCCGCCAAAACCGAACGATTATCTCGAATGTCATTACAGAAGCTCAGCATACACCCCAAAAGCCACAAACGACTGGCCAAGAGCCACTCAAAGCTGGTGGCATCGAGCGGGGCAACAAAGATGAGTGGCGAGGCAAGACGATTAGCATCATCTCGCTGCAGGGCACTGAGAAGTCCGCCAAATTTGCCAAGATAGACACACCAAAGGCAGGTGAATACTACCTCTCCAAAGGTCTAGCAGCGGCGATCGCCCAGCACCCGGAGGACAAGATTCTCGAGCGTTTTGGCAACCTCACCACCAACCTCGGTACATTGCCAGACGAGTACTCTGCGAGCCCCGATGACCTCTCCTTGGTCAAGGGTGTGAGTGCGGAGGAGGTCGAGAAGGACAACCAATATGCTAAGAAAAATAGGCAGCCCAACTCCTACACAGACGTCTACCTTACTGATGTCAATGGCACGGCGCAGAGTGTTGCCTTCGACCCATTCTCGCTGATGATGCTGGTTGTGGGCGGATCGATCTTGCTCTTCCCAATCGTCACCTTCGTTGCCGTTGCTACGCAGCTGGGTGGGGCACAGCGCGAGAAGCGCTACGCCGCCCTGCGCCTTGTGGGTGCGACCAAGGGGCAAGTGGCCCGTGTACTGCTACTCGAGTCGCTGCTGGCCTCGCTGGCCGGTGTGGTGCTGGGCCTCGTTATCTTTACGCTTACACAGAGCTCGCTTTATGGCTTCTCCTATGGCGACATGCGTTTCTGGCCAGCTGATCTCGCGCTGCAGTGGTACCAGTATGTCGTCATTGTTGGTGTGACCCTTGGCCTGACGACGTATGTCAACTGGCGCCGGATGCGCAAGGCACAACTCTCACCACTGGGCGTCTCGCGCTCAGCCGAAAAGACGAAGAAGCTGCGGGTGTGGCGCGTCATCCCCCTGGCATTCGGTCTCAGTATCTTTGGCTGGATGGCGTCGAAGCCTGGGCACGACTGGATGGCTGAGCGAGCAAGTGAGAGCTCTATACCGACCCTCATTCTCTTTGCAGCCTTCCTCAGTGTGATGTTTGGTCTGGTGCTGGCTGGTGGCTGGCTGACGAATAAAATCGCTCGCATCGTGGCACGCTATGCACGCAGTGGCTCTGCCTTGATCGCGGGCAAGCGGATTGCCGTCCATTCGCAGACCGTCTTCCGCAGCGTGAGTGGGGTAGTGCTGGCCCTCTTTGCGGGGAGCTTCTACCTCTCGGCAGTGAGTGGTATTGATGCCCTCAACGCTTCATCAGTAGCCAATAACGGTTACTCACAGCTGCGCAGCAATGCTGTAGCGATCGCTTCACAAGATCATGTCTTGCAGCCGGATACACAAAAAATCCTGAGCGAGCAGCCATACATCACCAATGTTGCGCCGATGTATCCTATTGCTGGCGACAATGGCCGCACCAAAGCTCGTGCCATCCGCTGTAGCGACCTGGCGATCTACACCGAGCATAGCTGTCCCAGCGGTGCACAGGGTGATCACTATGCTTTGCTCGATTTCAACGGTGCTGTCGTCAAGACCGTCTCGCTCGCCGAGCAGCCAGTCAACACCAATGGCCCTAAGGATTATCTCCTCACCGTTGCCCATAATGATGACGTGGAGAAGGTGCGTGCCCTCATGTATGCCCGCCAGACCCCGCACGATTTTCTCTACATCCGCAGTGGGGACTTCGAGAAGCACCCGCAAATCAACCCCGTTATTAAAAACTTCGCCGAGATGGCCTACGCTGGCATGGGTGTGACACTCTTCGTCGCAGTGGCAAGCTTGATCGTCTCGACGATTGGTGGATTGTTTGAGCGCCGTCGCTCACTCTACACGCTGCGCCTCGGTGGTATGCGCCTGGGCCAGCTCAAGCGCCTCATCATGACGGAGTCGCTGGTGCCACTACTGAGCGTCTCGCTCCTCTCGTGCGCCATTGGGGTGTGGGTTGGTACCGTCTTCATCACAACCTTCTCTGCATCACTTAAGCCGACGCTCTCGCCACTGTACTTCGGCATCGTTGGCGGAGGGCTCGTTGCTGCCATCATCGGTATCTACCTGGTGCTACCTATGGTGCGCAAGCTCACCGACCCAGAGGCAAACCAGACAGAGTAGGGAAACAGCACACTCAGCGCGTTGCTTCCTCGCATGGCAAAACACCTCCTTTTGTGGGGGTGTTTTTGCTGCATTATCATACGTAGTGCATCGCTATAGTATCGATTTTTTGCTCTGTCCACCCATCGATTGTTATACTAGATGTATTATGACCCATCCACTTGACCCATCCACGCCAGACCAAACCCAAGCCGCCCAGCTAGCGCACCTCGCTGAGGAGATTATCGCCGCCAAGCTCTGCCCCGAGCTGGCTGCCCAGGCCACACAGCTGGTGCTGGGCGATGGCAACCCCAGTGCCGATATCGTTTTTGTGGGGGAAGCGCCCGGTAAGAATGAAGACCTGCAGGGCAAGCCCTTTGTGGGGGCAGCGGGGAAGTTCTTAGACGAAATGCTCGCCACAGCTGGCCTGGTGCGCAGCGATGTGTACATTACTAATATCGTTAAATATCGTCCGCCCAATAATCGCGACCCACTGCCGGAGGAGAAGCGCGCCTTTTGGCCGTATCTCATGCAGCAGCTCGATATTATCCAGCCAAAGGCAGTACTTACTCTTGGCCGGCACAGTGGTGGTGGGTTCATCCCCGATCTACGCATTAGCCGCGACCATGGCCAGCCCCGCAAAGTACGCTTGCACGAGCGAGAGTTCGTCGTCATTCCGCTCTACCACCCAGCCGCTGCGCTATACAACGGTGCCATGCGCCAGACGCTCATCGACGACTTTGTGCGGGCGGTGGCGTATGTGCAGCAGACGACGCAGAGTAAATAATGAATAGTATAGAGATATATTAAGACACATCGCGCCTCATAGCCAGCAGGAGAGGAAGCGGCAAGAGCTTTACTGTGCAAACGAAAAAAGGTAAGCATCATCACAATACTTACCTTGGTGTGCATATTTATGGAGCTGGTTAGGCGGCCTTCGTCTTGCCAGCCTCTGGTGCGGTCACGCCGTAGCCTTTGCGCTCGAGGAGCTCTTGGGCGGTTTGGAGCTCGGTGGCGACCTTGGCTTGCTCGTCGGCTTGCTTTTTCTTGGTGTTGTAGTCGGCCGTGGCTTGGGCAGTGGCATCGGCGACGTAGTCATCGAGTGTGAGCTCTTCTTTGGGCTGAGGGCCAACGCGGGTGAGGCCAGCTGGGCCATAGGGGCCAAAGCTTGCACGGCCCAGGTCGCGCTCGATCAGCTCGAGGCTGGAGCTGGGCAACACCTGGAAGGGCTGGCCATTGTACGAGCCATTGACGGGCATGCGGCGATGCTCTAGCTCAGAAAAAACACGCGATACCTCGAGCGCATGGCTGATGTAATCGCGTGCACTGGTGCCTAGCTGTGCCTCGCCAATCTCGACGGCGGTCACGTGCTGCAGGGCCTTTTGCAGGGTGGCAAGCTTGCTCTTGGTTGTATCGAGCTCGCTCTGCGCGGTTGCTGACGTGGTGCGCTCGGCATCCTCAGCAGGCTTTTGCCGGTAGGCGCTGCTATCGCGGATGGCAGGGTCAGACTGGCGTGTGGCTTGTCTGCGGGCTGCTTGGGCTGGCCATGGCAGGCCAGCTGCTTCTGGTTTTGGCATTGTGTTTCCTCCTCACCTCATTGGTATAACACTTATACTTATACATGATACTACAAATCGCCCCATTGTCATAATTGTGATATCGCTCATGCTTTGATGAAATAGGCTCATCTGAGGTAGGAAAAATAGAGTGAGTGGAGAGAATTTGAAAGGCAACAAAGAGGAGGAGGGAGCTAGAGCGAGGGCATACCAGAGAAAGATCCACAAATCCGCTATATCCACTGGTTCTACGCTATACTATAAGATAAGTACAGTAACAAGGAGAAAATGATGAACACAAAGAACAACGGTGTGGCAGCATACTATTCGCGGTTTGGCTCGTGGGCTGGCTACAACATGGTGCTGGGCCGATCGCAACACGCTGGCTATTGGACGAGCGAGACGAAGAATGAGCAGCAAGCTCAGGCGAACTTCTTGCGGATGTTTGCCAAGGAGCTGCAACTTAAACCGACCGACCGTGTGCTCGATGCCGGCTCGGGCCAGGGCGTGATGGCGCGATACCTCGTCCAGGCCAATGGGGGGGGGTGAGGTAATAGGTATTACTATCACGCCACGAGAGGTTAAGATATCTGAGAGGTTGTCGCGGCATATGACTCCTGGGCCGCGCTTTGTGCTGGGCGATTATTCGCACACCAACTTCCCAGACGAGTATTTCGATGTGGTGTATGTGAATGAGACGCTATCACACGCAAAGGATATGCGAGCCACGATGCAGGAATTTTATCGCATCCTTAAGCCTGGTGGGCGTGTAGTGTTTGCTGATTATGAGGTCGATGCTCGCCATATGTCGGCTCGCCAGCAGCGCATGATGGATTTTTTGGAGCAGCATGCTGGTGGCTTTGGTGTGCGGCAGCAGAATCCCGGTGAGATATCGCAGGCACTGCAGCAGGCTGGCTTTGCAAATATAAGCGAGACCGATTGGACAGAGGCCGTTATGCCAACATACCATCGCTTGCGGTCGCTCGCCCGGCCATTTGCCTGGATTCAGCCAGATGCGAAGCTTGCGCCATTCTTTGTCAATGCAGTGATGGCATCGCATGGCTATAGCACGCTGTATGAAGCGGGGCTATTCCGCTACTTGCTCTACAAAGGCACGAAGCCGCTTGCCCGCCGCGCAAAGTAGCACAAAAAGAAAATGCTGGGCTGTTATGCGTCAGCCCAGCAAAATACATGTTCAAGACCACATATGAGACCTAGCTCTCAGAGGGTTAGCAAAGGTCAGCGTTATTTCGCCGTTGCTTCGCTATTCTCTGTATTTTCTGCGATCTCTGCCAGCACTGTCTTGAGCGAAAGAGGTATGCCGACCCTCATTGCCTTGCCATCATCAGTCACAACCCAGGGTGCCATCCCCATAGGCATATTGGCGCGGTCTGCCCAGCGGAACACCCAGCAGCCTGTCTGGCGCTCAATTTTGAATAGGTCGTGAGCTCTATGATTTGATGAGCCACAGGCTTTTGCAAAGGCCTCCCAGGCGTCATTTTCTGTATGGATGGTTTTTTCCATAGTTCTTCTCCTTACGTTATGTGTCGCTATTCTACCATATTTTCGGTTTATTGCATAAAAAGTTGTTATGGTGAGAGGAAGTTAGAGATATGGGGAGCTTCTGGTATATTCTCATGCAATAGGCTTGAAAGAGAGGGTAGTCTATGCTAATCTAGATATTAGATATCCATTATCAACAATCAAAGAAAGGAGGAGTGAGGTGCTGCATAGTGCCTCGCATATCAACTATGAGATTATCAGGAGCAGTCGAGCAGGCCTGTTGCATTGTGATTTTGTTGGCGCATCCAGACCTGCGATCACCAGTGACGAACCAGAGCTTAGCGAAGCAAATGGGGGGTGTCGCCAACGTATATTACCAAAGTAACGCGCAAGCTCGTAACGGCCCAGCTGATTACCTCGGCGAGGGGTGCAGGTGGTGGCTTTCGCTTGGCACGGGCTAGTACAGAGCTAACGCTGTGGGATATCGTGGCAGCAGTCGAGGGGACGGAGAGCTTCGTCCAGTACCAAGGGGTAGCCGAGCGGATGTTTGCCCGCCAGGCAGATGATAGCAAGATCAAACGCGGTGAGGTGAGCATCCTTGGTGCCTTCGATCGAGCTCAGGCACGCTGGGCTGAGACGCTACAGGGTGTGACATTGCAAGATATTATTCGGGAGTTAATGAACAATGGGTGAGAAGATGAAGCAAGCTATCCGGCGCCGCCGCAGCGTGATGGTCCAGGCCGAATGGCGGCACTTGCTGCAGAGCAAAACACTATTAGTGGCAGTGATAGCGCTAGCCTTTGTGCCGGTAATATATGCGGCGTTTTTCCTCAGCTCGGTATGGGACCCGTATGGGCATACCGACCGACTGCCAATTGCCTTTGTGAATGAGGACAAGGGGGCGCAGATCAATGGTAAGGAGCTGCAGATCGGCCGGACAATGACCGAGTCTCTACATAAGAGCAAGGCGCTTCAGTGGGAATTCGTCTCCAAGCAGCAAGCCGATGATGGCGTACGCCGTGGCTATTACTACGCAGTGGTGACAGTGCCAGAGGATTTCTCACAGCGTGCGGCGTCACTTCGGCAGGACAAGCCGCAGCAAGCAGTGGTGTCGTATCAGCTGACGCCGGCCAAAAACTACATTGGTGCAGTCATTAGCCGCCAAGCCGCGCAAAAAGTGAAGGAAACAGTGGCCGAGCAAGTGACCCAAACCTACCTCAAGGAGGTGGCAGCGGGTATTGGTGCAGTGGGTAATGGCATGGCGCAGGCCGGTGAGGGTGCTGGGCGCTTGCATCAGGGGTCGGCGCAGCTCCAAGCGGGTCTTACTCACTATACCAATGGCGTTAGCCAACTGGCGAGTAAGCAGCAGACGCTGACAGCAGGTTTGGGGCGGCTACAGGCTGGTGCAACACAGGTCCAGCAGGGCACAGCGCAGCTGACTGGTCAACTGCCAACGGCGGCCCAAGTGGCCCAGCTAACGGCTGGTATGCAGCAGATCAAACAAGGGATGAATACACTCAACGCTCAGGTGGCTCAACCATCACCAGCGGTAGCGACTCAACAGGCGGCCGTCGTCCAAGATGCGCAGCGGGTGGTGGGTGCGCTCCAGGCAATGCAAGCACCAGCCGTGTCGGCTGGGGCGATCCTCCAAAAGACTAGTGCGCAGGCGGCTGCATCTGGCGGTAGCACGACCATCACACTACCCGAGCTGCAGACCTTAGCGAGCGCTTTGCAGCAAACCAAAGCTATTGCTGAGCAAACGCAGAGCTTGCTAGCCAACCTCGATACTCTCACCAAAACGCTTGCCACTCAACAGCAAACACTCAAGAATGGTGTGGCGGCACTCAATACTGGCGTGGAGCAATTTACCCCACAAGCCACCACTGCCTTTGCGGGTTATAACACGGTGCGGGCTGGTGGCGAGCGGCTCCAAGCTGGTGCAGCACTGGTGGCGGGTAATCTCGCAACAGCTCAGCAGGGTAGTGGGCAACTGGCCCAGGGCGCAGCCACCTTGCAGCAGCACTCTAGCACGCTGGTGCAGGCAAGCAACCAGCTGGCGGATGGCTCGAGCACACTGGCGCACAAACTGCAGACTGGTGCTGCTCAGGTAAAGCTTTTGCCAACCAGCCCAGCGGCTCAGCAGCAGATGGCCGCACCTGTGGCGAGTAGCGAGCATAGTACTGGCAGTGTGCCAAATTACGGCTATGCCATGGCACCATATATGCTCTCGCTGGCGCTCTTTGTTGGTGGGTTGGCTCTGACGACGATGTACCCAGTGCGCAAGACCTTCTCGCGCCAAGAAAATGCCTGGCGCTGGTGGCTGGCTAAGATGTCGGTCTTGGGGCTGGCTGCACTGGTGCAAGCAACGATTATGATGCTAGTGCTAGTCTATGTGGTGGGCTTGCAGCCCGACCATCCGTGGCTATTTGCTGCCACAAGCTACCTTGCTTCGCTTGCCTTTATGTCGCTCATTACGCTGCTGGTAATGGTGCTGGATAATCCTGGCCGGTTGGTGGTAATGATCATCATGGTGCTCCAGCTGGCAGCGAGCGAAGGGATATTCCCCATCCAAACAGCCTCTGGTTTCTTCCAGGCTATCAACCCCTGGCTGCCTATGACGCACTCCATCATTGCCTATCGTCATGCGATCTCGGGTGGGGTAGATAGCGCGCTCTATACGCAGCACATGCTCATCTTAGCTGGCTTTGCACTAGTGGCAAACGCACTCCTCATCGGCTTCTTGGCCTGGCGTGGCACGCGGCAGTTTGCCCACACGACAGTGGATGGAGATTAATGTACTGCAAGGCATAGCACAGAGCCGGCTATGGTGGGGTAGCCGGCTTTTTGGTAGTGCAAGGGTGAGTTATTTGCAAAAGAGCCTGGCTAACCTAGCACGAATTATCCAACAGAGAAACAACACTTGACAAATATAGCGGATAAAATATAGTATAAAGAATTATTTGGTAAGTAGCGATAGGAGATGGTTGATATGGATAGGTTCCTAATGAAGACGAGTAGTATGAAGGGGCAGATGCCGTTCAAAGAGGGGTCGGTTTTGGATAAGACAAACTCGCGCATTACGCTAAGTAATGAGAGTGCTGCCGATGATACAGACAAGATAGGTGCGCTACGGTTCTCGCTGAAGCAAAAGTTTGCTGCTCTGGCAGTATTGCTTGCTGGTATGAATGGTTTCGCGTATTGTCATAATACAGCAGAAGCGCCCGTATCGAGCGAGACAACCGCAACGGCTGAACCATTTGGGCAATCGGGTCGTGATGTAGAATTTACAACTTCTGATGGTGAGATTGATGTGAAAAAGGTCGACAGAGAAGTTTTGCACGGTATTACGATGCGCTATACCGAGCTGAAGGGCAAGACGAAGACAGATCGTTATATGGATGATTCTCTTGTGGCTCGCCAGACTGATAAAGGTAGGGCTATTGAGGAGATTATTACAGCGAAGCGAGCTATCGTCGACCGCGGTGGGCAAAACGTTGTCGTAACGACGGTGGCACACAAACAAAAAGACGCAACTACTGGCAAGACAACCACCCGAGAGGAGGTGACGCTGGAGACGCCACAAGAGCCAGGGGCTGCCCAGCCAGTTGGCGAGCTGACGACAGCAGAGCTGCTGCAGATCACAGGCAACACTGCCACAGAGGTCGTGGCGGCAAGTAGCTTCCGTCCAAGTGCCAATACTGATCCAAATGAGAAGCTGTACTACATACGGATGACGCGAACCACTGACGAGAATGGCGCACCAACGTTGGCCATCGAAGAAGCGCCTACCAGCAACGAAAACCCTGATGATATTCCAAGTGATAGCGCATCGTGGCAGCCAGCCTCCCAAGCGGGAACAGGCGAAAATTTGAGCGAGATACTGCAATTTTGGTGCGTATAGCATATACCATCAGCTTGTAGCGACACGAAGCAAAAGCCACCCCTCACAGGGTGGCTTTGACACACCTCACCATCATCTGCTATAATACAACCACTTATTGAGGCTCTTAGCCTGTCTCTTATTAGTAGAACCAGAATAATGTATTAGAAGGAGTGAGATACAATGGGTCAACGACGAGTGGCCACACCCCAGGCAGATGACGCCAAGAAGCGTCCACACGCAAGCAAACAACCAGCGACAACCAACACGGTGCTCAGCGCCACCACCACACGCAAAGGCGAGGTCTTTCGGGCGCAGCGCCGCACCAGCGAGGGGGTCAATGCCCAGGCCTCGCAGCACGTCATTAATGTGCCGGTTAATAAGTCGGTCTACAATGGCTATGGTGGCAAGCAGTTTACTCTCAACATGCAGCCTAAGCGGCCTCGTGCCCCGCGCCCAACGCTCAAGGTCATCCCGATTGGCGGGGTAGGCGAGATGGGTATTGGCAAGAACATGACGGCCATCGAGTATGACAACGATATCATCATCATCGACATGGGCTTCCTCTTCCCAGGTAGTGACTACCCAGGCATCAACTACATCATCCCCGATACGCAGTGGTTGGAGGAGAACAAGCACAAGATTCGGGCGCATATCTTTACCCACGGGCACCTCGACCATATCGGTGCCTTTCGGCACATCATCCCCAAGCTGCCGGCACCAGTCTATGGCACAGCCTTTACCTTGGGTATGCTGCAGCGCACTATGGCCGAGACCGATGGCAGCTACCAGCCGGAGTATCATGAGCTCAAGCCTGAAGAGCATGAGATCGTCCAGCTGTGCGACTCCTTTAGTGTGGAGCTGGTGCGGGTGAACCACTCTATCCCCGATTCGGCCGCAGTAGTGGTGCGCACACCAGTGGGGAATATCCTTAGTAGTGGTGACTGGCGTATTGAGGAAAACCCGGTAGATGGCCGCAAGTTCGACTTCGAGCGCTTGCAAGACATCTCGCACACCGAGGGCTTTCTCCTCATGATGAACGAATCGACCAACTGCGAGAGCGCTGGCACTCACACCCACGGTGAGCACGACATCCAGCACAGCATGGGTGAGGTGATGGACAAGTGGGCCAAGAGCCGCATCATCATCAGTAGTTTCTCTAGCCAGCTGCACCGGATTCAGCTCATCCTCGAGGAGGCAGAGAAGCATGGGCGCAAGGTGGCCTTTGCTGGCTTTAGTATGATCCAGAACCTGGAGGTGGCGCTGCGCACTGGTGCTATCAAGATCCCCAAAGATACGGTAGTAAAGATGGAAGATCTCGTGAAGCTGCCCGACCACAAGATCACCATCGTCTGTACGGGTAGCCAAGGAGAATTTAGTGCCGTGCTTAACCGTATGGCGACGGGGGCGCATAAATTCGTCAAGATCAAGGGGAGTGATGTGGTGGTATTTAGCTCTAACCCTATCCCAGGCAACGAGAAGTACGTCGTACGCACCGTCGATGGCTTGATGCGCGAAGGTGGCGACGTGGTGCAAAATGGCAAGACACACCTGACCGGGGTGGGGCCACTCCACCTATCTGGCCATGGTTATTATGATGACCACGTGCGACTCATTAGCGCCGTTAAGCCCACATACTACTTGCCTAACCACGGCGAATTCCACATGTTAGTGCACAATGCTCGCCTGGCCGAGAAGGAGTGTGGCATCCCACGCAGCCATATCTTTGTCTGCGATCCGGGGGATATTGTGGAGTTTACTACCGATGGTGCACACAAGATTGGGCGCATTCCGCACTCGGGCGGCACAATGTATGACGACGCTGGTGCAGTCGTGAGCGATGTTGTGCTGAAGGATCGCATCCATATGAGCCTGGAGGGGATGTTCGTTGTGGTGCTCACCGTCCAGCGTGGAACAGGTCGCCTTCTCACTAGCCCAGATATCATCAGCCGAGGTTTCATTTATCTGCGCGATAATGAAGAGCTGATGGGGATGATCCGCGCCTACCTCAAGCAAAAAGCAGCGCGCAGTATGGTGGGCTCGTATGACCTTGATGTCGTGAAGAAGGAAATCAAAGACGACATTGCCCGCGTCTTGTACGACCAAACACGCCGCATGCCCATCATTATCCCAGTCATCAACGAAGTGGGTGCACCACAAAAGGCGTCGAGCCGCACTGCCCGTGTGGGCCGTGAAGTCCCAGCTGGGCGCTCACGTCAGAGCCTCGCTGCGCCAGCTCAGCCACACACGCCACCGCGCATTGCTAAGGGTGGTGCCGCTGCCAAAGCGGCTGCTATTGCTGCACGCAAAACTGCTGGTGTATTGCCCGCGACAACAGAAGAGAAAGCGCCAACTCGCCCAGCTAATACGCGCAAGCGCCGCTCGGCCAATAATCGCACGACCGCACGTAGTAAGCAGCCGAGCAATGACGCCTTCGCTGGCCTGCCACGCAAAAAGTTTCCGCCGCGGCAAGAGCCCGATACCGAGGTGGTTATGCCAAAGGACCGCTCGGAGCGCCGAAGCTACTAGGCAATGACTTAGCGTCACAAAAGCAAAAAAAGCCAGCGCTATACAGCTGGCTTTTTTGCTTGCAAACTGTGGGTTACGTGTCTGACTTAATTCGCTGCTGCAGCTCGTGTACCATCTCCTCCAGGCGTTTGATACGCTGCTGCGCGCGCAAATATTCGGCGAGCACTACCAGCACAAAGGCAATCACCGCAAAGGGTGCAATCATCGTTACTATATTCCATACCATCTGCTGCATACGACCTCCTTGCTTCTATTGTGACATAGAATGGACAAAATGGCGAGAGGGGTATCATATAGCAATGATCCGCGTGATAGTGAATAGGCTTCGAATACTAGTGAGTGCGCTGCGTCATGGCATCATCACCAATAACAGAACGCAAAGTAGGCGCATCGCCGTCTTTTTGGAGACTTGGTCATAGGTGGATGTGTCAATCGGGATGGGCCAGTCGATGCCAAGCTCTGGGTCGAGTGGTGTGAGTGATATACCGGGCATGCCAGGCTGCCACTCTTCATCGAAGCAGTAGAGGTACTGGGAGGGTTGCTCGCTTGTCGATTGAAAACCGTTGCAAACTCCTTGTGGAACAAACACCTGCACACCTTTTGTCAATGGAACAGTAACAACTGCGCTAACAGTGGGTGAATCGATCCGTGCATCCACATAGACACCAAAGGCTTCGCCCGCCACTACCGCGACAAGTTTGTTCATTGCCTCAGCATGGAGGCCACGGATGGAGCCACGGTTCGTTTGCGTGGCATTGATCTGCCTCCAGGGGCCAAATTGTGGCAGTGGTGTGTTATCCATCGCCGATTGGCGGAACAGTTCGCGCACTGTGCCGCGCTCGTCGGTCACTTGTTTCATGGTAATGATATAGAGCCCATCGATGGCTGTGGGTGTAGCCTCAAATGGAGTAATGATTGGGTAAGATGATTGCGTTGTCATGCTACCCAGTATGGCATACCCTATACCGATTGCCTAATGTAGTAAATTATGCTACAATATACGCTATCAAACCAAGCATAAACAGAGTACAATAAAAAGGATATGGCTACAAAAAGAAAAACCACTCGCACTCGTTCGTCTACTCGCTCAAGCGCTGCTCGTCGGCGCAGCCCGAGCAAGGGCAAAGCCAAGCAGGCCGCGCCGCAGCATACATTGCCAGCGGGGTTTTGGGCGCAGGTGTCGGCGGTGCTGTTGCTGGCGTTTTCGGTGCTACTGGTGGTGTCGTGGTTTGGCTCGGGTGGGCCAATTCTCAAGTGGCTTGATGCGACGATGCTGCATATTATTGGCTATGCGGTGTATGTCGTCCCAGTAGTGGCGGTGTATGTGGCGGTGGCGATCTTTCGGGCGGAGGATAACCGCTTGCCAGTAGCGCTGAAGCTTGCAGCGGTGCTGATGGTGTTATGGTTTGCGGGGCTATTTGGCCTGCTGCGGCGAGGCTCGGCTGCGACAGGTGGTGTGATGGGTGACTTACTCAATCGTGCCATGCTGGCGCTGGTCGACCGGCCAGTAGGGGCTTTTGTGTATGTATTATTGATTGGCTTGACGCTACTCTTCGTTCTGCGTGTCTCGCCCATGGCGCTGTGGCGTGGCCTGCAAAACATGGTGCGCAGCGAGGCTGAGGCAGACGATGCCGCCAATGTGGCAGTGGCCCGCCGCGCCGCTGATAGCCAAACCCCAGACACCAGCAAAAAGGCCAAGCGCAATAAGGACGAGAAGGCCCAAGATAAGCCTGCTGCTATGAGTGACTTCAAACTCAACGCGGGCGTCCCAACCCTCTCAGGCGATGGCCCGGCCGAGCCAAAGCCAGACAAAAAACCACGGGCGACCTTGCGCGACAGCACACCGTCTACCTCTGTAGATAAAGCAGCCGAGGATCGGTCTGCCATGCTTGCTGTTAATGATCCCAACTGGCAGCCGCCCAGCCTGGAGCTGCTGGAGAAGCGTCAGAGCCCGGCTGATGCCGGCGACATTGAGCAAAATGCCCACATTATCCAAGACACGCTGCACGAATTTAATATCAATGTCGAGATGGAAGGGGCAAACATTGGCCCGAAGGTGACGCAATACACGCTCAAGCCGCCCGTTGGCGTGAAGCTCAATCGCATCACTGCCCTGGAGACGAATATTGCACTCAACCTCGCGGCATCGAGCCTTCGCATTGAGGCACCTATCCCAGGCAAGAAGGCCGTGGGTATCGAGGTGCCAAACCGCAAGGCGGCCGATGTGCGCCTGCGCGGAGTGTTAGATAGCCCCGAGTGGCAGCACGCCAAGGAGCCGCTGGCGTTTGCTATTGGTAAGGACATCTCGGCCGGCCCTTCGTCGGTGAGCTCAACAAAATGCCGCACCTCTTGGTGGCGGGGCAGACGGGCTCGGGTAAGTCAGTGATGATCAACACGCTCCTCACTAGCTTGCTCTACCGCAACAGCCCCAGCGAAATGAAGCTCATCCTCGTCGATCCCAAACAGGTGGAGATGGCGCCGTATGCCGATATTCCACACCTCCTGACCCCTGTTATTGTTGAGCCGGAGAAGACCATTAGTGCCCTCAAGTGGGCGGTTAATGAGATGGAGCGGCGCTACAGCCTGCTGGCTGAGGAGAAGGTGCGCGACATCAAGACGTATAACGAAAAGATCAAAACCCGCGGTAAGCAGATCGCTGTGGCCGATGAGCAAGGCCACATGCAAAAGGTAGACGAAGGCCGCATGCCGTATGTCGTCATTGTGGTGGACGAGCTGGCCGACTGATGATGGTGGCAGCGCGCGATGTGGAGGCGCTAATCGTCCGCTTGGCTCAGAAGGCTCGAGCAGTTGGTATTCACCTAGTGCTGGCGACGCAGCGGCCAAGCGTGGATGTGATTACCGGCCTCATCAAGGCCAACGTGCCAGCCCGCATCGCCTTTACGGTGGCGAGCCAGGTAGATAGCCGCACTATTCTCGACCAAATTGGTGCCGAGAAGCTCCTTGGTCAGGGTGATATGCTGATGAAAACCGCTAGCATGCCCAAGCCCAAGCGTATCCAGGGTGCCTGGGTGATGGACGAAGAAGTCGCTAAGGTGACGACCACCTGCGCATGCAGTCGGCACCGCAGTATAATGACGAGATCGTGAGCCAGCCTGTCCAGCTCAATGGCAAAGGTGGCGTAGTGATGGATATGGACGGCGGCGGCGAAGGCAATGACGATATGTTCCGCGATGCCGTGCGGGTGGTAGTAGAGACCCGCAAAGCCTCAACCTCGCTCCTCCAGCGCAAACTCCGCGTGGGCTATGCCAGGGCTGCTCGCATCATGGAGGAGATGGAAGAGCAAGGCATCATTGGCCCAGCCGACGGCTCACGCCCGCGCGATGTGCTGATTGGCAGCATGGATGAGCTGGGATAAGGCAGCGGGCAGTGTGCATGCAGATTTACGGTGAGTCTTAAAGGGTGAGAACAAAGGGTCTTAGCTGAATTTTACTTGCATCGTAGGCGATGGCATAATCATAATTATTGCAGTAATACACGGGGAATCATCTATGCCAAAGCCAAAATCACCAGGACAATTTATTGCATCATCACCAACTGGAGAGAAACTCCTTGGTATGTTCCATCACAACCTTGGCGACGGAGCATTGCGCATCGCGAGAATAATCACACATGAGCAGCCAGCTCATCGTAGTGATGACACGCACAATGAGTATAACCACCACGTTCACCAGCCAACCCATCGCAGGCTGGGTAATCACGAAGCCAAGATAGCGGCGGTGCTGGAGAGTGGCTACTGCAGCATTACACACCCAGACGCTCGGTTCGCGCAAGAGGAGATTGCTGACTTACTTATTAAAAAGCAAGCTGTGCCAGAAGCGTATTTTGCGCTGCAAGAGCGGATTACTCGCAAGCGTGGCCAAGGCGAGGTAGTGCTAGGTCTAGAAGAAAAGCAGCGTCTGGCGGATACCGTCCAAGCTGACCAAGCTGAGAGCCTCACGCAGTGGTCAACATATCTACGCAGCGATGAGAATGAGCATGTATATCCAGACTGGTTTAAGGTATATGTCTGGGAATCGCTCAAGGCGATGGGCGAGTACGACAAAGCCAAGGGAGAATTCAAGGAGCGTACTGGCTCGACTACTGCACCTTGGCCGGAGCTCAATGCTGAGGCGCTGGCGCAGGTGTATGATGCTATCGACCATGGAGTGATTCGTGGTGAGCGTGAAGTGGACGACCAGCTGGCACCACTGCTAGGCAGGGGGGACTTTGCTGCGCTCTATGCTGCGGCTCTTGCTGATAGCGCTTATAATGAGACGAAACAAGAGGCATACCAAGCAACGACCGGCTCGTGGACGAAGTACGAGCGAATTGCTAGCCAACATAGCCCCAACTACACCAATGATGGTGGGGAAAATACGAGACGCCTCACAGACATGGAGCGACGGGTGCACGCAGGTGAAGAGCTGACGACAGAAGACCTAGAATTCTTGTGGTTGAATGAGAGAATTGAAGGCTTTGGTTTGGATGTTGATCCGCGAGCTAGTCAGCTGCTAGAGGGGCGCGATTATGTGGGAGACTTTGACCGAATTGCAGAGATGATTGGCTATGATGAGTTGTACTGGACAATAGCCTATGCCGACGAAGGAGATTGTGTATGGAATATGAGTAAAAATTATTTCGTTGATAGAATTGACCGACTGAGTGATGAAAGCCGCCACGATCTTATCAACATAATGGATTATGATAAATACCTTAACAATAATAAGACTGCCATGCGTGCCAGGCATTTGTATCAGCAAGGTGTAGAGGTTATAACGATACTGGATCGTCGATTTGTTTGTCAGTATCCATATCCTTATCGAGTGGTTGATGATGGCAACGCTATAGCAGATCGGCTCATTGCAGCAGGGGCTGATGCTGAGTATACGAATGGCCTCTTGAAAGTGATACGCAATGACCCGATTGGTTGCCACAGTGAGCCGAAGATCCCAGAGCAAATCCTGGATCAACGAGACTTTGACAATTGGCTCCAGTATATGACTAATACAGTAGGTGAGCTACCGTGTGATGATGCAACACGGCAGCGCATTATGCACGACGTCGTGCAGTCTGACCTTGAATATATGGAGAGAAAAACCATTCTTGATAACCTTAATACATTGGCGCACATCAACAACGATAACCGCCAAATGACACGCTGCTTGCTTGATACTTTTCCTACTTGGTGGCTCAAGTACTATGGTAGAGGGCTTATCGCTGGAGGCCTTGACCGGTCAACAGCTGAAGAATATCTTTCGACCCTTCAAGATGATGATGAATTGCTCTAGTGGCTCAATCTAAATATATTCTTGTGCGCTGGAGATAAGCATGGTTATATGTATCACCCCGCACGATACTCACCCAGCAGCCGCACAGTATGGTCGCTTTGCTCAATGGTACGCAGGGCGTGCTTGAGTGGAGCACCAGCGCTGTCGACAACGAGGAAGAATTTGTATTGCCAGGGCTGGCCGACGATTGGCTGAGACTGCAGGCTGCTGATATTGATGCCTGCCGCGGCGAAGATGCGCAACACCTCAAGTAGTGCACCAGGCTGGTGATTGGTCGTGACGACGAGCGTGGCGCGGTTGGCGCGGGCTGGTACGTGGCCTGGCGCGAGGACAATGAAGCGGGTGATGTTGTCGTGGCTATCTTGGATGCTATGGCGCAGGATGGGCAGATGATGGAGGGTAGCAGCCGCCTGGCCAGCAATGGCGGCTTTGTGTGGGTCGCCAATTGCTTTGATGGAGGCAACCGCTCCCGCTGTGTCGAAAAATTCATTCTGCACCGCATGCGGCAACTCGGCAGCAAGAAAGTGCTGGCACTGCGCAAGTGCGACGGGGTGCGAATACACTTCGGTAATATCAGCCAGGTGAGCACCAGGCAATGTGATGAGCATCTGCTCAATGGCAAGGCGCACCTCACCAATGATGGGTAGCAGGCATGCCTCGAGGTGGTGGTACGGCTCGTTGATTGTCCCATAGAGTGTGTTCTCCACCGCCACAACGATGCCCTCGGCTTGGCCAGTCGCATGCGCATGAAAGACATCGCGAAACGTCGTGCACGGCACGATATCGACCTGCGGCCCAAACCACTGCTGCGCTGCCTGCTCATGAAACGACCCTGCCTGACCTTGGATGGCAATATGCATGAGATTAGTATAGCATGGGGTAGAAATAGCAGAGATTATTCAATCACTCTTAGCTTGGCACAGCGCATTTGCCTTTGCGCACAGCACCATGCTATAATACCACACGAGTTTCCTCTTTTCGGGGTAGGGCACTGGTGTGAGCGCACTGCCTGGCAGAGAAGGTATAGACACGAGGCGGAGGTGCTGCTCCCAATCGTACACGCAAATATGCTGGGCAACAGCCCAGTAATCGGTATTCTATGCTGCTACACCACCAATTAGGTGAGTGGGACAGGCAGCAGAGTTACGAACTATAAGCAATAAGGAGAATTGCATGCCAACCATTAACCAATTGGTGCGCAAGCCACGCAAGACGGCGGCCCGGAAGTCGAAGTCACCAGCGCTGGGGCGCATCCACAACGCACTCAAGGTGCGCTACTACGACCAAAATGCACCACTCAAGCGTGGTGTCTGTGTCAAGGTAACAACCAAAACCCCCAAGAAGCCAAACTCCGCGATGCGTAAAGTGGCTCGTGTGCGCCTCACCAACGGCCACGAAGTCTGGGCATACATTGGCGGCGAAGGCCACAACCTGCAGGAGCACGCGGTGGTGCTCGTCCGTGGTGGCCGTGTGCCGGATCTCCCGGGTGTGCGCTACCACATCGTCCGTGGTGCACTCGACCTGCAAGGGGTATCGAAGCGTAAGCAGGGCCGCAGCAAGTACGGCGCCAAGAAGGAGGGTAACTAACCATGCCTCGTAAAGTCACGAAAAAACTCCAGCGCACCATCAAGCCAGACCGCAAGTACCAGTCGGTGCTGGTGCAGCGCTTGATTAACAAATCGATGCTGGATGGCAAAAAGCAAGTTGCTGAGCGGGCTGTCTATAGTGCGCTCGAGCAGGCCGCACGAAGCCTCAAGAGTGAGGACCCACTGGAAGTGTTTGAGACTTGCATCAAGAACATCAGTCCTAGCTTTGAGGTAAAGAGTCGCCGCGTTGGTGGTGCTAACTACCAGATTCCATTCCCCATTCAGGGTCATCGTCAGCAGCACTTTGCCTTTATGTGGCTAGTGCAGGCTGCCCGATCGAAGAGTGGTATGCCATATAGCAAGCGTCTGGCAACAGAGATTGTTGATGCGTGCAACCAAACTGGTGTTGCCTTCAAGAAAAAGGAAGACACCCACAAGATGGCCGAGGCCAACCGCGCCTTTGCCCACTTTGCTCGCGGTTAAGTCCTGCGGCGCAACGTACAAAACCGCCCGAGGTAGATGCCTTGGGCGATTTTGCTATGGCTGCATAGTGAGTGGCTGTGATAGTGGATGGTGTGCTGTGGTTTGCTGTGGTGCGTGGCATAACAGGGGTAGCTATGCATGTTGATTGGCCTTTGGTGGAGCATGAGAGGCCATCTAGCAGTGGTTTGCATAAGATCTAGACTCTAGGCTACACAGCAGAATCTGCACACAGCGCCTTAGGGCTGGGCAGCTTCGCTAGTAGCTAGCTCTTCATCACCATAAGAGTTATTTCAGCGCTGGAGTGGGGTAGTATTATCATGCTGATATTTGCGCTACACACATGCAGCGACAGAGCAGGAGCAGGTAGGCAGTGAGGGTGTTATTTGTGAAGGAGAAAAACGCGTCATCAAGGCCAAAATGCTTGCGAAAAATATATAATTATCGTCCAGATAGCTACCACTGGTACGACAGGGGTACATATAGGGAAAATAATGCGAAAATAAGGCCAAAAATAGCTTTGCAGGCGCTGCTTTTGTGCTATAATGCAATGATACGATTACTTACTACCACGCTGCCACGCGCCACAAAGCACGCAGCAGGGAGGAATCGGCAGAAAGGAGCCAATGCCGTTAACCAAAATCATAGTGCGGAGTATAAAAAACTATGAGTGAGTATACCAATAATACAAGAGAAAAGTCGTTTACCAAAAGCGACAAACCGCCAGTAGGCGAGACAAAATACGACACAGTAGACGATGGACTTGTGTCGACGGTCGAGGAGTTTAATAATCGGTATGGTAAGCCGAATGCTTTCGAGCTGCCATCTGTTCAAGAGGTTCGAGGTTGGCTGCAGCGTGAGCTTGGGCCGCTGTTTGCGCTGTCGATGGCAGAGATGACAGACCAGCACATCGATACCATTCATAATAAATTATCCGAGCTGCGCGATGAGCTTGGCTTGGCAATTGGTGATGTTATTGAGATTAATGATGTCCCGTATGTCGTGCCAATCGTTAGCGACTTCAAGAGCCCCAAGGACGCTCAAGGCGATGTATCATCGCTGTATTCCGCAATTGAGTCGTCGCTATCCCACCAAGAAGCGGCGATTTCTTTAGGCGAGGACGATGGAGCGAAAGAAGGGGTGATTGGTTCATTGATTGGGTTTTATGTTGGGAAGCGTCCAGACCAAGAGATGGTCGATAGTGCCCCTGTTGTGTATGGTATCATTCAGGGTGAGCCAGGCGAAGGCCCGCAGATGATCACAGACCAAGGTGATGTGATTGATGGTGAGCTTAGCACTGCAAGTGGTATTGTGCTGGTTCCGACCACAGAGTCACAACGGCTTGAGTATAGTGATGAACTTGGTTTGGTCCAAGGAGACTTCTCACTCGCTGCATAAAGGTTAGTCATAGACGAGAGAAAACCAGTGTGATGAGCACTGGTTTTTCTGTGCAAAAAGTCTATGGTGATTGCAAAGAATAAACAAGGGCACGTGCTATGCCATTGAATTTTTAAGGATCGCGTGTATTGGTTGGTGCAATGCGCCCGTTGTGGTAAGAAAATAATGAAATTTTTATGCTATAGGGGTATTTGTGTGCTATATGGATTTTCTTTATGCATTATACATTGCTTGAGGGTGAGCAAGAGAATGTCTGAATATAACAAGAATATATTCAGAGTAGTAGATGGTGAATTAAGCGAGTATAGATGCGTTAATTTACTATACATCGAGCATGGTGATGAGTATTTTGTGTGCAAAGTGAGTTGATCGCTTTATCGAATATATCTTTTTTGTATATGATGCTACACATAACACAAGCAAAGGGGTAGTAAGAGAGCATGAATAATGCAAGAATTCGTTCATGCAATTTATTGCCGCTATATTGATGAGAATTTGGGTGAGCACAAAGTAGATGAGTGACGAGTGCGATGTGACTTGAAACACAAAAAGTAAAAAAATGAGAAAACCGCAAAGTATAATGCAGAGCGACAAGCAGTTTTTGTAGTAGCTGAGATACTTGTGTAAAATGATTTGCAAAAATATGAGTGAGCACTACGTTATTAATAAATTATTCTGTAGTAGAATATTATTTTTTTCCCGTTCTAATTGGTGTGTAGTGCATATGTTGCGATATTTTCGCATACAGAAAGAGTGATGGAAAGTGTACTATTGCAAAAAATGATTTTTCAACGACTAGAGTAGCAAGCGGATACTACATACGTGACAAAAAATAATGGCGCATTGCGATGCTACAATAAAAAACGCTGATGGGCTATTTGTTATTAATAAAAAATTAGTAATGCCCAGCAAAAGCGTTCGAAGCTTTGCAACATAATGCGCGTGCATAATATTTTTTGCCACCATGTGAGTGATGAATGATATAAGAATGGGTTGTTTGGTAGTAAATATAAAATGAGTATGATGGCAGTGTGCACATCTAGGTAAAAATTTGTGAGTGATCATACAAAAATTGGTATAGCTAGATAGAAAAATAGAGGTGCGATGTACAGTATGTGTGATAAAGATGAAATGCGTGTAGTAGCAGTGCAAATTTTCACATTTTTGATTAGGGAAATCTACAAAAATGAGTGTGAGGGTGTGAGATGCAGTAGGGAGTGAGTTCGCTTGAGTAAATGGCTGCCATGTCCTGGCTAAAATCTATGTAGTGCGTGCAAGCACAAGAGACTTAGATGTGATATGAGAAGCAAATTAAGTAAAGGATTGCTACGCTAAAGTCTGTGAACAGAATATAATGATATTCATAATAAAAATTTGAGAATGACAAAACTCAGTACGGCAAAGTGGTGCAAAAATATAATGCCAAGAAGCGATGATGGTTCGTGCGTGCCAAAATAATGTGATGATTTTGGTGAGGCGCGTATGACATGCGAACCATATATTATAGTGGTTGAAGAAATACAGATAAAAAATGGTATTTTTTGCCATGGTGTGATGCAACGATGGAGTACGTGGTGAAAATTTTCTGCATCACGAGGCATGATGGTACGTGGTTGAAGTAAAATGAGCGTGTGAAAAATAGTAGGAGAATATTCAACGATAGGTTTGTCAGCAAAATTTTCACAACAAAATAGATGGGTGTGATGAGGGCTAGAAATAGTAGGCATTGGTGAGCCAAAATATGCGGTAAGTGCGAATAACTTTATGGCCTAGAGGGTGCTTTGTGAGTTAATGGTGGTGGTTTGATTTGCGTCTGCCTTGCACCAATGTGGCATAGTCACAAATTTTCATGATTGGTTGCATAATGCAAGGAAAGGATGGTTAATGGTGAGATAGACATAACCGATATAGTAAAGCATAAGTTGTATAGAGCTAGCTTAGCTGGCTAGGGCGAAGTTAAAAAATGGATGGAGCATCATGTATATAATCCAGAGAGTGAGCTAGTATGGTGATATTTTCAGATTTTTGAGCGTGAGTGGCTAATTGTGTACTGAATGTGCGATAAACATAAGCATTGTATAGTGGTCATGGCTATTAAATACACACGATCTAATAGGGTGTGATGTATGGTCGGTATAAAAAATAATGATGCGCCATGGATGGTGCGAATGAAAGTTTCAAAATTTTCACGTTTTGCACTATATAGTACTTTATGGTATGAAAAAAGCAACAAAATATTGGGTGCAAATGTACGATGTATGGAGGCGGGGCAGCTGGCTCTATGTAAGTAGTGTGCAAAAATGAGATGGATATTAATGGCTCCGTGGAGTGTCATAGGTGGCTCTGACAAAAATGCGCAAAGAGACAGCAAAACGATACTTCGCTTTAGACAGAAGCGATAGCAAAATAAACACAAGCGAAAACTAACTCGATATTTTTTGCAGATACATCGCAGCATTAAAAAAGCTAAAAGAGCGAAAGACAAAGTAATATATACACGACAAATAAGGACGGTTCATTTTTTCACATTTTGACGCATAATAAGTAATATTTTATAGATTCAATAGTATCCAAGGGTGCTTTACTATACTTATGTATATAATACATGGGCATAATATATTAAGTATAGCGATGGGGTGAAGCAAGCGAATTTTAGCGCCATAATGTAATTATCTTTTTGTAAAATGTGGATGGAATGTATGATCACGCCGTGCCGCCTCTTGATCTATGGTTGGGTGGGATAAGTGCTTGCAAGACATGGTGCAACCATGCGGCGAATGAGGTAACTAACAATTCATAATTACACAGGGCACGTGACTATTCAAAAAATAGAAAAACTAAAAAGTACAACACCTCCACACCCCTGTACACACCCCTGTACTTCGCTAGACTTTGCATGCTGTCTCGCGTATAATATAATGCGTTATTAACCTAAGTTTATCGTCCGGATAAACATCCATATGGATCCCAAAGGAGGTTTACATATGAAACAATATGAACTAACGGTTTTGATTCGGCCAGATCTAGAATCGAACCTTGAAGCACCGCTTGCTAAGGTGCGTGAGCTGGTGCTCGGCGCAGGTGGCTCCATCACTAGCGAAGACAACTGGGGCAAGAAAAAGCTGCAGTATAGTATTAAGAAGGAAGACTTTGCGGTGTATGTCTACTTTGAGGTGGCGCTGCCTGCCGATGCACCGCTAAAGATCAGCAATGCGCTGAATATTTCTGATGATGTGATCCGCTACTTGCTCGTCAAAGTGGACGAGAAGGGCCGCAAGCTGATGGCCGAGGCTAAAGCACGCGAAGCCAGCCGCCAAACGGAAGAGTAAAAATTACCACAATAACTAATAACCACAGTAAAGAATCGAGGAGGATGTATGGCTCGAGGATTTAGCAAAGTTATTTTGATGGGCAATTTGACGCGCGATATAGAGGTGCGCACCACAGCAAGTGGGCAGAACGTTGCGAATTTTACACTAGCAGTTACTCGCACATGGCGCAACCAAAATGGCCAAAACCAAGACCAAACCAGCTTCATTAACTGTGTAGCCTGGGGACGGACTGGCGAAACCATCGCGCAATATGTAAAGAAGGGTAGCCCGCTGCTTGTTAGTGGTCGCCTCGACCAGCGCAGCTACGACGATAAAGACGGCAACAAGCGCTCTGTTGTAGAAGTGACAGTAGAGGACTTTACCTTCGTTGGTGGTGGACGTGCTGACGGAAATACAACATCAGCTACAGCACCAACTAACAGTGGTAGCAGCCAGGATGTTGTCATCGAAGACATTGACGACAAGCCAATTGACCTATCAGAAATACCATTTTAACAACATACTAAAGGAGAACAAATAATGGCCAAGCGCATGCGCAAGGATACACCGGTCTATTTTGACTACAAAGATGCAAAGACATTGCAAAAGTTCATTAATATTTATGGGCAGATCGAGCCGCGCAGCCGCACAGGGTTGTCGGATAAACAACAGCGACAACTTGCCGTAGCGGTGAAGCGGGCTCGCCACTTGGCGTTGCTGCCATTTGTGGCGCAAGGTTAGGAGCTTTTTCAGCGCAGTACCTCTGTGACTGCGCTGGCGGATGTTTCGAACGAAGCAGCAACTACTAAACAGGAGATAGGTGATGTACCAACCAACTGACCTCAAAAAAGGTGTGATTGTGCAGCTCGATGGCAAGCCGTATCGGGTTGTGGACTATAATCAGAAGGTGATGGGCCGGGGTGGCTCTATTGTGAATGTGCGGCTGAAGAACTTGATCGATGGGAGCGTGCTGCCCAAGACCTTTAAGGGCCAAGACAAGATTGAGCCCGCCGAGGTGTCAACACAGAGCGTGCAGTACCTCTATAATGATGGTGATACGTTCTATTTTATGGATCCAACTAGCTTTGAGCAGTTTGAACTCGCTGCGGACCTCGTCGACAGCGCCAAGGATTATCTCAAGGAGGGAGATACACTAAGCCTGCAGTTCTTCGATGGTAAAGTGATCAATGTCGAGCTGCCAAAAAACCTCTACCTCCAGGTGACCTATACCGAAGATGTTGTAAAAGGTGACACAACCAGTAGCGTGCTTAAGGATGCGACGCTGGAGACAGGCCTTGTCGTCAAGGTGCCAGCCTTTATTAAGACGGGCGACGTTATTTCTGTCGACACTGCAAGCGGAGAGTATCGCGAGCGCAAGAAATAGTGCCCTGAGAGCTCATGAGAGCCGCTCTCATCGCGTTGACATGCAAAAGTGAGAATACGTAGGGATAGCACACATACACCGCGAAAAGCGGTGTATTTTTTGTGCCGTGTGATGCCCAGGCTGGAACATCCTAGGGATGTGATAAAAACAACGTAGAGTAGAGACGATTTTGTCCAATTTGAGCACAAGCTTAGTGGGTGTGCTGTGTTTTTACTAAGGGTACGTGTGAGAAAAAGGGTGTAAATAATGTTGTAATAACCAACACATGAGGCTCGTCGTCAAGCTCGATAGGATCGAGATATTATTGTGGAGAATGCAACACAGCTATCTGCGACGAGGATGATGCCAAAATAGACAAGGTATTGTAAAAAAGACAGAATCGAAACAGAGAATGCCTAGCGAACGTTCGGAATATGAGCGTCGTAGGAAGTACAGCAATTGAGCAAAACGATGGCCCCAGTACAACATGAAGGAATAGACATAGTGATGTACAAACAACAGCAGGGCAGCTAGAAAGATATAGTGAACACAACAACGATGTGCCAATATCAACAAATGCTTTGTGTGATGTGCAGCAAGAGCGTGGGAGCTCATGTGCCAGGTAAATACAATAACCATAAGCGTGAATGAACAAATTTTCGTTACAGACGAGCATTTACCTTTAGCGATATAATAACGCTTATGGCAATAGGGTATAATACAAAATATACCAAAGTAAGCATAAGTATTATATAAATAATGAACACACTTTTTTTATTGTGTAGCTGCGAAGCTACGCGCCTTGCTTTCGTGTGCTACTGCAAAAATTGCAGATGGTGAAATGACGCATGGGCTGTCGCTGCGAGATAAAAAATGTGATCATTGTCCAGCTTGTCTATTTTTGCGTTTGGATATTTTTGACTTTTTGCTTTTTTCGTGCACGCTTGTTGTGGCTGGCTGGAGGGTGTTTCATTTTTGGTTTTTGCATGCTGAGCAAATTATAGCAAGGCGATATGCTGCTGCGAAGTATAGGCTGCACGAATGAGCGATTGATGACAAAAATAATCATTGTTTGTAGATTTATGCAAAAATGGGTTGCTTATTATCGCAGCTAGAATTGCTTATAGATGGCTCATGCAAATTTTGCAAAACGTGTATAAGCGCAAAATATCGTGCGATACATCTTGGCTCGTCTATGTGCTGCGAAGATGCGAAATATACCATGTGGCATATACAAATACTCACGCTTGGCTTGCAAAAATGTGATGCTGTCAAAAATCAATTTTTTATTCAGACAAGCTGACTTGCTATGCGAAGCATCTGCCGCGATGGCATCGTGTTTTGCTACATATAGCGCTTTTGCGGGAGGATGAATGCGCAGCTTGTTGGTGATGTGGCACAGCCATACGGGCAAGATATTTCGCTATCACGATGTCCACTCAATTTTTGTTATATATACTATATGTCTGGCTGAGCTGTCTTGTGTCTTGAATATCCTGCTAGCCTCTAGCGACATGTGCGAATGAAGAATAGCATGCTGCAGTGCGCGATAGTTTGAGTGAGTTATTAATATAAAAGCTGCAATAGCGCGCAAAGAACAAAGCGGATTTCTTCATCATCAAAATTTGAGAAATGGAAGAAGTAAGAAGCATATCCGCGCGCAGTAGTATCATCCAACCTCATCATTATCACGCTCTATAGCCTCATGCATTGTGCAAAGATGCAGCAGGTCTATTAGCTTCACGCCAACTAACTATCTATCCACTCGTGCAGTATAATAAAGACATGCAAAAACAACGACTAGACAAAGCAATGGTGGCGCGTGGCCATGCAGCAACACGCTCGGCGGCCGAGAATTGGATTCGCCTTGGCAAGGTATTGGTGGATGGTGTAGTGGCGCATAAGCCGGGGATGTTTGTGGATGAGTCGACGCAGATAAAGCTGGTGGCGCACGAGCGCTATGTGTCGCGGGCGGGGCTTAAATTAGCCAGCGTCGCGCAGCAGCTCAATATTTCATTTGATAATACTATCGTGCTTGATGTTGGTAGCAGCACAGGCGGCTTTACTGACTATGCATTGCAACATGGTGCACGCATGGTGTATGCGGTGGACGTGGGGACGGAGCAGCTCCACCCCAGCCTGCGTGGCGACCCGCGCATTGAGCTGCATGAAAAAACCGACATTCGCAATTTTGTGCCAGCCACTACACCAGACATTATTGTCATTGATGTATCGTTCATTAGTCTGCGCAAAATTCTACCGCACTTAGTGCGTATCAGCAGTCCGCGAACTAGTATCATCGCAATGGTTAAGCCGCAGTTTGAGGCGCAGCGCGCGCAGCTTACACGCAGTGGCATCGTCAAAAATGACAGCGTGCGCCGCGCTATCCTGCGTGACTTCGAGCAGTGGGTGCGCACCCAGTGTGTAATTGTCGACAAAGCCGATAGTAGCGTGAAGGGCGCGCATGGTAATCAAGAGCGGTTTTACCGATTGCAAAAAAGCAGGGCAGAGCGATAGCCTTTCGTATCGCCATATATTATATATAGACAGATTTGAAAACAACAAACACTGCGACTCGTGATGTATACATACCGTAAAATATGCAACGCACCCATCATAGCACAACAAATAGTGCCATCACTACCGTTGGCCCATTGATGAGTATGCTCGCAATGGCATGTGCCGTCATTAGTACGTACACGTTGCGCGTCATACTATATGCCAAGCTAAATGGCAGTGCCCACACCATGCCCAGCAGCACACCCCACGGTGCGACAAAGTGCTCTGCTGCAAACAATATAGCACTTAGCAAAGTGGTGCAGATGATTGCTGTGCGACTAGTCAGGCAGATCATCTGCTTGCGAAAAATTGTCTCCTCTACAATGGCAGGGAAAACGATGGTTGAGAGCGCAAAGAGTAGCAACTCGCCTGCCGTCTTGACCGGCATTGTAATAGCGCCTGTGGTGAGGTGAGGAAAGGCTTGCTCGAGCAGGCTCGTCGCACCAAACGCTCCTGCTGCACAAACCAACGTGATTACTACCTGCCGCCAAAAGTGCCACCCGCCAGCGAGCGCACGATACCACTGGTGTATACTCACACTTTTTGTTGCGATGATGTAGCCAAGCAGCGCCACGAAAAATGCCGTATTGCTATAAACATATAGGTGCCGTGGCAGGACAAAACACGAGACGATGAAAATAACCTCGAGTATGACCGGTATGGCAATGCGCCGCACATAATGATGCATATACCACCAGTGTACTCTTTGCTATACCTTCTGAGAAGATTATAGTAATAATCCATGCAAAAAACTCGCCATAAACCCATGGCGAGTTTGCTCATGCTTCTTAGCTAGGGTCACTTGCTTACATTAAATCGAAATTCTACCACATCGCCTGGCTGCATGACATAGGCTTTTCCTTCGGTGCGGATTTTGCCTGCTTCGCGCGCTTTGGCCTCGGATCCTGCTGCCACGAGGTCGTCATAATCCACTACCTGCGCCGCAATGAAGCCTCGCTCGAAGTCGGTGTGGATGACCCCAGCCGCTTGTGGTGCCGTCCAGCCTTGGTGGATCGTCCACGCGTGCACCTCCTTGGGTCCAGCGGTGAGGTAGCTCTGCAGGCCGAGCGTATCGTACGCTGCTCGGATGAGTTGTGTCAGGCCAGCCTCGGGCACATCATAGCTCGCCAGTAGTTCTAGCGCATCCTTCGTGTCGAGTCCCTTGAGCTCATCCTCTAGTGTGGCGCAGATGAAGAGCGCTGTGCTGCCACGAGCTAGCGCCGCCAAGCGGGCTTTAGCTTCGGCATTGGCTAGGGTGGCTTCGTCGACATTAAAGACGTAGATGACTGGCTTGGCAGTGAGGAGGTGGAGGTCGGCGATTGCTTCGTGAATAATATTTTTGTTCAGATGAACAGGGGTACCAGCGGCAAGATCGTCACGCAACTGCTGCAGATATTCGAGTGTGCTGCGCGCCTTGGGGTTGGCCTTAGCTTCTTTGCTGAGGCGGGTGAGGCGAGTCTCGATAGTCTGGATGTCTGCCAGCATGAGCTCGGTGTTAATGATGTCGATATCGCGCTGCGGGTCGACAGTGGTATCGACATGGACTATATCGTCATTTGCAAAGGCGCGGACGATGTGGACGATTGCATCGCACTGGCGAATATGAGCGAGGAACTTATTACCCAGGCCTTCGCCACTGGCAGCACCAGCCACTAGCCCGGCGATATCGACAAAGGTTACAGTGGCCGGCACGACCTTTTCGGCGTGGTACATATTGGCCAATACATTCAGGCGCTCATCGGGCACAGGCACAATGCCAGTGTTGGGCTCGATGGTGGCAAAGGGGTAGTTGGCTGCCAAAATATCATTGTTGGTGAGGGCGTTGAAAAGGGTCGACTTGCCAACATTGGGCAGGCCAACGATACCAATAGATAGACTCATATATATAGTATAGCAGCGCAAGGGAGAAATCGGCAGGACAGAAGAGGAAAATGTGAGGAATGTGGATGCATTGCGCGTTATATAATTATAAATGTAAGGCTCTTTCGCCGTTGGTGTGTTATTTTGCCCCATTGTTACATCAAGAATGCTTCAGCCAGAATGTGCAGCAGAGCTTTTTGTGTGTGCTTGGTTGCTGGCCTCCAAATATTTTCTTGTGTAGTGATAGGCTATGGTTAGCTCTAGGAGCTAAATCTTAAAGCCTATCTCTGCGTTAGCTCTACTGCCCATCGCTTCATCTGATGGAGTGTAAAAATCGTTGTAATAACGAGTTTTCAGCCCTGGCGTCAAGAGGTCGATACTTGGGAAGTATCGACCCTTATAGTGTTCCATCGGAGGGAGTGTGGGGAGGTAGAGCGTGAGATAATTATAGATGTTGCAATTCGGACACACGCTACTTACTTATGTGCCCCATCTGGCGTTCGTCGTCATGAACACAGTGCACAATCGCCGTAACTTTGCTATAATCATAAGCATGACATTTGTACATTTTTTGTCGCCAATCACTGGTGCGTGCTGGCCTGCTGGGGCTGCTGTGCGCTGTGGGGGTGAGTGCGGCGCTGGGCGGGCTGGTGGCAGCTCGGCCCAACAATGAGGTAGAGGCAAAGTTGCCCGAGCTCTGCCGCAGTGGTAGCCCCTGTGCGGTGGTGTGGTTTTCGCAGCCTGGCGAGCGGAATTATTATAAGTCGGGTATATCAATTGACCACAACCAGACAGGCCTCGTCGATATCGTCATTCGTGGCTCGGGTTACTCGGGTAACCGCTCGGGTCCCTTCGACATTAGCTCGATGCACCTCGACCGCAACATGAACTGGAACTACAACCGCAATAGCCGTATCAAGAACGTCCAGTCGAGCGTGATGTACCGCGGGCGCGTTAGTGGCCAAAACCAATACACCAGCCAGGGTGGTGAAGTGCGGGCGCAACTCGACATTGGCCAGTTTGATATCCCGGTGGGGCAGTCGCGTACGGTGGGGATTGGCCTGTATAGCTGTATCTCGACTGATGGCGGGCGTACCCTTGCCGCCAGCGAGAATATTGCCTGTGGTACGAGCGATGTCAATGTGACGATCACGCGGCGTATCCCACCCTGGACGATCAATGGCCAAAGCTATGTGGGCAAGCAGTGGCCTGGCACGCAAAATATGCAAAAATCCGTCCGAGCCTTTCCGGGTGAACAAATCTACTGGGCGCATGATCTCCGCAACAATGGTCCCAACAGTGCAACCGTGTCCGTAGGGATGGATGGTACTGGCTTTGCTAATAATTACAGTGGTGGGCATAGCCTCGCGCGCAATGTGACGGGCCAGTCTGGACAGCTCTTTTATACGGTGTATCCGAGTGGCGGCACGACCGACCGCTTCACGAGTTATCGCATCCAAACGAGCGACGTTGGCCGCACACTCTGTCAGCGAATATCGTGGTCACCTGGCATTGCTGGTGACCCAGCGTGGCGACGCAGCGATCCGGCGTGTGCTAGTGTGCACTCAGACTTTGAGCTCTATCCATCGGCCACAATTGATGGCAAGAAGCTTGCGACGCTGGAGGGTGGGAATATTGCGCCTAGCCGGATCGACGAATCCATCCACAACACTGGTGCAAGCCTCGACAAAGACCGAAGCGAGAGCGAAGCCGCGGCCTACCAGTTTATCGTGCGGGGGCAGCACCGCCAGCAGTTCCTTGGCAGCTTGAGCAGCATCTTCGACCGTGGGGCGGCAGTGGGATATCCCTATGCTCTGGGTAGCTACAGTGGCAGTGATACAGCGTGCACCTGGCTGCGCGGCAAGCAGCCGATCGACTGTACCAACGAGCCTACCTTTCGTGAGAACAAAAAATATCTCGACAGCCACACCCGCCTGAATGACACCAAAGATATCAACGCTGCCGATGCCAAGGTGGGGGATATGATCTGCCGCATCGTTGCTATCAAAGATTATAATTATAAACACACCGACGGCAATGAGCGACGCATCTCCTCGCCCGCCTGCGTAACAGTGACGAAGCTACCATGGGTGCAGATCTGGGGTGGCGACTTGCGCGTCGGCAACGGCATTGGCGCGGCGAGTGGTAATGGTGATGCACAGATCGTTACTCTCAAGACGACTAAGGATGGCAATATGTACGGCAGTTGGGCTGAGTATGGCATGATGGCACCGCAAAATGGCGGTAAAATCCTTTCTGCTACTGGCGGTGTATTGTCTGGCCGGCGGGGGTATGGTGGTGATTATGACCGCGCTAAGGATAGCCTTGCCTTTGCCAACACCACCACGCCAGCTGGCCGCTGGGCGCCACCGAGCAATGTGAAGGTGCCAAGCTTTGGCCGGGGCGCGGCGGCTGGTACGTCCATCGACGTGGGGAGCTTTGCAGGCCACAATGTGCGCACTGTCAACGGCGATGCCACCATCCACGGCACACTGCCCGGTAGTAGCACGCTGGTGGTGGAAGCAAGCGGCACAGTGACGATTGATGGTGACCTCAAGTATGGTGCCACTACAGTAGATGATGCTACCAAGCTTTCGCAGCTCGTCATTAAGGCTAAGAATATCGTCGTCAGGCATAATGTCAAAGAAGTGAATGCCTGGCTGATTGCTCAGCCAACCGGTGGCAGTGGGGGAGTCATCTCTACCTGCGACGAGATCCGTCACGTTGGTGCGTATTTCAATGGGCTCACCGCTGAGACTTGCAAAGAAAAGCTCACCATCAACGGTACCATCATGGCGCGCCAGCTCCAGCTGCGCCGCACCTTTGGCGCTGAGAAGGATAACCTTGCCGAAGCTGCTGAGGTGCTCAACCAACGTGCCGATGTCTTTATGTGGGGCTCGCGTTACAACAAAAACAACGACCTGCCCATCACTACCGCCACCACAACAGAAGCCGCACCGCGGTTTTAGCTATGATGATTAGCTACAGGCTACAAGAAAAGGAGCAGGCTAGGAGCTGCTCCTTTATTATGGTAGAAGATACCAGACTCAATATAGCAAAGCGTGAGCTATAGTTGTTCCAACTCCTGGCTGGGTCGGTTCTTGGCATCTTTTAGCTTTTGGCACATCGCTGCTGGGTCGAAGTTACCAGTGAATCCCATGATCATGTCGGTTATATCGGTATAGGACTCGATGACACCTGGCTCATTTGTTGAAGCGCGAAGGCCAGTTGGTGATAACTTGTCGAGCTTCAGAGTAAGCAGTTTCGAGTGACCGTACTCCCAGCCTGGGCGCCTATCACCAGAAGTAGAGCGAGTGTCTAGATTGACAAGGTCGGGTAAATACATAATAGTCAGTGCGTCAGAACCATAGCCTGTTGGAATCAAGTTTCCCTCACAGCTTTTCGTTGGCACCCAGACAACATTTTGGTCATAATACGATACTTTTTTGTCCTCAAATTCTGCACCATTTGGCCCAATCGAGACAAGCGACTGCTGTGTAATTGTCTCGTCCTTCTCGAGCTGTCCGCGTGAGAAAGGATAATCTCTTGGATGAGTAATCTTGTTGCCCTGCTCTAGATAAGCATAGAGCCATAGTGCGTATAGGTCGGGCGGTGCAGGGTATGCCCCAGAACGCTCCAGGAATTCTCTGCGCATTTCCTGAGAGCGCTGAGCCTCGCGCTCATATTTGAGCATTTCTTTCTCGCGTATACGTTGCTCCTCTGCAAGTCGATCTGCCGCAGCCGCAAGCGCTCGCCGTGTCCGGCTGCCGGGCGACTTATCACTCAATTCATTGGGGGGGTGGTATTTGGTTCTTGAGAGAGTCGATCAAAGAATTTCATAATAACCTCATATATATCAGACAATGATGAAAAAGTCAATTACTGATATTTTCCTCCACCAACCCCCTTGCCTAAACCAATGTCGCTTATGTATAATAGATGAGTATGAAGTTTCAAAAAGGGTCGGGCGATTTCTTTGCACTCGATATCGGTACCAATGCCGTGCGGGTTTTGCAGTTAGCACCAGCTGGCGACGAGTGGGAGCTCGTAGCACATGGGTATGCGCCCGTTGACCGCCGTATTACTAGCAGCGATGCACCAGAGTCGCGCCGTCGCCTGGGCGAAGTTATTATGACTGCCGTGGGCCAGAGTGGTATCAAGACGAAGAATGTTGCGATTGGCCTCCCTTCCAACAAGACCTTTACAACAGTGGTCGATGTGCCACAAGTTTCCGATGCTGAGCTGCGCGCCACGATGAAATACCAGATAGACCAATATGTGCCGATGGCGGACGATGCTAAGGTAGATTGGGTGCTGCTGGGGCCATCGCTCCACGCGAGCGACCAGCAAGAGGTGCTGATTAGCAGTGTGTCGAAGGGATATAGTGAGGATCAGCTTGAGTTTATCGAGGGTCTCGGACTGAATGTGATTGCTATCGAGCCCGACCCAATCGCGATGGTGCGGGCCTTTGCGCCGCCTCAGCAAGCGGCAAATGGTGCCGCAGTGATGCTGATCGACATTGGTGAACTCTCGACCGACCTTGCCATTATCTACGGTGGAGCGCCGCGCCTTGTCCGGACTATTCCGTCTGGTGTCAGCAGTCTCGTCAAGTCGGCAGTGCAAAACCTCAGCGTCCAGGAAGACCAAGCTCGGCAGTTCATTCTCAAGTTTGGTCTGGCGGAGGATAAGCTCGATGGGCAGGTGGTGCGTGCTATTGAGGGTGCGCTGGATAACTTTGCCAGCGAGCTTATCAAATCGATCAAATTCTTCCAGACGCGCTACGCCAGTGCCCAGGTGTCGAGCATTACGCTGACGGGCTTTGGCGAGATGATTCCACATCTCAGCGAGTATGTTGCGGCCAAGGTAGAGGTTCCGACCGCCCCGGGTAACCCCTGGCATGGTATCCATATGCCGCAGACGAGCCAAGAGCAATTGGCTAACGTCGCACCAGAGTTTGCCACAGCAGTCGGCCTCGCAAAACGGAGGAACGACGCATGATAGAGATTAACCTCATTCCTGATGTCAAGCGTGAATACCTGCATGCCCAGCGCATGCGCAATGGTGTGATATCGCTCTCCATTCTCGTGAGCATCATTGCTGGTGCAGCGGTGGCGCTGCTAGTGGTGTATGTTGGTACGCAGAGCGCTCGCGAGTGGCTGACTGACAACGAGATCAAAGACCAGTACGGCAAGATTAGTAGTGTTAAAGATGCTAATCAGATTGTCACCATCCAAAACCAACTAGCTCAGCTCTCCTCGATGCACAAGGATAAGAGTATCGACTCGCGGATTTTCGATGTGCTCAGTGCTATTAACCCTGCTGCGCCCAATGATGTGAAGATGTCGACCGTCAGCCTCGATCCGTCTGAGACCAAGCTCTCTATTGAGGGGTCGGCAGCCAATAGCTTTGAGGCAACGGATAAGCTCAAGAAAATGATCCTCAATACCAAGCTGAGCTACACTGATGGCGATAACCGTGTCCAGACCGTCAAGCTGGCTGACGATGTCACCGTGAGTGATACCAGCTATGGCGAGGATGCCAGTGGAGCTAAGGTGTTGCGCTTCAAGCTGACCTTTACCTACCCCAAGGAGCTTCTCGCTAATAGCTCCAAGAATCTGCGCATTGAAGCTCCAACTGGTAGTACTAATGTAACTGACTCGCGCCTGCATGTGCCCGATAGCCTCTTTACGCCCAAGGCGACCAACAAGGAGAAGAACTAAATGAGTAAAAAAGACGCCGCCATCCACAAGCGCCAACAGATCGAGCAATCCAGCCGAGTGATGTTCCTCTGGGTGGCTGGAGCCTCAGTAATTGTGGGTTTCGCACTGGTGATATCGTGGTTTTTGGTGCAGCAAATTATCTTTAAAGAGCGGGTGCTTGGCGAGAAAAATAATACTGCTGCCGTACTCAAGAACAACAACGACGCAGTCGAGAAGCTACGCGGCGAGCTGAAGGTGCTCGAGACCAACTCACACCTCAATGCCAGCCGCATCAACAACGACGAGAAGGCGCTCCAGGTGGTGCTTGATGCTCTGCCAGCGGAGGACAATGCGCTCGCGTTGGGTGCATCGCTCCAGTCTAAGCTGGTCAATGGTGTGGCAGGAGTGTCACTTGATTCGCTGAGTATCGACCAAACGGACGACAGCGAGTCATCAAATAGCACTGGCGCAGCCGCCAGCAATGGCAACTTGCAGTCCATTCACTTCACCATGGAGGTATCGGCCAGTAATCCCAACGCTCTGCGCGAGCTTTTGCAGCGCTTCGAGCGCTCCATCCGCGTGATTGAGATCGACCGCATGACTATTGAGCGGACCGACAGCAAAGTCGCCATGAAGATCTCGGCTCATGCCTACTACTCGCCAGCCAAAACCATCGAGCTAAAGAAAAAGGACATCAAACCATGAAGAAGACCGACATCGCAATGATTATCTTGATCGCTAGTATATCAGTGGTGGTGGCGTTTTTTGTGGCCAGCAGCATTCCATTCTTGCAGATGCCGCAGCGTGGCACCAAGGTAGAGACAGTCGAGAAGCTCTCGGATACGATTGATGAGCCAGACAGTGCAGTGTTTAACAAGGAGGCGATCAACCCAGCGGTCGAGACGATCATTGGGCAGTCGCAGCAGAAATAACAGAGGTAGCGTGTGGCACTGATGACAAGTGATATGCAAGAAAAACTCACCACACTCCTCGTTGACGAAGGGCTGATCACGCGCCAGCGCCTTGATGATGCTACCAAGCTGGCCCGCGAGAGTGGCCGACCACTATTGACTGTGCTGACTGATGAATCGGCGATCGATAATGAGCTGCTGACCCGGGCGATTGCCCATGTGTCTGGTGTGCCATATGTCAATCTCACTAATACAATTGTCGACCAAGACATCCTCACGCTTTTGCCATCGGATATTGCCGAGCGTTTCATGGCAGTACCACTAGCCGAGGTACAGAACCGCTTGGCGGTGGCGATGATTGACGCCAACAACGTCCAGGCGGTCGATTACCTTGCCAACCGCGTCCAGCGCCCACTCAAGGTCTTTATGGCGTCGGAGGCTGGGGTGCGTCATGTGCTCGAGCAGTACCGCACCGACCTCAGTAGTGTTAATGTAGCCGCCCAAGTATCGCAGGCCGAGGCAGCCGCTGAAGCTCGGGGTGATATCAAGACAATCGTCCAAGACTCACCAATTAGCCGAGCCCTGAGTACTATTCTCGAATACGCCGTAAAGAGCCGTGCGAGCGATATCCACATTGAGCCGCTCGAGAAGTCGCTTAAGATCCGCTGCCGCGTCGATGGCGTGCTGCGCGAAGTTATGCAGCTGCCCAAGAGCATCGAGCCAGCACTGGTGAGCCGGATCAAGATCTTATCTGAACTGAAGATCGATGAGCACCGTATTCCACAGGATGGGCAATTTGCCGTCAAGGTGGCAGATAAGGAAGTTGATCTCCGTATTGCCATTAGTCCAGTGGTGTGGGGTGAGCAGGTAGTGATCCGTTTGCTGGATAAGACTGGCACATCCTTCGAGCTCGAGCAGATGGGCTATGCTGGGCGTGCCCTCCGGCTGATTCGCCAGGGGATTCACCGCCCCAATGGGATGATTCTCACCAGTGGCCCGACCGGTAGCGGTAAGTCGACCAGCCTCTATGCACTGATTAAAGAAATTAAGGACGATACCATCAACATCGTCACGCTCGAAGACCCGGTGGAGTACAAGATGGAGGGAGTCAACCAGATCCAGGTCAATAGTGACGTTGGTCTTACCTTTGCTAATGGTCTGCGCAGTATTCTCCGTCAAGACCCTGATGTGGTGATGGTGGGGGAGATCCGCGACAACGAGACGGCCAACCTCGCCGTTCAGGCAGCACTGACGGGCCACCTTGTCTTTAGTACGCTCCACACCAATTCGGCAGCGGGAGTGTTGCCGCGCTTGCTCGATATGCATATCGAGCCATTTCTTATCGCTAGCACCGTTAATACCATCATTGGCCAGCGTTTGGTACGCCGGATTGGGCCCCAGCACGAGAATTATTGGTCTAACCCGCTCGAGACAGAGATGATCCTCAGTACCGTAGGGCATCTCTTACCCAAGACCAAGGCGGAGGCAGCCAAAATCTCGGCCGACCTTGGCTATAGTGACTTGCCGCTAGCTGGCCAAAAATCCTACCGCTTAGTGCGTGGACGCGACACGGCCAACACACCACGGGGCTACAGCGGCCGAGCCGGACTCTTTGAGGTGATGGAAGTGACAGAGGAGATTCAGCAGCTCATTACCGCCCGAGCGTCGAGTACCGAGATCCAGAAGAAAGCCATCGAGCAAGGGATGATCACGATGCGCCAAGATGGCTACCTCAAGGCGCTGCAAGGGATTACCACCCTGGAGGAAGTCAACCGTGTCACATCAGACATAGCATAAGAAAGGAACCAATAACTACCATGGAAAATAGAGAATTACGCATAGAAGTCCTGCTCGAGGATGTGGTGCGCCGCCGCGCCTCAGACTTGCACATTCAGGTGGGGCTACCCCCAATGCTGCGCATTGATGGCGCGCTGACCCCTGTGGCGGGCTTTGGCCCACTGGACGAAGCGCAGGTGGAGCAGCTCGTCTTTGCCATTCTCGACCAAGACCAGCAGCAGGTGCTGATGAAGGATAAAGAGTTCGACTTTAGCTTTGCCTTTGGTAATCTTGGGCGCTTCCGGGTTAATGCCTTTCATGAGCGGGGCAACTTGGCGGCCGCGCTGCGTTTGATCCCGAATGAAATCAAATCTGTGACTGAGCTCGGTATGCCGCCCGTCGTCATGACCTTCGCCGACTTCCCGCGCGGCCTAGTGCTGGTAACGGGCCCGACCGGTAGCGGTAAGTCGACCACACTGGCTGCTTTGATTGATAAGATCAACACCGAGAAGTCGCACCACATCATCACCATCGAAGACCCGATTGAGTTTACCCACAAGAGTAAGCGCTCGGTGGTGGTGCAGCGTGAGGTGCACTATGACACCTACTCCTTTAGCGCCGCGCTGCGCTCCAGCCTGCGCCAAGACCCAGATGTCGTGCTGATTGGTGAGATGCGCGATCTTGAGACGATTAGCGCCGCCATCACCATTGCCGAGACAGGCCACTTGGTGTTTGCTACCTTGCACACCAACAGTGCAGCGCAGAGTATCGATCGCATGATCGACGTCTTCCCGCCGCACCAGCAGCCGCAGATTCGGGCTCAGCTGGCCAATATCTTGATGGCGATCTGTAGCCAGCGCCTCGTGCCAGCCATCGGTGGTGGGCGAGTGGTAGCGGCTGAGGTCTTGGTGGCCAACCCGGCGGTGCGCAACGTCATCCGCGAGGGCAAGAGCCACCAGCTCGATGCCATCATCCAGACTGGGCTGACCAAGGCATGCAGACGATGGATCGCACATTGGTGAGCCTGGTCCAGAGTGGCACCGTGACGTACGATAGCGCCCGCGAGTTTGCGGTCGACCTCACCGAATTTGAGCGCTTAATGAGAGGATAATCGATGCGAAAGTTCAACTACGAAGCACGCGACAAAGCGACCGACACCATCATCAAATCTATCGTCCAGGCCGAGTCTGAGATGGCAGCGGCACGCGTTTTGACCGAGCAAGGCTTCGTTCCGCTCGATATCAAAGAAGTCGATGAGAGTGGTGGGCTCTTTGGCAGCCTGACGCGCCGTGTGACCACCAAAGACAAGGTTGTCTTTACGCGCCAGCTCGCGACGCTGATTGGTGCGGGGCTACCTCTGTCGCAGAGCCTTCGTACGGTGCTGGAGCAGACGGAGAACAAGAAGCTGCAAGAGATTATCCAAGAAATCATTGCCGATGTTGAGGGCGGTCGGCAGCTATCGGACTCCTTTGGCAAACACCCCGAGATCTTCGACAAAATCTATCTATCGCTCGTGACTGCAGGTGAGGCCTCTGGTACGCTCGACCAAGCGCTCAAGCGGGTTGCCTCCCAGCAGGAAAAGGATGCCGCCATGGTGAGCAAGATTCGCGGTGCTATGACGTACCCAGCCATCGTCCTAGCAGTGATCATGGGAGTGATGCTTTTTATGCTGCTCGTGGTGGTGCCACAGGTTGAGAAGCTATATAGCGATATGCACAAGACGCTGCCATTCCTCACTGCGGCGCTGATCGCCGTGGCGAAGTTTACTGCAAGCTTCTGGTGGGCGGAGCTGATTTTGCTGGTGGGTGCTATCTACTTCACCCGCCAATATGCCAAGACAGGCCCCGGCACGCGTACCTTCGACACACTTAAGCTTAATATGCCCTTCGTCGGCAGTATGTTTCGCAAGCTTTACATGGCGCGCTTTACTCGCACCGGCCAGACACTGCTTGCCACTGGTGTACCGATGCTCGACATGCTCGACATTACCGCAACAGGGGTCAATAATACGATTATCGAGGCTTCTATCCGCCGGACTGCCGAGAAGGTCAAGGGTGGGCGAGCGCTGTCTGTCTCACTGAGCCGTGAGGATTACATCTTGCCAATGGTGCCGCAGATGATCAAGATTGGTGAGCAGTCGGGTAAGATTGACGAAATGATGGGTAAGACTGCCCAAGTCTACGAAGACGAGCTAGACGAAGAGATCCGCAACATCTCCACTGCCATTGAGCCTGTGCTTATGGTTGTTCTCGCTATTGTGGCCGGTGGTATGGTGGCGGCCATTCTCTTCCCGATATATAGTTTGGTAGGGCAGCTGACGTAGTGCTTGCAGCCAGAACATTGAATACTTTGTTTTCTCTGTGCAAGCTCACTCTCCCACACTTCATCCGATGGAGTGTGAAAACCGGTCGTAATGACCGGTTTTCAGCCCAACGCAAGAGGTCGACATCCAGCGAATGTCGACCCTTACAGTGTTCCGGAGGAGGGAGTGTGGGGAGGGTGAGCGTGCGAGGTAGTGATGTAAGCATTGACTGTTGGGCTATGCGCGATTCTTGAATCCTGTGACGATCTCATGAGAGAAAAGTCTGATCGTCTATAGTCGTTTATGATAGTATAGAGATGCATATAGTCGGGGTTTGATACGTGTCCATGCCTCGGCTTTTTTGTTGTCTGGCACAGTTCACTTCAGAGTAAATAGCATGCTATACTATACCCATGCCCTGGTAGCTCAACTGGATAGAGCGGCTCCGTCCTAAGGAGAAGGTTGTAGGTTCGACTCCTATCCGGGGTACCAGTATTTATATGAACTAACTGCGCAGTACCTTTGCAAATGTTTGGTACTGATCTTCTGTTGCCTGTACAATCGTCCGATTCGTTTTCTCAAGATATTGCTTGACGAAATAATAGCCAAGTCGATAACCTGCCCAACGTGGTAATGTATTATCGCCAGTGAAGAATACGCGGGTGTAGTCGTAATCCATGCTATTGAACGTATCTTTGAGTGTTGCAATTATGCTGTTGATTTCTTCTATGCTCGTCTCCTGCATAGTATTGAGGAAATATTGTCTCGTAGGGCGCTGGGTTGTAGCCATCGCCGCTTCTTCTAGCACAACAGCGAGGCCTTCGAGTATCATGCCGTCGAATAGCGTCTCTGCGTACTCTGGCACCTTTTCCCAGCGTAGTGAATGTGATAGCTCATGGCAGATTGTCTCGAACACAAAGTCCTCGTTGATTGCATGCTGCTGCTTGTCGATCGACAGCATGATAAGTCGCGAATGGTACGTCCGCCCTGATATACCATCCTCAGCAATCGTCGGTAGCAGAAAAGACGGTGTTGCAATGATGAGATCAACCTCATAATCGAAATGAGCAAATACACTGGAAAAGAACGTCTCAGCCTGCTCGGCTGCGCGACGAAAAATAGCACATTCAGTAGTGGTGAAGGTGTGGTGTGCATTGGCGATGTGGAGGTGAAGTTTTGTCATAGAGATAGTGTATTACAACTGTGATTGTGGATGGAATGGTCTTAATCTGTAATGGTTTGAGAGGGTGGCTGGTGTATGCGGGTAGCTTACCTCCCAAACCCGCCAACTACCTCAGCTGCCCATCGTACCCAGTCGGACATATCCTTCCAGCGGCTGCAGGCAGCGCCAACGAACATAATGGCGGAGGAGAAGAGGGCGAATGAGACAACCCAAGCCATAAAGTCGGCTGGCATGGCTCGTGTGCCGCCACTTGTCCAACAGAGGTAGCATAGCCAACCAAGCGCCCCTGCCGCGAGCATGCAGAGCGCTCGCACGATGCCATGGCCAAGGCGACGCTGCCAGTCGGGTGCCGCCAGTGGCTCGGTGGGGTCGACGGCCGCTGGCGTTGGCACCTTTGGCGGTGGTGGCGCAGCTGGTGGGTGGTGTGGCGGTGGCACTGGTGGCGCTCCGGCACCAGCAGCAGTGCGGCGCTTATGAATAAATCGCCCAGCCGTCACCATATACAAATGCTCCGCATAGTATGCATGACCTCATTATACGCAGGGGTTGTGGGGTAGTGTCAAGGGGGTGAATAATTGAAGCTTTTGCTTCTTCTGTGCTCGCTCTACCCTCATTACTTCATCCGATGGAGTGTGGGGAGGGTGAGCGTGAGATGTAGCAAGGATACTGCTGCTATAGGGCACTCACTAGACCGAAAATGTTCCGGCCAGAATATATCACAGAGTTTGTCCGCTTGCTTGGTCGCTGGCCTCCAGATATTTTCTTGTCCAGCGAGCGCCCTATGGCAGCTGGCAGCGAGGTTTGGTACCCAAGTGGAGGTGAGTTCGTGCTACAATGGACAGCAAGAAAAGCATAACAATCATCACACAAAAAGGTAGGGAATAATGGCACAGACCAAGGCATTTAATGGGCAGCGCGATGGTGAAGAGCTGCTGTTTGTCTTTCGGCGGCATATTATTGCCATGCGCAAGGGGTTTTATATGCTGCTGGTGCCGCTGGCGGTGGGGGCTATTCCACCACTGATCTGGCAAGACACATTGGAGCTGTTTTTGCTGCCAGTGGTGGGGCTGGGGCTCGGGCTTATTGGCTTTTGCTATCATTTTTTGATGTGGCGCTACACCTACTACATTGTGACTGACCAGCGCATCCGCCAGGTGACGCAAAAGGATTTTTTGGTACCGATGTGGTGGAGCTGAGCTTGGCAAAAATCCAAAATATCAGCTATAATATACCAGGATTCTCGGGTGAGGTGTTTCATTTTGGTACGATTGTGATCCAAACATTTGTGGGCGATCTCATCATCCGCAATGTCGATCATCCCGAGCAGATCTACAATCAGCTGCAAGATGCCGTCAGCGAGGCGGAGCGCGCAGCACAAGCAGCAGGAGTATCACCATGAAATTACCAAGCAAAAAACCCAAACGCAGCCGCTACGGCGCTCAGTCTACATCAACTGCCCCAGCCGCCGGTCTGAAAGATCGCCTTGCAGCGCTCAAGCCGCAGCGAAAGGGCAAGAAAGCAGGTAAATCTGCCAAAACAGAGGCGGGCACAGCCAACCCCAACACTCCCAAGAAGTTCGAGCGCATCACCAACGAGACGGTGGCGGCACACCGCGAGGAGATATTGGCTGGTGGGCGCAAGTTCAAACATCCCGTCCAGGTGTCGCGCCGGCGGGTGATTATCAACACGATCATTGTGGCGCTGGTAGCGGCCTTGCTACTGGCGGCGGTGGCGTGGCAGCAGCTCTACATTGCCCAGAGCTCCAACAACCTCCTCTACCGCATGACGCAGATCTTTCCTGTGCCAGTAGCTAGTATTGATGGTGAGCTGGTGCGCTATAGCGACTACCTCGTGCAGTATCGGGGATCTAAGTATTATCTAGGCAAGTACGATGAGATCCGCATCGACAGTGATGATGGTCGCGAGCAGCTCAAGCACATCAAGCGTGAGTCGCTCAACCGGGCGCTGGTTGATACCTACGCCGCCAAGCTGGCACGCCAGTACAATATCACGGTGAGCGAGCAAGACATTGATACCGTCATCGAGCAGCAGCGCAACACCGCTAATGGCAAGATTAGCCAAGAGACGTATGATGCATCGTCGCGTATGATGTATAACTGGTCGCCATCGGACTATCGCCAGGCAGTACGGCGCAGCATTGTGCGGGCTCGAGTGGCCTTTGCGGTTGATAAAACGGCCGATGAGCTGCAGCGCAAAGCCGCAGGGCTAGTGGCGAGCAGCAATGGCGAGTTTGCCAAAATAGCTACCCAGCTTGGTGGCAGTGGCCGCAGCAAGCCGCAGGTGGGGGATTCTGGCCTGATCAACCTCGCCAGTAGCTACAACGGCCTCGCGGTCAGTGAGATTGCCAAGCTCGAGCCTGGCGAACCCTCTGGTGTCATCAAGAGCACAACCGACAGTGGCTACTACTTCGTCAAAGTAAACGAGAAGAACGATAGCAAAATCCGTTTCACCTACCTCTATATTCCCCTCACTGAACTTACCAAGCAAGTCGCACAGCTCAAAAGCGACGGCAAAGTGCAAGAATACATCGACGTGCCGCAGAAGTAGGGGATAGTTCATCCGATGGAGTGTGAAACCGGTCGTAAATGACCGGTTTTTAGCCTTGGCGCTGGGAGGTCATACTTGGGAAATGTCGACCCTTTTTGTATTCGGGAGGAGGGGAGCGATAGGGTGTAAGCGTGAGACAAAGTGGGCGTATTCGACCAATGTGTCGTGCCTATGGTTCTCAGCAGGAAATACGCGGGGCGGGCCATTCTTGGTACATTTTCTATAGCAATTATGCCAAAAATACTAGTCATATAGCACCGTTTTGCGCCTCTCCCCATAGGCTCATCATCTTGTGCGAACAAAACCTAGACAATGCTGCCATTCTACGCTATGATAGCAGTAACGTAAGCATATTCGTACATTGGTACAAAGGAGAAGTATGAAACAACACCAAGCGAAACAAGAAGGGTTTACCATCATCGAGGTGATGCTGGTGCTGGCGATTGCCGCCTTGATATTCTTGATGGTCTTTGTGGCACTGCCTGCTCTGCAGCGGGGTCAGCGCGACACAGCACGCAAGAATGATGTGCAAAACATCGCTGCTGCCGTGACGCAATATACATCAAACAACCGCGGGAAGTTCCCCGACAGCAAGGGCCTCAAGGGCTACCTGGGCGACCTCTCGAACCTCGACAAAGAGAGCATCACCGTCCAAGACAACGCGGGCAATGGCACCGTAACGCCTTCTACCGAGAGCGCCATCGTCGTCAAGGGTGTGCGCTGCGACGCCACCAACTCCGACGGTGCGACCCTCAAGAAGGGTACATCGAAGCAATTCGTCGTCGTCACCAAGCTCGAGGCTGGCGGCAACGGCGTGGCATACTGCCTCGAGTCATAGTAGACGCAAAAGATACACAAGAAGATGGCTGGTGCCAAAGGGTGCCAGCCTCTTTTTATGTATTGAGTACACGAACTGCTGGGTTGTGGGTGTGATGAAAATGTTCCGGCCAGATAATACATAGCATGTATCTGCTTGCTGGTCTCCAGATATTTTTCTTACACAAGCACAACCCAGCAGTTCATCATACAGTGAGGAAGGTTTGGCTTGTATCTGCACTGGCCTTCGGTAGGGCGTGATGATGTAGCACGTTATTGTACATCTTTGCTATACTAGTGAGGTATGACGATCTTGATAGCAGGTGCACTGCTCCTCCTCGGTGTAGTGCTGGGTAGCTTTGCGGGCGCGCAAGTGTGGCGGGTGCGTGCGCGGCAACTGCGGACTGATAAGCAAACCGGCCACCCCTACGACAAACACGAATGGCGTCAACTGCGTGTCCTCTTGCAAGGTACAGTGCGAGACGATCGCTCGCGCTGCTTGCAGTGTGGGCATGTGCTGGCGTGGTATGATCTACTCCCAGTAGTGAGCTGGCTGTCGACTGGTGGGCGCTGCCGTTATTGCCAGCAGTTCATTGGTTGGTTCGAGCTGGTGATGGAGCTGGTGCTGGGGGTTGGCTTGGCACTGTCGTATCTGGTGTGGCCATGGGCATTGCCAGCCAGTAGCTTACTCTTTGCTGTGTGGGTGGTGGTGGCCTTGGTGCTGATGATTCTCGCGGCGTATGACACCAAGTGGCAGCTCCTGCCCGACCCGCTCAACTATGGCTTGATGGCACTGGGCGCACTCTTTGTGCTGGTGCGGATGATGACGCTGCACGATGTTGATCTTGTATCGCTCACGGGAGCGGTGGCGCTGCTGGCGGGGCTCTATGGTGGGCTGTATGCCATCTCGCGCGGGGCGTGGATTGGCTTTGGTGATGTGAAGCTCTGCGTGGGCTTGGCACTGCTATTGGGTGATTGGCGATTGGCCTTTATGACGCTGTTCTTCTCCAACATGCTGGGTTGTATTATCGTCCTGCCGGGCCTAGCGCGTGGCCAGCTCAATACGCGCTCGCAGGTGCCATTTGGGCCGCTGCTTATCATTGGCTGCGTTATTTCACTCTTGTTTGGTGGGCATATCTTGCGCGCGCTGGTGGCATTGCCGCTGGGGCTGTAGAATCGTCTCATCGCTCTGTGCTGCTAATGCTGCTTGTGCTATACTAGAGAGGTTATGAGTATGCCAGTGAAGCCAGGGTTCACCATTATTGAGATGATGCTGTTTTTGGCGGTGAGTGGGGCAATGGCAGCTGGGATTATGGTAGGTGTGGGTGCGACGGTCAATGCCCAGCGCTACCGCGATGCCACCCATTCGCTGGTGAGCTTCTTCCAGGGGGAGTACGACCGGGTGGTGAATGTCCAGAACGATCACGACCGCAACCTTGGCTGCAGCACCAGCGGTATTAGCCAGAGTATTACCCCGCAGGTGCCGGGCACGAGCGAGTGCACTATCATTGGGCGGTTCATTACCACTGGTCGTGATGGCCGAAGCCTCATCGCGCGGACAATCTATGCCACGCGTGATGGCTCAGCTGCAGCAACGGATTATGAGGCGCTGACTCGCTCGGGGCTTGTCCAGTCGGACACCGCCAGCCAGACAACTACCTACGAGCTAGCCTGGGAGACGGCGCTGCGGCAGGGTGCACGCCACTCGTATTTGATCGTGCGCTCGCCCTCCAGTGGTGCCATCAAGACCTACATCGGCAACACAGACAACCCGATGACCGTTCTCTCGCCTGATAATGACGCCCAAAAAGGCGACACCAACCTCTGTATCGACCCCGATGGCTTGGTCTTTACTGGCATTAGTGGGGCAGTGATTGCCCGGGGTGGCAGCTCGGCCAGCAGTGTGAAGCTGATCGGTGGAGGAATAGGCCAATGCTAGGGCATCGCCACGAGCGGGGTGATACGATCATTGAGGTGATGTTTGCCTTCGTGCTGTTTAGTATGGTGATTGTAGGGGCATTTATGATTATGAACCAAGGCATGGCGCTGGCGCAGCGCTCGCTGGAGGTGACGCAGGTGCGGCAGCAGATCGACTCGCAGGTGTTGCTGATTCGGACTGCTCAGCAGGCAGTCAACCAGCAGCTGTGGGAGACCATCAAAGGCAAGGTAGGTACGACCACGCCCATTACGCTGAGCGAGCTCGCTGAGAGCAACTGCCGCCTTTCGCCAGATACATTGCGGGGGCGCGGCGCATTCTTTGTTGCGCCGCGGGCCGATGCAGCCACGGGTAAGCAGGTCATCCGTCTCTTCGAGCCGACCAATGCGAGCTACCAACCTGAACCCACAACCTACAGTAAGGTAGACTTTGGCAATGATCCGCGGGCGCAGGGGCTCTTCGTCCAGATCGTCAAGGCGGAGGGTGCCAATGCCAACCTCGCCTACGATGTGTATGTATCTGCCTGCTGGCCGACTGTAGCGAGCGATAAGCCAATGACGATTGGCACAGTAACGAGGTTGTATGATGTGGCGCGCTAACAAAGGTAAAACACAAGGAGAGAAGCAACGGCAGACTGTACAGCGCAAAGAGTCAGGTTTTACCCTCATCGAGCTGCTGCTGGCGATGAGCTTCCTCTCAGTGCTGCTTATTGCCATTACGACCTCCACGCTGCAGATCATTGGCTTGTATACAAAGGGGGTGACGCTCAAATCAATCAACCTCGCAGGGCGCGATGTAGCCGATTCCTTCCGACGCGATGCCTTGGCCTCAGCGGATGGGATCCGCTATGTGTCGCCAGACAAAGGCGGTGGGTTGGGGCGTCTATGCTTTGGTACGATGTCGTATGTGTGGAGCCCAGCCGCCAAGCTACAGCAAGGCAGTGCCATCCGCTACCAAAACGACACACGCCAGGGTGATGTGCGCGGCGATATGATTGTCCTCGCCCGTGTGGCTGATGCTGGTGCACAGTATTGTAACCCAACGGCTCGTGGCACGTACTCGACCGATGTATTTCTTAGCAAAGCAACGGAGCTGCTGGGCTCACGTGAGGGGGATTTGGCGCTGCGCGATTTACAAATCAATCCTGTTATCGAATCGACCGAGGGCACGCACACCATCTACCGCCTCCGCTTCGTCATTGGCACCAACCAGCAAGATACGATCAACACCGCCAACCAAACCTGCAAACCGCCTACGAATGACAGTGCTAATTACAACTTCTGTGCCATTAATATTTTTGAGACATTGATACAGGGGTAGGATGATGAGGTGGATGCAACAGCATAGCAACAAGCAGCGGCAGGCCGGTATGGTGTCGCTCTTTGTGGTGATGTTTTCAACAGTACTGATCACGGTGGTGACGGTGAGCTTCATCCGTCTGATGGTACAGGAGCAACAGCGCGCCAGCAACAACGACCTTTCGCAGAGTGCCTACGACTCGGCGGTCGCTGGAGTAGAGGATGGCAAGCGTGTCATTCGTGCGGCTCTCAAGGGTAATGAGCGGGCTCGCCGCGCCATTGAGCAGCAGCGTTGCAACACCGTGGCAGCAGCTGGTGTAGTGTCGTCTGTTAGTGGTGAGACCACCATCAAGACGAGTAGTGGCAGTAGCACGCTCAACCAAGCTTACACCTGCGTCAAGATCGAGGCCAAGACTGAAGACGTCAAACTTGACCTAGCAGAAGGGGAGTCCACCGTCATCCCACTGGTTGGCGCAGATGCCTTTGATAGTGTGCAGATCGAGTGGATGCGCAAGAAAAACAGCGACAACGAAGTTGCCTCCATTGAGACACCAACCTCTGGCGACCTCCGCTCGTTGCCACGCAAAGACCAGTGGAGCCCCAACGCGCCAGCTCTTATCCGGGCCCAGGCTGTCTTGCCCACCAAGACAAGCGTCAGCCTAAGCGAGCTCGATAGCGCCCAAGTCTCGACGAACTTCTTGCGCCCCAGCATCATCACCGACAATGCCAACCCACTCACCATCCAGCGCCCCGGCCTGCGCGCCAATAGCGATAGTGGTGCTCAGACGACCGTCAATGCCGTGCCGTGCTCCAACGCGCGCTACACCGGTGGTGGCTACGCCTGTCAGGCCGTCCTCCAAATGGCTGGTGGCGAGTCTGTACCAGCTGGCTCGCGTGTGGCGTTCTTGCGCGTGACCAGCCTGTACAAAGCCTCAGCAGTCAAGATCTCGCTCAAACGAGCAAGCAGCGTGACGAAGTTCGACACCGTCCAGCCCGAAATCGACTCCACCGGCCGGGCAGACACCATCTTCCGCCGCATCAAAAGCCGTGTCAATGTCGGTTTCAACACCAACGGTAGCTTCACCTTCCCAGAGCAAGGCGTCGACATCACTGGCAGCCTCTGCAAAAACTTCTACGTCACCAACGACGAAGCCGGGCCACTGGGCACGTCGTGTAATCCGTAGGAATGAGAATCTAAAATAGATAGGTCGCTATTATTTAGAATAGCGACCTATATTTATGTATAAGAAGGGGATGTTATTTATGGCGCATCTGGCCCAAAGTACTCGAAGTAGGCATCTTCTGCGTCGGTTATATCCTTCATTGCAGGAGACTCTATTGTGACGCTTACGGTATAACGGATGTCTGTATTATCATAAACTGTCTTGTCAATGAACCTGCCTATGGAGACATACGCCTTTGAAGGAAGGTACCAAGAATGGTGTAGTATTGTATCATCCGAATCGTCCTTACCTCTACCAAATTTTGATTGCATAGACTTCACGCACGCAGAATATAGGCCATCAAGCTTATGTGCAAATTCTTTCTCCAATTTGCTAGGAATCTTAGTTGTTAATGGTATCGTTATAGAGCTAAAATACTCCATTCTGTGATCGAAGAGAATGGATCCATCTCGCTCGCTACCAACTTGAACTGTGCTGACAAATCCTCTGCCTTCAGGGCCAAGACGCCACCCCAATGAATCTCGCAGCTCGAATGCCTGTTGTTTGGTCATCGGCCAGTCATGGTCCGCCCAAGCGAGGATTACTCTTATCGCTTCTTTGTGGTCAAACATTCTGATTACACTACCATCCGAGCCCCTGTACTCAGTTGCTCGCGAAGGCTGGATGTTGCTTGGTAATGACATATTATTCATAGTTTCCTTTCTAGGGTTCCTACCTCTGTTCTCTCCCGCTATGAAACTGCTCGAAGATGTCGCGCAGGTGTTGGTCGGTGACGTGGGTGTAGACCTGCGTGGTGCTGATGTTACTGTGGCCGAGCATGCTCTGGACGCTGCGCAAATCGGCACCGTTCATCAATAGGTCGGTCGCGAAGCTGTGGCGCATAGTGTGGGGGCTGACGTGCTTAGTGATGCCAGCGAGGCGGGCATATTTGCCAATCATCGATTGCACACTGCGGGTTGTGAGGCGGCGGAAGTCGCCACTGGTGTTTGTGGCACCATGGTTGCGACTATAGCTGATGAAGAGTGGGTCGAGCGAATCATGCCGGGCGCTGAGGTAGGTCTCGATCTGCTCGGCAGCACGGCTACTGACGAAGACCGGACGGTCTTTTTGGCCCTTACCACGCACCATGAACTCGCGGCGCTTGAGGTTGATGTGGTCGCGATTGAGATTGACAAGCTCTGAGACGCGCAGACCACTGGAGAAGAGCAGTTCGATGATGGCTTTGTCGCGCAAATTGGCTTCTTTGCCATCGCTTGGCACGGCATCAATCATCCGCTCTACTTCGTCATAATGGAGGAACGTGACTTGTCGTTTGTGTGTCTTGGGGAGCTCGATCTTGCTGGGCGAGAGGCTGGCGATGTCGCGCTTAGAGAGGTAGTTGAGAAAGCCGCGCAGCGCGATGAGGTGGTAACTCTGGGTAAGCATGCCGAGCTCCTCGCCATAGACGCTTTGGTAGCGGTTGAGCCAGAGGCGGTAGCGCCGCACCAACTCGGGCGTGATCTGATCGACCGTCAATTCAGCACCAGCAAACTCAACGAAGCGCTCGAGGTAGTGCTTGTAGTTCTCCGCTGTTTTGGACGATCGGCCGCGCTCCACCTCCATATATTCGATGAAGTCAATGATCAAATCTTGCATATAATAGTGCTGTGCCATTTGCCATAGTATACCACAATATATAGACAGAGAGGTAGAGTATCAGGTGTCGGCAGGGTTATCGTATCTGACCGTATGATTGTTTTGTCAGCTAGCATCGTAGCTACTGGATAAGAAAATATCTGGAGGCCAGCAATAATGTATGCGGGTATGCTCTATCGTCTAATCTGGCCGGAACATTTTCGATCCAGTAGGCTACGATGCGATACACCACAGTTCTAGCGCTTTTCATTTTCGCGATCACTCACAATACGCTATAATACAAGCAAACCTAACAATAAGGAGCTTTATGAGCGAAACAACAGCGGTGCCCAACAACAATAACGTGCAAAAGACCTTGGTCGTCTTCAAGCCAGATGCTGTGCAGCGGGGGATTGTCGGCGAGATTTTGACCCGTTTTGAGCGGGTGGGCCTCAAGATCGTGGCCGTTAAGATGATCGCTCCGACGCGCGATCATTACTACCGCCACTACGAGGAGATTGGCAAGATGGTGTCGCGCCGTGGCAAGCACGCCTTTGGGGTGACGCTGGACTTTATGATGCAAGGGCCAGTTATTGCCATGGTGTTTGAGGGGGTAGAGGCTGTCAAGCTGGTGCGCAAGCTGGTGGGCCCCACCGAGCCAATGGCTGCCGAGATGGGGACGATCCGCGGCGACTACTCGCACATGAGTTTTGGCTATGCCAACGACGAAGACAAGGGTGTGCCCAACCTCATCCATGCTTCGGGCAACCCTGAGGAAGCCGAGCAAGAGATCAACCACTGGTTCTCAGATGACGAAATCTATGAGTACCATGCGTTGCACGAGAAGTTTACGCGCTAAGCGTTGGCATCGGACTGCTGCAAAAACACCTCTCTCAGAGGTGTTTTTGTGATATGTGATGGTTGAGATGAAGATGATGATGTGAGCTACAACAGGGGTTATTCGTGCACTAAATAAAAACACCCACTTGACGCATTGCAAGAGGGTATATCGTATCCAATACTGGCGCGCTCGACCGGATTCGAACCGGCGATCTTCTCCGTGACAGGGAGACGTGATAGGCCATCTTCACTACGAGCGCATAAGCTAGATCAATAGTAGCAGCAATTACCAAAAATCGCAAGAGGTTTATAGGGAATCGTCCAACCGTAGTCTTATCTCACACTCCACCTCCCCACACTCCCTCCTCAGGAACACTATAAGGGTCGATATTCACTGGATATCGACCTCTTGCTGCTAGGGCTGAAGACAGATTATTGCAATCTGTTTTCACACTCCATCGGATGAAGTGATGGGGAGGTAGAGCTAACGCCAGGAGAGCGACGGTCTTGAACGTATTGTAAGAAAAATCGCTAGCCACTCACTACAGTAGCTTAAACCAGCGCAGAAGTTACCTCAGCGTAATGATGTCAGGTCAGGACTCATACGAAGGCCATCCACCAAGCAGGTAGGAGTGGAGAGCACTGCTATTACATCCTCAGCCACAACCCTCTCGCAATAATTCATCATCCTGCAGTGAGGTAGCGTCTAGAGGCTACCCCGCTGCGCCACCTTCCATTTCGCCTCGCCTCTAGTATAATATAGCGGTGATGCCGCTGTAGCTCAGTTGGTAGAGCGGCGCTTTCGTAAAGCGTAGGTCACCGGTTCGAGTCCGGTCAGCGGCTCCATTTGTTTATGACCAAAGAGAAGAAGGATTTTCTGCGCACCCCTCTCCGCACGATCGCAGCCGATCGGCCATTCTTTGCGGCATTGATTGGTGTATTTGTCGCGGGTATCATCTATATGCTGGTGATGGGCTTCACGCTGCAGGTGCGCGATGTGCAGGTTTATGTGCGCTACACCGCCTTTGGCGAGGCGCATTTTTATAAGAGTTATTGGTATTATTTGCTCAGTTTTGTGTTGTTTGGTGCGCTGGTAATGGTGGTGCACATTGGCCTGATGGTTAAGCTGTATAGCCTGCGGCGCCGCCAGACAGCGCTTTTTGTGGGGGCGGCAGCAGTATTGGTGCTGCTGGTTGCTGCCTCGTATGGATTAGCAGTAATGCACCTGGCGTATCGATAAATGAACCACACCGATCTTGAGCTGCCCATGGGCAAGCGCACTCTTTTCTACCGATTATTTGAAATTCTCCCAGCATTCTTAAGCTACGGGATGCTGATTTTGTTCATCATTTTGTCTTTGATAAATCCACTGTGGGCGTCTATCTACCTTCTTGTCTTGGTGATGAGTGTGATTGTCCGCTCGGTTGGCATTGCCTACCGTACACTGACAGGCCACCACCAGCTGGAGAAGGCGCAGATGGTCGATTGGCGGCAGCGTCTGGAGCAGCTCGAAGACCCAGTAGCAAGCTATGCTGCCATTCAGCAGCAGCCACTACCGAAGCGGCATCAACGCGAGTTCCACGCCCAAGAGCATCGTGAGAATCTCCGCCTTATGGCGGCCGACCCAGCGAGCTTCCCGCGACCATCGCAGCTTTACCAAGCAGTGATTGTAGCGGCGTACAATGAGTCGTATGATGTCTTGCAGCCTACCATCGAGTCAGTTAAGAATACAACGTACAACAACAAACAGATCATCCTTGTCCTTGCCTACGAGGAGCGTGGTGGGGTGGATATTGCCCGCACAGCCGCTCGCCTTCAACAGGAGTATGGCGATGTATTCTTCACCTTCCAGACTATCATGCACCCTAAGGACATGCCTGATGAGGTGATTGGTAAGGGTGGTAACATCACTTATGCTGGTAAGCAGCTCCAGCGCTATTGTGACGAGCAGGGGATTGCCTACAGCGATGTGATGATCACCACGCTCGACAGCGACAACCGCCCATATCCATCATACTTCGACTATGTGGCGTATGAGTATATCGTTCACCCCGAGCGCAAGCGTTTGTCGTACCAGCCGATTGCACTATACTTCGGTAACATCTGGGATGCCCCAGCGCCGATGCGGGTGATTGCGACGGGTAACTCCTTCTGGACGATCATCAGCAGTATGCGCCCCCACACGTTGCGCAACTTTGCCTCGCACTCGCAGCCAATGGACGCTCTGGTGGAGATGAATTTCTGGAGTACACGCAGCATCGTGGAAGATGGCCACCAGTACTGGCGCAGTTACTTCTACTTTGCGGGAGACTACAGTGTTTTGCCCATCCATGTGCCGATCTACCAAGATGCCGTGATGGACAACACCTTCTGGGGGACAGTGGTGGCACAGTTTAAGCAGCTCCGGCGTTGGAGCTATGGCGCATCGGACATCCCATATGTGGCAGTGCGTACCTTTACGCGGCGGCGCAATGTGCCATTTGCCGAGGTGTTTGCCCGCTTCATGCGCTTGCTCGATGGGCACGTTACGCTGGCAGTGATGGCCTTTTTGGTAACCTTTGGTGGGTGGGTGCCACTGTTGATTAACCAAGAATCATCACGCAGCTATGCAGTACACATGCTGCCCGAGGTGATTAGTAATTTGCAGCGCTTTGCGATGATCGGTATCTTTATCACTGTCTTCTTGATGCTCAAGATGTTGCCGCCACGGCCCGAGCGCTACAAGCGTCGGCGCAGCTTTGCCATGGTGGCACAGTGGATCCTTATGCCCGTCACATCCATTTGCTTTAGTGCGATTGGTGCCTTTAATGCGCAGACACACCTGGCGTTTGGTCGCTATCTCGATAAGTTTGACGTAACTGTCAAGGCCACTACCGGCTCACGTGACCGCGCTAAAGCCGCTAAACAAGCCCAAAAAGCCGCCAAAAAGCAGCGCAAAAAAGAGTAAGTAGTGCCTGTACGCTTTTGCGAAGTAAACTAGCTTTATAACCGGCCAGAGAATGACCGGTTATTATGTTGGTGTGGGTTGGAGTGCAAAGTCCCAAACTAACACCTTTTTCTCTACCACTCCTGGCGAGAGAGTCATAATAGTCGCACTTAAGGTAGAGCTATAGCAGGACTTCGCGGCAGATTTTATACTCTATTGAAGGGTGAGAAAGGAGAGGATGATGTCGAGGAGAAGGCTAGATTTTGGCGCTATGGGGAGTGATTTACAGGCAATATTAATTCAAAGTCTTTTGTATTTACATCTCTTATGCCTACGCCTTACTGCATAGTCATAGGGGTGATTAATGAGAGCGTGCCACCAATTAATATTGCACCAAGGAGGCTACACCATGGATGAGCGACTAGTAGTGCTTACATAGTAGCAATGTTAGCCAGGCATTATCAACCTCATCTTTGTGGTGTGATGAGCTTATCTTAGTCTCGCTCACAATGTATGTAAGGGAGTGATATGAAAGATGAGATATTAATGCAGGTATGGATGGCGTGCTACGAGCCATGCTGGGCTGAATTACCTTTGGCGATATTCCGATATCCACGCGAGCGACTAAGAGTGGTGCCGCTCACTTCCTGATTTGTCTTGTCTGTCTCAGGTAAGAGATTGATAGAGAGGCTAAGTGTATAGGTAAGTCATGGACTCCATAATCTCTTTCTATAGTAGGAAGATTCCTTTTGGTGGAGCAAGTATGAGTGTTATTTCTGGTGAGGTTTCTAGCGTACTGATGGAATTTTACAGAGGTCATGTTATTGAAATAACTATTGTGCTACAAAAATATCAAAATACAATGATAACTATGTATGCATTATATCACCACACGCATATGATGAGCAGTAAAATGGCCATGTGCAATGTGGATAACTAATAGCCTGGTGTGGATGAATATTGGTCAAAGAATCGCAGATAGTTGCGCTATAGGAGAGGATAAGTACTTTAGATGGACAGTGAATTGCTCGGTGAGAAAAAATTGAGAGAGGCGTATGCGGCACTAGGCTGTTGGATGCGGGTGCTATATAGTGCATAGTATTGATAAACATATGCGTTATATTGTATGGCTGATACGTGAGTTTGATCAGGATGTAAGCCGCCCCTCAGGCTGTGCGGATGAGCTAGGTAAGTGTAAGGCGGTGTGTGAATATGTGCGTATTGTGTTCATAATTAATCTACAAATAGATTGTAATGTAGCTTACTATCTTGCTTGTAATATACAAGTGATGCGAGGAATTAAGGGCTCGTAGCGGGAATTAAATACGAGATGATGAGGTGCTTATGGGTGAACGATATGCGACTACCCGATATGCCATTATATGAATATTTTTTTGCCACAATTCATAAAGTAGTAATCTTTGTGAGTGAGATAGGTAGGCTTATGAGGAGAAGCAGCTATACTAAGGAGGGTATGTCACTTGCAATTTGCAACCAAAATGTACTATGTATTTCTGCCATATATCAATTTTTGCGAGAGGCTCTACCCCTGTATACCCATGGTGTTGTGGTAGTAATCGACGAAGGTGCCGGTTTTTGCGGCAAGCATGATTTCTTGTTTGAGCAAATCTTTTTCGTGGGCAATGGTGGTGCGATAGTCGTCGCTCACAGCTGCGTGCGGGTCGGCGCAAGCACCCCAAAAGAGCAGTTCGACGAGCAGCGGCAAGAGCTGCCAGCTGCTGTCTGTTGGGCTGTAAATGTATTGATTGCCTTGGAGTGGATCGCGTTGCTTATCAAGCAAGCCAGCCGATTCTAACCGCGCCAAGCGATCGGCCAAAATATTGCTCGCAATGCGCTCATCGCGTGCGAATTCGCGGAAGTAGCAGCGCCCAAAGAGCAGCACATCACGCATGATAAGGAGTGTCCATTTGTCGCCAAAAAGGTCGAGACTGTAGCTAATGGGGCAGGCTGAGCGTTTGTGAGCTGTTCGTGTCATGCCTTTAGCGTAGCATCAAGGCTTGCGTTTTGCAAGTTTGTGGTGTGAGCTGGTAGCGAAGTAATGTTACCAGGCTTTGTTATAACAAAAAAGCACTTACTAATAGTAGTAAGTGCTTTCGTGCCAGTGTACCTTACAGACCGACATGGTGCACTGGCGAATAGACCGAAATGGTGGGCAATAGAGGATTCGAACCTCTCACCTCTTCAACGTCAATGAAGCGCTCTAGCCAAATGAGCTAATCGCCCGACACGTGTATTGTAGCAGAAGATGCAGGGGAGGGCAAGGGTAGATAAATGAAAGACTCGAGCAGCTATTGTGCATTCGCGCGCCCCGCACTTCATTCGATGGAGTGTGAAAACAGATTGCAATAATCTGTTTTCAGCCCAGCGCAGGAGGTCGATGTCTGGGAGACATTGACCTCTTATAGTGTTCCGGAGGAGGGAGTGTGGGGTGAGTGGATGTGAGAATGCTACGTGATTGATGCCTAGCGATATTTGCACCCACCCCCACTCTCGTTATACAATAGATGGTAAGTGCTGACGGGGCCTCACCAGCCTCCCGAGCTTCGTGGGCTGTCGTGATGTGCGAGAACGTTGCGTCATGAGTGCTTGGCGGTTAGTGCCAAGAAGTCCGGTGGAACCGCCGTTTGCGTGCAAGCGGCCCGAGACATGCGAGATTGGTCGGATGGAGTATATCCGTGCCAGGACGCATGTTTTTATTTTTATCAAAATAATTTATATACAAGGAGGAGCGAGTCGGCTTCTGGCTGCCAGTGCGCAGCAGAGAAGGTGATGAGCAAACAAAGCAATGAACAACGAGCAGCAAGCAATGCGCCACAGCCTGGCGCACATCATGGCGCAAGCCGTCCAGCATTTGTGGCCACAGGCGAAGTTTGGCGTGGGGCCAGCCATCGAGCAGGGGTTTTATTATGATATTGACCTTGGTGATGTGACGATATCTGAGGCAGACTTTGGCACAATCGAGAAGGAGATGCGGCGCATTATTGCGCGCGATCTACCCTTTACGCACCGCGATGTGCCGGTAGATGAGGCGATTGCTTGGGCGAAGGAGACAGATCAGCCATATAAAGTTGAGTTGCTCAATGACCTGAAGCGCTCGGGGACGACTATTGCCAAAGAATTGGCTGGAGAGGCTCTTGGTAGCGCTGCAGAAGGTGAGAGTAAGGTAAAGACGGTATCACTCTACTCTCAGGGCGATTACACCGATCTGTGCCGTGGTGGGCACGTAGAGAGCACGGGCAAGGTGGGGGCTTTCAAGTTGCTGCGTGTGGCTGGTGCGTACTGGCGAGGCGACGAGGCCCGGCCGCAGATGCAGCGGCTCTATGGCGTGGCCTTTGCAACACAAGCGGAACTTGATAGCTACCTACAGATGCGCGAAGAAGCCAAAAAGCGCGACCACCGCAAGCTTGGCAAAGAACTCGACCTCTACACAATGTCGCCACTGGTGGGGGTGGGTTTGCCACTCTTTACACCGCGTGGCACGATCTTGCGCGATAAAGCAGCGCAGCTCTCTAACCAGTTGCGTGAGAAATACGGCTTTGCCAAAGTCTGGACGCCGCACATTACCAAGAAAGATCTGTACGAGACGAGCGGGCACTGGGCGAAGTTTGGCGATGAACTCTTCCTTGTGACGAGCCAAGAGACGAGCGACAAGATGGCCCTCAAGCCAATGAACTGCCCGCACCACACGCAGATTTTTGCCAGCCAGCCACGGAGCTACCGCGATATGCCCGTGCGCTACCTCGAGACAACGACCGACTACCGCGACGAAAAAACTGGCGAGCTGGGTGGCCTGAGCCGGGTGCGTTCGCTGACGCAGGATGATAGCCATGTGTTTTGCCGGCCAGATCAGATCGAGCAGGAGATGAGTAATTTGCTGGCTTGTGCCGAGGAGTTGTACCACATTGTGGGGATGAAGCTGCGTGTCCGCCTGAGTTATCGCGATGAGGGCGAGGGCTACCTTGGGGCACCAGAATTGTGGCAATCGGCCCAGGCTCAGCTCAAGGCAGCTGTGATGGCTAAGCAGCTAGATTACTTTGAGCAGGAGGGCGAGGCGGCCTTTTATGGGCCGAAGATTGACTTCATGGCGACGGATGCAATTGGCCGCGAGCACCAGGTAGCGACGGTGCAGCTCGACTTCGTCCAACCCGAGCGCTTTGGCCTCGAATACACAGACGAAGCGGGTGACATGGCTCGGCCAGTGATGATTCACAGCGCGCTGCTGGGCTCGATTGAGCGCTTCCTGAGCGTCTTTATTGAGCACACGGCGGGGTGGTTCCCCTTCTGGATTGCGCCCGAGCAAGTCCGCATCCTCACTATTAACAACACCGTAGAAGACTATGTTGATGAAATCACATCGGTACTCAAAACAGTGGTACTGATGCGTCCTATAAAATACAACGAGGTAAGATACACAACAGATATGCGCAATGAATCGCTCGGTAAAAAGATCCGCGAAGCTACTGTTGTAAAAATTCCGGTGCAGATTATCGTTGGCCCGCGAGACAAAGCCAACCGCCAGGTAAGTGTACGTACCCAGCAGGGCGAGACAACAGTGCCGCTGGATGAGCTAGCAGCATACCTAGAGGGGCTCAGCTAATGCGCCGCCTACGCATTGCTGTGGATGTCGACGACGTGCTGGCGGAGAATGCCGCTGGCATCGTCGCCTTTAGCAACAGCGCTGGGGGACACACCTGACGGTTGATGACTACGATGAGCATTGGGCTAAGATGTGGCAGGTGGATAATGCTGAAGTGAAGCGGCGCAGTGCCGAGCTGATGGACGCTGGCCTCGGTACGGGCTATGGACACATTGGCGGCGCGCTGGAGGTACTGGAGCGCTTGGCACAGCACCACCACTTGATGATTGCGACATCACGTCACTTGCGAGTGAAAAGCGATACGATGGCCTGGATCGACGAGCATTTTCCGGGTATCTTCGCCAGTACATCAGTCTACTTCTCGGGCATTTGGGATGAGCTGACGGATGGTTCGCACCTTGCCACCAAGGCAGAGTTGGTGGTGCAGATTAATGCCGATGTGCTGATAGACGACCAGCTCAAGCACTGCCAAGCGGTGGCAGCACATGGCCGCAACGCGCTGCTCTTTGGCGATTATGCCTGGAACCGAGCCACAACGCTGCCAGCTGGGGTAGTGCGCTGCACAAATTGGTACGAAGTGGAGGTGGCAATTGAGCGACTTGCCAGCGATGAGCCTGCGTGATGCCGTCTATGAGCTGATGGCACAGCTGCCAGATGATACAGTGACGACCTATGGCGACGTGGCGGCTTTTGCTGGCCACCCATACGCCGCACGGCGAGTGGGGGAGATTGCCCATGGTGGGCCGGAGGAGCTGCCGTGGCATAGACTTGTAAATTGCAAGGGAGGCCTTGCGGTTGGCTTTCCGGGTGGGCAGGCAGTGCAACGGCAATTGCTCGAGCACGATGGGATCCAGTGTGATGATTCGTACCGCGTAGTTGATTTTGCACAGCGTCGCTGGCGGCCACTTGCCGCGCCGCAGAACGATATGAGGAGTAGCTCGCATGCTCACAAAAAATAGCACACCGCCTCTCACGCCTGCCACTCTGCCACTCATTGCCATCGTTGGGCCAACTGCTAGCGGCAAGACCAGCTTAGCAGTTGGCCTCGCCAAGCAGTACGGTGGTGAGATTATTTGCGCCGATTCGCGCACCATCTATAAGGGTATGGATATTGGCACTGCCAAGCCCTCGCCGCACGAGCAAGCCCTTGTGCCACACTGGGGGCTAGACTTGGTGGAGCCGGGCCAGCGCTTCACGGTAGTGGATTTTCAGCGCTATGCTAATCGGCAAATTGCGGCTATTCGTCAGCGTGGGCGTATCCCGTTTCTTGTTGGTGGGACGGGCTTGTATGTCGATGCAGTGTTGTATAAATTTCAATTTCCAACGGTGAACAAAAAGCTTATGCAGCAGTTACAGGGCTATTCTATAGAAACTTTGCACGAACATTGCCAAAAACACAACATAGAATTACCTAGTAACAAATACAACAAAAGGCATGTTATTAATACAATAGTGCGAGAAGGACAACAGTTACAGAGGTCAGCGCATGTTGATAAAAATACCTATGTTGTAGGTATTGCATCGCCGCGCGATGTGCTGCGCAGACGCATTGCTGAGCGGACAGAGCAGCTTTTTGCGCATGGTGTTGTACAAGAAGCAACGGAATTAGCCGCTCACTATGGCTGGGACAGTGAAGCAATGACAGGGAATATCTACCCAATTATACATAAATTACAACAGGGCGAGTATACGCTCGAGCAAGCCAAAGCGGCATTTTGCATAGCAGACTGGCACCTGGCCAAGCGGCAAATGACCTGGCTGCGACGTAATCCCGATATTATATGGTGTGACCTGGAGGATGCTGAGGCCTACCTTAATCGGGTGCTCGCGCAAGCGCGCCAGATGTGATACCATAAATCTAGTTGGTGACCGTATGATAGATGCACTGTTTGGATCAAAAACTCGTGTGAAGTTGCTCCACCTTTTCTTGAACAATCCAGGAAAGGCATTTTATGTGCGCGAGATTACACGGCTAATTAATGAGCAGATTAATTCGGTGCGCCGCGAGTTGCTTAATATGCTGGAAGTGGGGATCATTACGAGCGACAGCGTGGATAACAAATTGTACTACGAAGTAAACCAGCAGTACGAATATTATCCGCCGCTGCGCGTTATCTTTGCTGACCAAAAAATCGCTCCGGCCAAGAATAAGTCGGGTTACCGGCCGGCTTGGCAAGATGCGATTATGCAGCTGCCGCGCCTGCGTGTGGCGATTGCGGCGGGGGCGTTGGTGAAAGGATCAGCCAGTACGATCGATCTGCTGCTCGTGGGTAACCTCTCGGCTGCCAAGGTGCGCAGCGTGGTAGCAGTTATCGAGCGGCAGGAGGGGCGCGAGCTGACGTATAGCATCCTGAGCTACGACGAGTTCTATTACCGGCTGAGCGTGCGCGACCGCTTCATTACCACCATTCTGACCAACAAGCATACCGTACTGGTAGACGTTGATAATATATTAAAAGAAGACGAAGGAGAGAATCATGCTTGATATCGAATACAAAGGCGGCAACACAGTCATCATTGCGACGAAGAAAACCACGCTTGCAGTTGACCCCAAGCTATCGCTGCTCGGCCTGAAGGACGCCAAGACGAAGGACGCAGTAGAGCTTGCAACCGAAGAACGCTTTGCGGTGGCTAACCCCGAGGCGCGCCTTATCATCGACCAGCCTGGTGAGTATGAAGTGGGTGACTATACCATCCGCGGCATCGCAGCCACGCGCTACATCGACACGCCAGAGAGTGAGCAGCTCTCTACAGTGTATCGCATTGAGTGTGGCGATATTCGCATTGCGGTGATTGGTAATATCGCGCCAGAACTTACTGATGCTCAGCTCGAGGCGCTGGGGGTGATCGACATTGTCATTATTCCAGTGGGTGGCTATGGTTACACGCTGGATGCAACAAGTGCCGCCGCTATTATTCGCAAGATCGAGCCACGGGTGGTGGTGCCCGTCCACTATGCCGATAGTGCGTTGCATTACGAAGTACCGCAAGACACAGTGGAGGTCTTTGAGAAGGAGCTCGGTGCACCAGCGAGCAAAAACCCAAACTCAAGATCAAAACAGCGAGTAACCTGCCCGAAGTGCTGACGGTGTTTGAGTTAGCTCGAAGCTAGGATTCATATACCCCAAGCGCAACCAGCCTCGTGGAGAGGCTGGTTTTTGTGGTATATCTTTACTCCATTTTCTCCTCGCTGCTTTCTCTGGTGGACTATGAATATTAGTTGTAGTCGGCATGAGTGTTGGTGAATTGATGGGTAAGATGAGGCCAGCCCTTATAGTTTTCTCAAGAAATGAGTGCGAGACAGTGATGAGGATTGTGAGATTCATAGTGGAATCATTGTCATAACATGGTCGATTTGACACAGCGCACTAAATTCGATACACTTCGAAATACCACTATTATTTCGATTTATATCGAAGAAAGGAACGGTTTTATGGAACAACAATCAACACGCCGTGGGGTAAGATTGCGGTGCTAGCGCTAGGAGCCTTTGTTATTGGAGCGGATGGCTTCATGCTGGCAGCGGTATTGCCACAGGTGGCACAGCAACTTGGGGTGTCGCTGGGGCAGACCGGCCTCTTGGTGACGGTGTTTGCGTGGGTGTATGCACTGGCGGCACCATTGTGTGGCATGCTAATGGGGCGGCGCAATCGGCGGTCGACCTTGGTGCTAGCACTGGCGATATTTGCAATTGGTAATGGAGTGGCAGCGCTCGCGTCATCATTTGTATGGATGATGGTGGCTCGAGTGATGGCAGCCTTGGGCTCAGCCATGATGATGCCAACAGCAATGGCTTTGGCGACTAGCCTTGCCCCGGCCAAGCATCGTGGTAAGGCAATCTCCGTCGTTACAACAGGCATGACGATGGCAACGGTACTCGCTGTACCGCTTGGTTCGGTTGTGGGGGAGCGCTATGGCTACCACGCGCTGTTTTGGGCGATGGCAGTGGCTGCGGTGCTGATGTTGTGTGGCATTGTGCTGGGCATTCGGGCGCGTGAGGCGCAGCCAGCGCAGCAGGTGCCAACCGTTCCGGCATTGGTGGCGGGCCTGGCGAATCGCCATGTTGCACTGACACTATTGGTAACGGTAGTGATATTTGTCGCTGGCACCAGTGTGATTTCGTATCTGAGTGCAGTGGTACAGCAGGCAGGCCTGCATGAGTACTTTAGCTGGATTTTGCTCATCTTTGGTGTGGGCTCGCTGTTGGGTGGTGTGCTAGGCGGCTGGCTGACCGATCGTTTTGCCCATATTTGGCTGGCCCGCTGGGCAATGCTTGCCTTTGCGTTGGCGCTTGCTTTGCTTGGTGTGGCGGCTGGGACGCCAGGTGCGCTTGGTCTCGTTGGTGGCAGTGTGCTATTATGGACGGCTAGTGCGTGGATTGCCACGATTGCTCAGCAATACCGCATTATTGCGCTTGCCCCAGAACGGGCTCAGCTGAATCTTTCGCTCAATTCATCCAGTATTTACATTGGTCAAGGCTTTGGTGGTATGCTGGGCGGTGCGATTGTTAGTGGCCAGCCAGCTCAGGCGATTCCGTTCGTGGCGGCCGGCGTAGTAGTGCTTGCCTTGGCAATGACCAGCAGGTATGAGACAATACAAAGGAAATGACATCCCAACAAAACACCCCAACTGACGCACTCGCACCAGAGCATGTCTTTGCCGCCCTGTCCGACCCGCTGCGGCTGCGGATTGTCCGCCGCTTGGCTGCGGAGGGGCGGCTGGGCTGCAGCCAGATCGATCATAATCTCTCACTCTCGACTGTCTCGCACCACTGCAAAGTCCTGCGCGAAGCAGGCTTGTCACGAGCGAAGCGGTTGGCACCCAGCGTGTCCTGGTGCTGCGGCCAGAGTTTGCTCGGCAGTTCGCTGGTGTGCTCGCGACAATTGCTGAGTTAGATAAAGCGAAGTAACCACTAAAATATCCCCTATGAAAGGGGATATTTTTACAGTTATCGTTTGCTCTGGGTTGCTACGCCGCAGCTTTGGCCTTTGTCTTGGCGCTGGTGAGCAGGCCTTTCTTCTTGAGCGTGCGGATCGCCTTGGTCGAGAGAACCATGGTGACCTTTTGCCCATCGACAACGAAGGTCTTTTTCTGAAGGTTTGGTTTGAAGACTCGCTTGGTGCGTCGCAACGAGAAGCTCACATTGTTGCCGAATTGCTTACCCTTGCCAGTCAGTTCACATCGTGCTGCCATATTCTTATTCCACTTATAACTTATATTATTACAATCTGTATTAGTATACGCTGCCAAGGGGGCAATGTCAAGGTGGGTAGGCAATGTGGTACAATAAAGAAATGCATATTGATATCGCTCACCTCATTATCGTCCTTGTCGTTATTCTTATCTCAATGACGCTGCACGAGGCGATGCATGGCTTTATGGCGTACTGGCTGGGCGATGATACGGCTAAGGAGCAGGGGCGTTTGACGCTCAATCCACTGCATCATATCGATCCATTCTTGACCATCCTCTTGCCGCTGAGCTTGGCATTGCTGGGCCTACCAGTGTTTGGTGGGGCCAAGCCAGTGCCGTACAACCCCGAGCGAGTACGTGGCGATGAATGGGGCGCAGCGCTGGTGGGGCTGGCTGGGCCACTGACGAACTTCGTCATTGCCTTCATCTGCTTTGGCTTATATGCGACGATCGCTGGGCCAGCAGTGCAGCCACTGCTTGCTACGGCGGTGAGTGTGAATCTTGGTTTCTTTGTCTTTAATATGCTGCCGATTCCGCCGCTCGATGGTTCGCGTGTGCTGTATGCTTTGGCACCGGAGTTTGTGCGCCGCGGTATGGAGGTGGTGGAGCAGTACGGCGTGATGCTGGTCTTTGTGCTGGTATTGGTCGGTAGCTCGGCTATTGGCAATGTGATGATGGCGGCTATCAGGGGTATCTTGCAGCTTTTCTCGCTGGTGTTTGGCGTGTCGCTTGGTTAGGAGCAGGAATTGAGCCTTTTACCTGGCTTGGTACAGGGTTTAGATTGTAGGCTAGCTTGGTAGGAGATTGAATGAGGCTGTCTCTCGTACAAAGGTGAGTGTCTGTTATGAGCACTAGCAGATTAAACATCAATATAAGGGGTTAATATTCAGCAGATATTGACATGTTTAGCACTAAGGAAGAAGGTGTGAGGATCTCAACATCGCAAACGTGACGCCGCTTACCATTCTGTGGTATACTAAGAGTGTCCCAGACGAATATCGGGCGTGTATGATTTTCCTAACATCATATGATAGGGATTCCAACATTCACCGTACCCGTGGGTATGGATGAGGAAACCCACCTTGCATCATGCAGGGGAATATCAAGCGCCTGGGGTGAGTCTGGGATTTTTTGACGGTTGAGAGTATTGTGCTCACTCGTCATAAATCCCTTATGCTATAATAAAGAGGCAGTCTATTAGATGATCGCTTGCTACTTGGCAAGAGGAAAGTCCGGGCAGCACAGGATACGACAGTCGCTAACGGCGACCGGGGGTAACCCTAGGGAAAGTGCCACAGAAACGATACCGCTCCGCAACACCAATACTCGTGCGCAATAGCGCTCGAGTAGCGGGGTAAGGGTGAAAGGAGTGAGGTAAGAGCTCACAGCGCTGCATGGTGACATGCCGCGGAGGTAAACCCTGTCGGCTGCAAGGAGATAGCCACGGATGAGTGATCCGCTTGTGGCTATCGCTAACCGCTCGATTTGCAGAGCAATTTGCAAACTAGATAGATGATCATCCACGACAGAACCCGGCTTATCGATAGGCTGCTTTATGGTATGATGTGTTAGCTCCAGCTTTGGAGCTTTGTTATTTTCTACAACCTCCTCGCCGAACAAGAAAATATCTGGAAGCCAGCGGCTGGGCAAGCAGAAATACACACCTCTGTAACAGGGGTGTGTATTCTTCACAACGTCGTATAAATTGCTACACTACTTGCGAGTGACGTGCTTCACGACAGCTGCAAAAGCCTGTGGCTCGTTGACGGCGAGCTCGGCGAGGACCTTGCGGTCGAGCGCCACACCAGCAGCCTTAATGTCGGCAATCAGGCGGCCGTAGGTGGTGCCATTTTGCCGGGCGGCAGCGTTGATGCGGGTGATCCATAGCTGGCGCAGGTCGCGCTTGCGGTTGCGACGGTCGCGGTAGGCGTATTGCAGGCCACGGATTACCCCTTGCTTGGCAAGGCGGAAGCTCCGGGTGCGATTGTGTTGCATTCCTTTGGCGGCTCGCAGCATCTTGGCGTGGCGAGCGTGGGCGGTTGTTCCTCGTTTGACGCGCATATGTTAGACTCCTAAGGCTCGTTTAGCATTTTTGGCCATACCACCAGTGATGGTAGCAGGGGTGTTGATATTGCGCTTGCGCGATTTGCTCTTCTTGGAGAGCATGTGGTTCCCGAAGGCACGCCGACGGGTCAGTTTGCCGGTACTGGTTAGCTTAATGCGCTTAGCAGTGCCCTTGTGGGTCTTGAGTTTTGGCATTACTTACTCCTTATTACGATGCTGAGGTTGCGCCCAGCCATCAGTGGTTTTTGCTCGACAATCGCTTCGTCCTCAAGGGCGGAGACAACCTGGCTAATCAGGTTGTAGCCAAGCTCACGATGCGCCATCTCGCGGCCGCGGAAGAAGATCAAAACCTTGACCTTGTGCCCCTCAGCCAGGAACTTGCGAATCTTGCGCAGCTTGATCTCCAGATCATTAGCGCCAATCTTTAGGCCAAAACGCATCTGCTTGAGCTCGTTGGCTTTGTTGCTTCGCCTATTGCGCTGCTGCTCCTTCATCTTTTGGTACTGATATTTGCCCCAATCGATGATCTTTACAACGGGTGGGTTAGCATTGGGCGAAAACTCCACCAAGTCTACACCAGCTTGCCGCGCCTTATCCAGTGCTGCCTGCCGGCTCATGATGCCAAGTTGTTCGCCGCTTTCGCCAATGACGCGCAGCTCTCGTGCACGGATGGCTTCGTTGATGCGGGTGGTTGATTTGATTGTGCTCTCCTTTGCTTGAGCTTAAAACGAATTGACTCCCCAAAAGTTTACCAGATGTCGCAGCAAAAGGCAAAATAAAATATGCTGCAGTTTTGGTGATTTTTTTGCGGTGATTGCTCGGTGAGAGACGCTATAGGTGGGGTGCTATGAGCATGAGAGTTCCTTATCTTCGCGAGATTATTGATAAGGAGCTTCACGCTCTATCGGATGGGAATCTACAGAGGGTGAATGCGGAAAACGATACGTGGTGAAGAGATGAGCGGCTAATTGTCCTGCGCTTGCAGCGCCCGAGCACAGGCAATCGCCTGCGCGATTGTCTCTTCGAGTGTTGTGCTTGGCTGCCGCCCAGTGTGCTCGGTGTAGAGCGCGTCGAGGTAGCGCGTCTTGGGTGCGCCCTCTGGATGGCCATAGACGACCTTGGCAGGGTTCTTGCCGATATGAAGGCCAAATTCCACATTGGTAGTAAAGGCGGGCATACCCAGTGTGGGCAGCGACCGGTCGATCACCCGCGGCACCCAAAAGAGCACCACTGTTGCTGCGTCGAGCGCTTCCCACTCCCAGCGTGCCTGCTTGAGGAGGTCGAGCTCGCGCTGGGGCGAGGCATCGTGGTTTTCTGGTGCGTAGACGATCCCCTCGTAGCCCAGCCTCGCAAAGATCCGCACCGCCTCGGGCCGCCACGATGCAGAGATGAGCTGCTGCGATGCTTCATCGAAGCGTGGTGTGGGGCCAGCGAGGAAGATTGCTGACTGGCCTGGGGTAGGGTGGTGAAGGGGTTGGTCAGAGTAGTTTGCTTGCATGGCTCTAGTATGGCGGGTTGATGAGGGTTCTGTCAAATGTTGTAAATCACACGTAATTACAGAGGTAGAATATGATGTAAAATACACGACGATATTTTTACAACGCTTTGACGGGCGCTGGTTGTCGATATTGCAACGCCTCGGAGATGTGAGCAATGGTGATGTGCGGCGCTTCGTCAAGATCGGCAATGGTCTGGGCTACCTTGATGACTTTGAAGTAACCGCGCGGGCTGAGGCCAAGCTTGGTGCTGGCAGCATCGAGGAACTGCTTGACCTCTGGCGAGAGTGGGATAGAGCGCCGCACCTGAGCCGAACTGAGGCGGCTATTGCGCATGGCGCTGCCACCATAGCGGGCGGCTTGAGCGCGGATGGCGGTAGAGATGGCAGCAGTGGCGCTGCACTGCTCGTGATCGGTGGTGGTGCGGTGTGAGAGCAGTTGCTCATTAGGGATGCGATTAACGGGGATGATCATATCAATCCGATCCATCAGTGGCCCAGACAGGCGCTTCTGGTAGGCGATGATCTGCGTGCTGCTGCAGGTGCACGCGTGCGTTGGGTCGCCGTAGTAACCGCAGGGGCAGGGGTTCATGGTGGCCACCAGCATAAAATCGGCTGGGTAGGTGGCGCGCCCGCGCGCCCGGGTGACCGTCACGGTAGTATCCTCCAGCGGTTGGCGCAATACCTCAAGTGTCGTGCGCGGATATTCGGGTAGTTCATCAAGGAAGAGTACACCCAGGTGCGCCAAACTCACCTCGCCAGGCTGTGGCACCGACCCACCACCAATCAGTGATGCGCGGCTCGCCGTGTGGTGTGGCGCCCGAAATGGCCGCGCTTGGACACTCTGGTCGAGTGATAAGCCCGCCAGGCTGTGCAGCTTCGTTACGGCCAGTTGCTCATCTGGAGTCAGGGGTGGCAAGAGGCTGGGCAGCGTCTTGGCCAGCATCGACTTGCCGGTGCCAGGTGGCCCAGTGAAGAGGATGTTGTGGTGGCCCGCTGCGGCAATGGTGAGGGCGCGCTTGGCTTGGGCTTGGCCGTAGATATCGTCGAGTAGGGGTGATGGCACAGGTGTTGTTGGTTTATCATCAGTGGGTGGTGGCTGGTAGATTGGTAGCAGTTTTTCGCCCTTGAGGTGGAGAAAAAGCGTTGTAAGATCTGGCACACCATAGAGCGTCACCCCTGATACGAGTGAAGCTTGGGCAAGATTCTCTGTGGGTAAATAGACAGTGTTGTAATTATTATCACGAGCGGCTTCGGCAATGGTAATGGCACCTTTGACTGGGCGGAGCGTGCCGTCAAGCGCCAGCTCGCCAGCAAAGACTGCGCCAGCCACTTGCTCGGGCCGGAGCTGGCCGCTGCTCGTCAGGAGGGCGAGGGCAATCGGCAAGTCGTAGTGTGTGCCATCCTTGGGCAGCTCGGCTGGTGCGAGGTTGATAGTGATGCGCTGGGCTGGATATTCCAGCAGGGAGTTGGTGAGGGCGCTGCGCACTCGTTCGCGCGCTTCGTCGATGGCTTTGTTGCCCAGGCCAACGATCTGCAGAGCGGGCAGGCCCTTCGTCATGTCGCTCTCGACGTCAATCATATGGCCAGCGAACCCTACGGGCGCAACCGACCTGATTTTTGCGACTTTGTTCATGCTGTCTATAGTTAAGCATATTGGCGGGGTCTGTGCAAATTGTTTTCGTATGAGTTTGTATGAGCCCACGAATCTATGAGAATACGATGCTGTATACAGAGATGAGAAAAAGAGCGCTGCAATGGAGATAAAATGCTCTGATGCTACGATGGCCGACTAAGAGCCTCTCCAAGAAAACCAACCCCAAAAGTTGCTCATAGTTGCAAGATCCAAGCTACGGGAGGTTATACATGAGCAAAACCGTGCTATAATATATACAGACGTGGGGCTGATATAGCGTTCGACGTTTGGACTTTGTCATTGTATTCTGCGAATCGGATATGCACGACACGCATAGATATAACTGCAAAAAATAAAGTTGCAGCAGCATTCCGCAGTTTTGAGGAGATCTTCGCATCTTCCAAGACCACGGTTGCACTCGCCGCTTAGTCTGGCGATCGCTATGAGGTGCATGGCAACAGGGCACCTTGTAGTGTCATAGCTATGTTGCTTGCTCTCCTGGTGGCAGCGGCACGAGGAGAGGACATATACCGCGCAACGATAGGCTGTATTTTTGGTTTGTTTCTGATCGGCCTCGCGTTGTCAAACACGCAAACAAACCTACGTTCGTAGACGAATACGAGGGCACCAAGCGGACCCGGGGGCAGTACCCGGCAGCTCCACCACGTAGAAGATGATTGCTCACCGAGGGTGGGCGATTTTTATTGACATTACGACAGGTGTGTTGCATTATAGTATGTATTATGACACACAAGGAATATCCATCAAACGTTAACGAATTATGGAAGCGTAGCATAGAGCGCGTAAAAAGGCTCGCACGAGTAGCGCTTGGGTATGAAACTGGTCACGAAGTTGAGAATAAAATAGCCCTTCTCGCTCAAGAGTCTGATCATTTACTGAGGGCGAACGGATTTGAGAGTGTAGGGTTATATGAGTCGGACGAAGCGCCCGAAGGGGATCTAAGTGTTGTTGAGTGGCGCTCAGATGTCGCGCCGTACGAAGATGAGGCGTATATTCCACGGAACTCACAAGGTGGTGACGCTAGTGCGGCTTGGGCTGAGCAACACCCAGTAGCACGGTTCGCTATGATACATGGTGCACATGTGCGTGATGGTGAGACCAGCCAAATTGGGCCGCGCCTTGTGACGCTCTATAGCAAGCCGCAAAATGACAGTCCACTGCCACCACTGCCAGATGAGTGGCAGTGAGAGTCGACCAAACTGGAATCTCGCAGTGTTGTGTTGCGGGTGAGTATATAAATCGTACAAATCACAAACACTGCTGCGAAGTATCACCAAGGGTCGCGTACTAGCCAAGCTCTCTCACCAAAAAAACAACCACCTGCGAGTAGTGGTTGTTTTTGGATGTGGAGTTTTCGTATGTTGTTTATTTTTGGCCTCTGCATAATTTTTTTATTCAGAAGCTACCCTTATGATATGGGAGAAAACCGCTTGTGTCAACGATTTTTGGCAATATTTTTGCGTAAAAAATACCACATCGAACATATACCTAGGTGGGCCTCGTATCGCCAAAAAACTGCGTAATAAACACAACATGAGCAATGAAATACAACAGAGGTAGCATACAGTACAGAGCCAAAAACGAACAAAAAATTATTGCACTATATACAACAAAAATGCCTGTGTACAACTCTCGAAAGCACAGAGGTGCGAGAGGTGGGCGCGCCGCCAATGTTCGTGTGGAAGAGAAAGGGCGTGGTGAGGCAATGTTTTGCGATAGTTCGCACGATGATTATAATGCTCATGCTTGTATATTGGTGCGATGTATAGCGCTGTCGTAAGATGATGCAAGCGCCGCTAAAGTTTTGCAGTATAGAGCCTAAACTGATTGACTTACCATACCGCTTGTGCTAACGTAGAAGTAAGCTTTGACAAACACAAACACCCAAGAAAAAACGGAAAAGCTTACCCTACATAACCCAACATAGCGTCGCCATTGGCGTACACCAGGCAGCGGCAGAGCGCAGCACAGCGCTGAGCTTTGGCACTGCCTGCGCTCCGCCAATACTAATAGTACCCCCCAATAGAAGTACTTTTGTCATCGTTGGCGCTGACGCGTGGTGGCCTCGTTCTATACGGCGCATGCCAGAGGCACACCACTCATGCTCCACACTGTGGAGCACCTCTAGCCCGTAGTGGCTGCCGGGCGTCCTAATTATATATCTATAGAGGACGCTGCAAGCGCGTTGCTTTGTGCAGCTGCTCGGGCTTCTCACCAGGCGGATTGCTTGGTATAGTGATAGATATGTCTCGAAGAATCCTGCTTGCCAGTATGAGCGCGGCTGCAGCGGTGCTGCTCGCGATTGTGCTGCAGACCACCACGCCAGCGACGATTCACCCCTTGGGGATCGTTCTCGTCTTTGTGCTGTGCTATGTGGTGATGCTGGGGTTGCTAACGTACCTGCTGGCGGGCATTGCGGCGGCGCTGCGGCGCTGGCTGCCCGAGGCGCAGCGGCGAGCGGTGACGCTCAGCTTTCGGCGTTGTTATTATTTTGGCTCGGTACTGGCGCTAGCACCGGTGCTGCTGATTGGGGCGCGCTCGGTGGGGCGTGGTGGCTGGTACGAGCTGGCACTGGTTTTTGCTTTTGAGGCGATTGCATGTTTTTATGTAGCAAAACGGTGATGAGGCGCGTATACTAGGCAGAGGAGGACGGTTCTATGCCACGAAAAAAATCAACCCCAGCAGCGTCCGCTGCGTCTGAGACAGAAGCAACATCATCCCCAAAGAAGCGCAGGGCGCAGCGCACTAAACAAAAATCACAACAGTCACAACCTGTTGCGGAGAAAACAACAAAGGCAGATACGACCTCTGTTTCGCCAGCCAACGCACCAGCAAATAGCGAATCACAAGCTGTCGTAGATAATACATCACCAAGCCACACAGACACACCGTCATCATCAGCTACCCCTGTTGCACACGCCACAGCTCGCCGCCGGCCAGTGCTCGAGGCATTTATTGCAGCGGGAGCAGCAGGAATGCTGATGTATGCTGCAATGGTGAGCTTCTATGGTGCCCTGATGGTGGGGCAGGTAGACCGCACGTCACCAGAGCGGGTAGCTGGTTGGCTCATCCTTATGTGGAGCGTGAGCTTGGTGGTGCAAGGGATCAGCACGCTGATGCAGCTCCACCGGACAGATCATTATATACAGCGGTTTCTTGCCTTGCTCCTAGTGGCGGGTAACCCAGCCGCACTCATCATAAGCGAATGGCTATACAATTTGTTCTTTGTGAGCCCCGGGCAAAAGGCGGTTGTGTGGATAAATAGCACAGTCATGCAGGTAAGTACCGTCATTGCTGTGTTCGGCTCCATCTATCTCTGGTACTTATTACTCTGTACGAAGCGGACAATCGCGCCGCGCACTGCACCTGATGTACCCGCTACAGCATATGCTCGTTTGATGCGGCGTCGACGTATCGGTCTCTGGCTGATTGTGACGGCATTTGTGCTTCCGGCTCTTGCGCAGTTTTCAGGGACGTTGATGCTGATGAGTAGCACAAGCCGAGGTACTACGATCTTTACGTCAATACTATCGTTTTTGGGCATGATTCACCTTCTCTTTATGATTGCTGGCATGATCTTGATTGTGCCATGTATCGTCATGCTCATCATTGGCATGGTTCTTGTAGCAAACAGCCAGCGCGAATAACTTAAGCACCAAAACTACCGCCTAACAGAGGAGAACCACCCCCATGCCAACGCAATCCATCGCTACAACTACTGCAAAACAGCATAGCCACACAGGCACATCTGATGCGTCTGCGCCGCCGCGCCGCCCATTGCTTGAGGCGTGGGTGATTGCTGGTGGGGTGGGGATGATTGCCAGTGCGGCCATCGTATGTCTGCAGGGCGGGGTGCTAGCGAGCCTGACAGGGGTGGAGCAGGTGCTTGGCTGGCTACTCGCCGCTTGGAGTGCGAGTATACTAGCGCAGAGCGTCATCACACTGCGGCAGTCGCACCGCACCGATCGATACTGGCAGAGGATTGGAGCGCTTGGCTTGTTGCTAGTGAATGGGGCGCTGTTTATTGTGGGTTGGCTCAGTGGTGGTGTACTGCACACACCTGTAGGATTAGTAGTTAATAATACAACAGTTCTCATGAGCAACATACCGAGCTTCGTTGGTTCGCTCTACCTCTGGTATGTATTGCTGGGTATGCAGCCAGCGATACCAGCAAAACGTAGCGATGTAGATGATACGACGCTCAATCAAATGATGAAGCGCAAGACTGGCCTCTGGCTGATGCTTGCAGCAGCTGTACCGATGATGGCGCTGTATGGTATGCTTGTGTCGATGCTTTTTGGTGTGGCTGACTTTCTTAGTGCACATTGGCATGTTTTGAAAACTCTTCTCAATGAACCAACGCTACTGGCGATGGGGATGGTGGCGTCGATCGTGATATATGCCGGCATCGCGTGGTTTGTCGTATCACCAGTGATGGCTGTCGCTGGCTTCATCCTTGTTGCGACAAGTAAGTATGAGTAGTCTGAATCTTAGGGCTTCTGCTTTATCTCACGCTCCATCGGATGAAGTGATGGGGGTGGAGCTGATACAAAGAAGGTGAGTTCTAGTGATTTAAATCACTCTCTCCACCCCTGTTATTTTCGCTGCCTCGGTGATTATGATACAATAAGGTGCGTGTAATGTAACCCGAATGACCTAATAGTGAGGGAAATGAATGAACAAACAAGTAGATAATGGATCGTATGACGGTTCGCAAATTCAGGTGCTCGAGGTCTCGAGCCAGTCCGCAAGCGCCCGGGGATGTATATCGGTAGCACGGGCTACGATGGTGTGCACCACTTGATTAAGGAGATTGCTGATAACTCTATCGATGAAGCGATTGCGGGCTATGCCTCGCGCGTCGATGTGCGTATCTTGGCCGATGGTGGCTTGATGGTGACGGACAATGGGCGCGGTATCCCGGTAGATAAGCACCCCAAGACTGGCCTGAGTACGCTCGAGACAGTACTGACGGTGCTGCACGCTGGTGGTAAGTTTGGTGGCGGTGGCTACAAGGTGTCGTCTGGCTTGCACGGTGTGGGCTCGAGCGTAGTGAATGCGCTATCGAGTCGCCTCGTTGCAGAGGTGGTGCGCAAAGGACGCCTCTATCGGATTGAATTTGAGCGTGGCCATACTACTGTACCGCTCAAGAATAAGGGCAAAACCGACCGGCCTGATGGTACAACGATTATCTTCTATCCCGATCCGACCATCTTTAAAGAGACAGTCGACTTCGACTATAAGTGGGTGGTACACTACCTTCGCCACCAAGCCTACCTCACGAAAGGCGTCTACACCACTGTGTACGATGAGCGCACCAAGCAGCGCCAGGCCTTTTATTTCGAGGGAGGGATTCGCAGTTATGTCAAGAACCTCAACGTTGGTAAGGATGTGCTGAGCGACGATGTCTTTTATGTGGAGAAGCAGGTCGAGGACTCGATGATCGAGGTGGCGGTGCAATACAACGATACCTACGTCGAAACCGTCCGACCTTTCGCTAACAACGTGCTCACGCCTGATGGTGGGACACACCTTGTGGGCTTTCGCGCAGCAATGACCCGTGTTATTAATGACTATGCGCGCAAGAATGGTCTCCTCAAGGAGAAGGATGACAACCTCTCGGGCGATGACATTCGCGAGGGGCTTACTGCTGTTATCCTCGTTAAGCTGCCCGACCCGCAGTTTGAGGGTCAAACCAAGAATAAGCTTGGTAACCCCGAGGTGCGGCGTTACGTTGACCAAGTAATGAGCGAGTATTTCTCGTATTATCTAGAAGAAAATCCGGCAGTGGCCAAGAAGATCGTTGGCAAAGCAACGCTGGCTGCCCGCGCTCGCAAGGCTGCCCGAGCGGCACGCGATACGGTGATCCGCAAAGGGGCACTCGATGGCGCCAGCCTGCCAGGTAAGCTAGCCGATTGTTCCAGCAAGAACCCCGAAGAGTGTGAGCTCTACATTGTGGAGGGTGACTCGGCTGGTGGTTCGGCCAAGACGGGGCGCGACAGCCGCACCCAAGCCATCCTACCACTGCGCGGTAAGGTGCTCAACACCGAGCGTGCCCGCCTCGACAAAATGTACGCCAACCGCGAGATCCTCAGCCTCATCAAGGGTATGGGTGTGGGGATTGGTGACACCTTTGACATCAAGGGGCTGCGCTATAACCGCATTATTATCATGACCGATGCCGATGTCGATGGCAGCCACATTGCCACATTGCTCATGACCTTCTTCTTTCGCTATATGCAGCCGGTGGTGGAGGCAGGGCATATCTATTTGGCTAAGCCACCTCTGTTTAAGCTCCGTCTCTCGGGCAACAAGCAAGAATATATTTACAACGAAGAAGCTCTCGAGGCCTACTACGACGAGCAAATTGCAGCGCGCAAGGCTCGTGGGGTAGAGATAGACCCAAGCGAGCCCCGCATCAAACAGGCTGGCCTGAGTGAGTCCGCCCTCCAGCGCTACAAGGGTCTCGGTGAGATGGATGCCGACCAGCTGTGGGAGACGACGATGAACCCCGAGCACCGCGTGCTCGTGCAAGTCCAGCTGGAGGATGCCGAGCGTGCCGACGCGATCTTTACCAAGCTAATGGGCAACGAAGTAAGCGTACGCAAGAATTTCATCCAGGCCAACGCTGCGAAGGTCAGCCTAGAGGAGCTTGATATCTAATCTATGAACGAGGAACACACAATGCAGCCAGAAGATAACCAACCAACCACCCCAGCTACCGTGCCCGACCAGAGCCACTCGCGCAGTGTGGAGGTCCGTACCGTCGAGGACGTGATGGAGGATAACTTCCTGCGCTACTCGATGTCGGTCATCGTCGACCGCGCGCTGCCTGATGTGCGTGATGGCATGAAGCCTGTCCATCGTCGCATCGTCTATGTGATGGACAAAATGGGCATTGGCCCGACATCCAAGACGATCAAGAGTGCTCAGATCGTTGGTGAGGTGATGGGTAAATACCACCCACACGGTGATAGCTCGATCTACGATGCCATGGTGCGTATGGCTCAAGACTGGGTTGAGCGCTACCCGCTGGTACAGGGGCAGGGGAACTTTGGCTCGATGGACGGTGATCCGCCTGCTGCAATGCGCTACACCGAGGCAAAAATGACGCGTGTGTCGGAAGCGCTCCTGGCAGATATCGATAAAGAAACCGTCCCATTCCGCGACACCTACGATGCTACTCGCCAAGAGCCTACCGTCTTGCCGGCCAAGCTGCCTAATCTACTACTGAACGGCCAGGTTGGTATTGCCGTTGGTATGGCGACAAATATCCCTACCCACAATCTTGGTGAGGTGGTTGATGCAACAGTCGAGCTTATCAACAACCCTGATGCCACGCTGGATGACCTCATGCAGCACATTAAAGGGCCAGACTTTCCAACTGGCGCCGTGGTCTATGGTGGTGCGCCAATGCGCCAGGCCTACGCTACTGGTCGCGGTAGCGTGACGATGCGCGCCGTGGCAGCCATTGAGGAAACGAAGAAGCGTGGGCGCTACCGCATCGTTATTACAGAAATGCCTTATGGTGTGAATAAAGCAACACTGATTGAGAAGATTGCCGACCTCGTCCACGAGAAGAAGCTCACCTCTATCAGCGACTTGCGCGATGAGTCGGCTCGGGGTAATGTGCGTGTTGTTATTGACCTCAAAAAGGATGCCTATCCCAAGAAGGTGCTCAACCAGCTTTACAAGCTCACCGCGCTGCAGACTAACTTCCACTACAACATGCTTGCTCTTGTGCCGAGTAGCGAGAACGCGATGCGTCTCCAGCCACGGGTACTTGGCTTGCATGATATTCTCGGTGAGTTTATCACGCATCGGCGCATTGTGGTGCGTCGCCGCACTGAATATGAGCTCAAGAAGGCGAAGGCACGGGCGCATATTCTTGAAGGGCTCAAGATCGCGCTTGATAACATCGATGAGGTCGTTAAGCTAATCCGAGCAAGTAAGAACTACAACGATGCTTTGCAGGGGTTGATGGAGCGTTTTGCACTCAGCGAGATCCAAGGTAAGGCAATTCTTGCCATGCAGCTGCGCAAGCTGACTGGCCTTGACCGTCAAGAGATTGAAGACGAGCTGCGCTATCTGCACGAGCTCATCAAGCAGCTAGAGGCTATCCTGGCCGACGAGAATGAGATCCTGCGCCTTATCAAAGAGGAACTGCTCGAGATGAAGGAGAAGTACGGTGACGAGCGCCGCACCAAGATCATCGACCATGAGCTCGGCAAATTCAGCGACGAAGAGCTCATCCCTGAGGAAGAGACCGTTGTTATTCTCACAGCAGAGAATTACATCAAGCGTACTTTAGTGAGTGAATACCGCCGCCAAAACAGAGGTGGCAAGGGCAAGCGTGGCATGTCTACCAAGGAAGAAGATGGCATCGACCAACTCATTCCAGCCAACACCCATGACTGGCTGCTCTTCTTTACCAACAAGGGCCGGGTCTTCCGCCTTAAGGCGTACGAAGTGCCTGCTGCCAGCCTCGCAGCCAAGGGTGTTGCGGCTGTCAACCTGCTCCAGCTCCAGCCTGAAGAGAAAATTACATCAATTATCAACCACGCTAAGGATGCGAGCGATGATGGCTACCTCTTTATGGCGACAACCAAGGGAACTGTGAAAAAGACAACACTACGAGACTACGCCAATATCCGTACGAATGGTCTCATTACTATCAAACTCGACGATGGTGATGAGCTGCGCTGGATAAAGCAGACCAATGGTGACAATGATGTAATAATCTCAACATCAGCTGGTCAGGCAGTGCGCTTTAGCGAGACAGAGTGCCGACCAATGGGTCGAGTTGCTCGTGGCGTGCGTGGTGTACGCCTCCGCCCCGATGATACGGTGGTGGGGATGGACATCGTCACCAGTAGCGACCAGCAATTGCTTGTCATTAGCCAAAACGGTTACGGCAAGATTACCAAAGCGGCCAACTTCCCTTGCCATAAGCGGGGCGGCGTCGGCATCAAGGCAGCGGTTGTCACCGCCAAGACTGGGCCGATTATCACTGTGCAAACTCTCGAGCCCGATGCCACCGAGGCACTCCTCATCAGCCAAAATGGCCAAACCATCCGTGTGGCACTCCACGACATCCCAACGCTTGGCCGCACCACCCAAGGTGTGCGCGTGATGCGCCTCGCCGAAGGGGATACTGTCTCATCGATCGGTATCGTGCGCGAAAAAGACGAGGATAAGGAAGCATAATCATGCCATGGTACCTCTCGCCATATATTGTGGCCATCGCCATCAGCTGGGCAATTGCTCACGTCATTAAGTTTGCAATTGCCCACGCCAAAGGCAAGGTGCTAGACTTCACCCATCAGCTCTTCATCTCGGGCGGCATGCCGAGCTCGCATGCCGCCACATCGTTGTCTGTCTGGACGGTACTGGTGCTGCAGCAAGGGTTGCAGTCGCCACTGGTTGGCGTGACAACGCTACTTGTGCTCATTGTATGCTACGACGCTGTCAAGGTGCGGCGCTCATCAGGCGAGCAGGGTATTGCTATCCAGCAGGTCATCAAGAAGACTGGGGTCGACGTCACGTTGCCGCGGGCTGCGCAGGGACACACACCACTCGAGATCTTCGTTGGGTCGTTGCTTGGCGTGCTTGTGGGTGTAGTTGTATTTTTTGCGACAAAATAATGGCAAAAAAGTGTTGACCATCCACAAAAAATACGCTATGATGGTTTCAGTCTGGTTGAGGGAACGAAAACAAGGGCCAACAACGAGACGTTTTGTATCTTAACAATTTAGTTGTGCAATAATCATCGTCAGTCTATTTTTGAGTTATAGACGCTTCCCAACAGGGAAGCATCTTTTATGAAAAGTACATCTTTTCTTTTTATGGAGAGTTTGATCCTGGCTCAGGATGAACGCTGGCGGCGTGCCTAACACATGCAAGTCGAGCGGCAGCGCGAGTAGTTTACTACTTGGCGGCGAGCGGCGGACGGCTGAGTAACGCGTGGGAACATACCCCAAAGTGAGGGATAACTGCCCGAAAGGGTAGCTAATACCGCATATGATCTTCGGATTAAAGGATTTATCCGCTTTGGGAGTGGCCCGCGTCGGATTAGGTAGTTGGTGAGGTAAAGGCTCACCAAGCCGACGATCCGTAGCTGGTCTGAGAGGATGATCAGCCAGACTGGGACTGAGACACGGCCCAGACTCCTACGGGAGGCAGCAGTGGAGGAATCTTCCACAATGGGCGAAAGCCTGATGGAGCAACGCCGCGTGCAGGATGAAGGCCTTCGGGTTGTAAACTGCTTTTATAAGTGAGGAATATGACGGGTAACTTATGAATAAGGATCGGCTAACTACGTGCCAGCAGCCGCGGTCATACGTAGGATCCGAGCGTTATCCGG
>CAKMNX010000011.1 GCA_927910745.1 uncultured Candidatus Saccharibacteria bacterium | reverse complement strand
GCGCGGCATGCGCAATGCCACGCTGATGGCTATTGCGCCTACCGCCAATATCTCGCACGTGACGGGCACCACTCCAGGGATCGACCCGCAATTTAGCCAGATCTTTAGCCGGAGCACGCTTAATGGCAAATTCCTTGAGGTTAATGCCAACCTTGTGCGCAAGCTCAAGGCACTCGGCCTGTGGGAGGAGCTTAAGGATGAGCTGCTTACTACCCAAGGCGACATCCAGCACATGGAGCAGATCCCCCAGGCGGTGCGCGATGTGTATAAGACGAGCTTTCAGCTGAGCCCGTATGCCTTTATTGAGGTGGCAGCCCGCGCTCAGAAGTGGGTCGATCAAGCGATTAGCCGCAATATGTATTTAGAATCGCGTAATATCGAGGAGTATATTACGATCTACAGCGAAGCCTGGCGCCGCGGCCTGAAAACGACGTATTATTTGCACGTGAAGCCGCGCCACCAGTCCGAGCAGGTCTCCATTCGCGCCAACAAAACCGAACAAAAACTCCACCAAGACGCCAAGCGCGTGGGCTTTGGTGGCTTCTACCGCGCACGCAAGAAGCAGGAGGAAGGGAAGGAGAAGGAATAGTATGACGCATGAAGGAAAAACGGGAGTAGCGAGCGAACAAAGCACGATAGACTTTGCTGAGTTGCCACTCCCAGAGAGGGCAGAATTGGCCACCATGAGTGTGAGCTATGGTGTTGGCACTGCAGCAATTGCAGGGGCAAACCACATAGAACCAACGTGTTATAGGCAAGATGCCCTTGATGTCGGCCTGAACCCACCACTCTTCCCAGTACCACAAAAAGAGAAAAAATCGAGCCAGCCAGATAACAGTTCTGTAGCTAAGCGTCACCCAGCAGATATGGAACAAGAAATATAAGTGTAGATAGTATAATAATTAATTCGTTTTTTACAAAAACAAGGAGGCAATAATGGGCATTTTAGGATCAGGCGTACGCGATGGCTTGCAGCTCAAGCCGGTGCGCTATGACTGGGCGTACCGCCTATACAACCAAGCGGTGGCTAACACGTGGTTCCCTAATGAGGTGCAGTTGAGTCAGGATCTGGCGGATTTTGAGAAATTGAGCGAGGACGAAAAGCATGCCCTCAAGACGGTGATTAGTTACCTTAATCCTAACGAGTTGCTGATTAATAAATCGCTGGCGTTTGGCATTTACCCCTGCGTCAATGCCGCCGAGTGCCACCTGTATCTTTCGAAGCAGATGTGGGAAGAGGCCAACCACTTCATGACCTTCGAGTATATTATCGAGACCTTCCCGTTTGACCGCGAGGAAATTTACGCCGCTGGCTGGGGCAAAAAATCTCTGGCAGATAAAGCCGCCTTCCAGACCAAATACGTCACGCGCATGATGGAGGAGCGCCCGGATGTGACGACGCTGGAGGGCAAGAAGGACTTTGTGCGCAACCTGGTGGCGTATAACATCGTGCTGGAAGGGATTTGGTTCTACAGTGGCTTTATGGTGGGGATGAGCTTCCGCCGGCGCAACCTACTGCGCAATGTTGGCACGCTGCTGGACTGGGTGACGAAGGACGAAAACCTGCACCTGGAGTTTGGCATTAACCTGCTGCTAACGATTCTGCACGAAAACCCGGATTTGCAAACCGAGGAATTTGCCGACGAAATCCGCAATTTAATCCTCGAAGCTGTTGAGCTCGAGAAGGCGTATAACAAAGACATGCTACCGCGCGCATTCTGGGCCTAAACGCCGACTACGTCAACCAATACGTCATGTATATGACCGACCGGCGACTGGAAGAGCTCGGCTTTGAGCCAGAGTACAACGTAACCAACCCGGCCAAGTGGATGGCCGCTGCCAACGACACGCTGGAGCTAGTGAATTTCTTCGAGAGCACCAATACGAGTTATGAGGTGAATACGACGAAGTAGTAGACAGAACAATCTTACTAGTCTACCGGTCTTATGGGAGCTCTCGCTCCATCACCAGACCGAAAATGTTCCGGCCAGATTAATACTACAGCAATCTTCCGCTTGCTAAGTAGCTGGCCTCCAGATATTTTCTTGTCTGGCAATGGAGCGAGAGCGGCCCGCTGATGCAATAAATAATATTCGCAAATTAGATACGAAAGGAATATAACCACCATGAATACCCTCACGCAAACCATCCTCGATACCGTGCCGGTTGGCGCGCTAGCTACCGTGAATCGCGATCGCACGCCGCTGGTGACGCCACTGCACTTTGTGCGGGTGGGGGATGAGATCGCCTGGCTGTCGGACAAAGAGGCGCGTCACTCGCACAACGCCTTTCGCACTGGACGGGCAGAGTTTGTAGTGTGGAATGATGCGAAGCAGGCCGTTTACCTCCACACCACAGTGCGCGAAGCCCGCGAGGATGAGATCGCGGCCATGACCGAGGCGTATACGGCTAAGCTGGGGAGCTTCCGCCCGCAGTGTGCCCAACCGCAGTGGTATGTCGCACCAATTGGCCAGCTGATGATAATTCCACAACAGAAAATTGGGTGCATTACCTTGCGTAAAACGCTATATATAGCGTAGAATAGACATTATAATCACAACGGGTCGGGAGTAATTATTATGACACAAACTACAGCAACAATAACACCAATCACAGATACAACAACGACAACCACCACGCAGGCACAGACTACCAAGCCCCAGCTGACGGACGATATGACGCTCGAGGAAAAGCTCGATGCTATCGAGCAGGCACTGCTGGCTGCTCAGCAGGTTGCCGTCGACCAAGCAGCGGCGAGTGGCACTCCTGTTATTATGCCAGATCCAGCGGAGCTAACCATGTGCGAGGGCTGCCAATAGGTGGCGCGTATCAATAACCAGCAAAAGCCAGCTACCAGGCTGGTTTTTTGCTAGTATACTGCTTATGGATACATGCTACAATAGAACGCGAGAGGGAGATTGTATGACACAGACACGCCAACCAACGTATATTTTTGTCACCGGTGGGGTACTCTCTGGGGTGGGTAAGGGCATCACGGCGGCCAGCATTGGCGCGGTGCTGCAAGCCAAGGGCTTAACCGTCTCGGTGCAAAAGTGCGACCCGTACCTCAACGTCGATGCTGGGCTGCTCAACCCCAAGGAGCATGGCGAGTGCTTCGTGACCAAAGATGGGGCGGAGACCGATCTCGATCTTGGCCACTACGAGCGCTTCTTAGACCTCGAGCTCACTCAGCGCAATGCTACGCTAGCGGGGCGGCTGCTGCGTGACTTGATCGCCGACGAGCGGGCCGGGACGTTTGGTGGCCAGACGGTGCAGCTGGTGCCGCACCTCACCCAAGCGATCAAGCGAGCCATCCACCAGGCAGCAGCGGGGCAGGTGCATATTGTGGAGATTGGTGGCACGGTGGGGGATTATGAGGGGTTAAGCTTCGTCGAGGCAATCCGCGAGTTCTCATTAGAGGTAGGGCGCGAGCACTGTCTCTTTGTCCATGTGGTGTATGTGCCGTTTCTTGCGACGAGCCAGGAATACAAGACGAAGCCAGCCCAGAATGCCATGGCTGACCTGCGCGGCTTTGGCATCATGCCCGATGTGGTGGCGGTTCGCACCGAGGGTAGCACAGCGCCGCCGCGTGGTGTGGCGGATAAGATTGCCATTGCCAGCGGGGTGCGGCCAGAGGGGATCATTATGATGCCAAATATCGATACGGTCTACAAGGTACCTCTGATGGTGGCGCGCGAATTAGGCCCAGTGCTAGCGAGCTTTACCGGTAATGATACGGCACCAGATATGACGCGCTGGCAGCAGCTCGTCCGGCACGATAGCCAGACCTACCGCCAGCGACTGACGATTGGCCTCGTGGCGAAATATGTTGATAATGCCGATACCTATCTCTCTATCACTGAGGCGCTCAAAGCAGCTGCCTGGGCACACCGTAGTGAGGTGACGATCCAATGGATCAATGCCGAGACAGTGACCGACGCAGCGCTCAGCGCTGTGGATGCTGTGGTGGTACCTGGCGGCTTTGGTAAGCGTGGGGTAGAAGGGAAGATTGCGGCGGCGAGTTACTGCTTGCAGCACAACATACCGTATCTTGGCATCTGCCTGGGGATGCAGGTCGCGGTGATTGCCGCTGCCCGCCGCGGTGGTCTGGCCCAGGCTGGCAGTGCGGAGTGTGGTGCCGCGCCGGATGATGCCGTCATCTACCTTATGCCTGACCAGCAGGGTAAGCAATCGACCGGCGGGACGATGCGCCTGGGCAATTACCCAGCGGTGCTGCAAGCTGGCTCGCGCACCGCTAAGGTATATGGAAAAACAGAGGTAGTTGAGCGCCACCGCCACCGCTATGAGGTGAATCAAGCGCATCTTGCTGCGATTAACGCGGGCGGGGTTGTGGTGTCGGGCACGTCACCCGATGGTAGGCTGGTCGAGTTTGTCGAGGCACCGACCTGCGACTACTTCGTTGCGACTCAGGCTCACCCAGAGTTTACCTCGCGGCCATTTCGAGCTCATCCGCTTTTTGCTGGTTTAGTGCAGGCGGCGCTCAAGCGGCAAAAGCGGATGCAGAAGGGTAAGGCGTAAACCTTCTCGCTACGCTTACGCTATTCTTGCGCTGCATCTGTTGTATACTATAATCATGGAACAGACGATTCGTGATGCAGTATACACTCTTTATCAACAAACTCCGCCGGTGGAATTGACGCGGCCAGAGCCGACATTTGGCGATTTTGCGACCAATGTCGCACTCAAGCTTGCCAAGCCACTGGGCAAGAAACCGCGCGAGATTGCCGATGAGGTGGCGGCGGTGCTACGCCAGACTGGCCAGTTTTCTGACGTGAGCGTGGCTGGCCCGGGTTTTATTAATCTCCGCCTGAGTGATGAAGCGCTGTGGCAGGCGGCCAATACCGCACCGCAGCAGATCTATGGCGGCATGCGCTACACGCTGGAATATAGCTGCCCCAACGCCTTTAAGGAGTTGCACACTGGCCACTTGTACCAGACGGTGTATGGCGATATATTAGCGCGGATCATTGAGTCGGTTGGCGCGGCGGTAGACCGAGCCAGCTTTGGTGGTGATGTTGGCCTGCACGTTGCTAAGTGTTTGTGGGGGATGCGCCACACGCTAGGCGGTGAGCTGCCAGAGAAGTTACCAGAGGTAGAGAGCGATGTCTTTGCTCGGGCGCGGTGGATTAGCCAAGCCTATGTGATCGGTGCTAAAGCGTACGAAGAGAACGAGACGGCGAAGCAAGAGATTATTGAGTTTAACAAGCTAGTCTACAGCTACCACGAGCATGATGAGCACAATACGCCGCTGGCTCAGATCTATTGGACGACGCGCCAGTGGAGTTTGGATTACTTTGATGCCTTCTATGCGATGATTCAGGTTGATCATCTTGACTATATCCCCGAGAGTAGCACCGCACCGATTGGCCTCGCCGTGGTGCACGAGCAGCTGGAGCGGGGGAATTTGCAGCGTTCTGAGGGGGCAGTGGTCTTCGTCGGTGATCCCGCGAAGCATCTGCACACCCGCGTTTTTGTGACGTCCAACGGCCTGCCGACGTATGAGACAAAGGACATTGGCGTTATCTGGAAAGAAGTAGAAGACTACCACTTCGACCACCGGATTCTCATCACTGGCAACGACCAAAAGGAGTATATGCGTGTGGTGTATGCTGCGGCAGAGCTCTTCCGGCCTGAGCTAGCCGGACGAATGACTCACCTGACCAATGGCACAGTGCGCTTTGGTGATGGCAGCAAGATGAGCTCGCGCCTGGGCAATGTGGCGCGAGCGGCCGATGTGCTTGCCATCGTCCAAGAGCGCGTGGCGAACCTCACCACAGACCCAGTGGTGCAGCGCCAGGTGGCCCTGGGGGCGATCAAGTACGCTTTTGCGAAGTATCGTATGGGCAACGATATCGCCTTTGATATGGACGAGACGGTGAGCCTGCAGGGCAATTCTGGCCCCTACATCCAATACGCTCATGCTCGGGCCTGCAGCATCCTGGCCAAGGCGAGTGCCGAGCCTGTCGAGCCGACCGATTGCACTGATGACGAGCGCCTCCTCCTGCGCAAGCTGAGCGAATATCCAGAGGTCGTTGAGAAGGCCGCCCGCGAGTATCTTGTGCATGGTATCTGCCACTACCTCTATGAGCTTGCCCAAGAATTTAACCGCTTCTACGAGAAAAACCGTGTCGTTGGTAGCCCCCGCCAGGCCGAGCGCCTGAGCCTGGTGCAGCGTTACCGCGATACTCTGGCTGCCGGCCTTGCTCTGCTCGGTATCGAAGCGCCGGAGCGGCTGTAGTGGGCGAGCGTACGTGGGTGGTGGCGCGTAAGCCAGTGTTGTCATATGGTTTTAGGAAGACGCGCCTGAAGAGGATCGCAGATGCCAAGCAAGACAAAGAGAAGATTGAGAAACGATTAGCGAAGTCCTCGCGCCATAGAACACCACCAACACAAGACCGCTAGCAATTAATGCAGAATATGCTATAATTTGAATAAACAATGGTTAATAAGGAGAACCTATGGCAGAACGAACAACAACCAAAACCAAAGCAGCTGCTGCAAAGAAGCCTGCTGCACGCCGCACCCCACGCAAGGCTGCCCAAGAGGCTGCAGCTGCTGCCCAAGCAATGGAACAGAAGATGAAGAATAGCCACCTCGGTGGTTTTGCGGACTTCATTCGTGAGCAGGGCGTGGTGGGCCTGGCTGTTGGTTTGGCGATTGGTACCGCCGCCGGCGACACGGTTAAAAAATTAGTTCAGGGGTTCATTAGCCCAGTGGTGCAGTTCATCGTGGGTTCGCAGAAGGGTCTCGAGGCTGCCAGCACGCACATCGAAATTGCTGGGCGCAGTGCCGACTTCGCGTGGGGAGCCTTCGTGAGCTCGCTGATCACCTTGATTGCCACAGCATTCGTCATCTACCTGATCATCCACTTTCTCAAGCTCGACCGCTTGGACAAGAAAAAAGACTAAGCAGGCGAGAAGCCTCAGAGCAATCAGCCACACCCACCCAGGGTGTGGTTTTTCTATGGTGAATAATAAATTTGCGCACTACCCAAACATCTACGTAGCCTGAACGCAATAATGAACCATTCGAAATAACAGGGGTAGGGGGAGATGATTTACCGCATAATTACGTCCTGGAACACGGAGCAAGAAGGAAAGCAAAGGCACCTGAACAAAAAAGTAGTGCACCAACTTGCACGTCAGTAAAGCTTATGCTTATAACAGTAATAGCTAAGGATGAGCGCTATACGGTGGACATGTAGTATACTAGAAGCATGAAACCAAGCTTCAAACCAAAACGGATTTTGTGGGTCGACTTAGAGATGACGGGGCTAGACCCTACCACGGATGAAATACTAGAAGTGGCGGCGATTGTGACAGATTGGGACTTCGCTGAGATTGCAACGTACGAAGGGGTGGTGCGCCATGATGCAGCTAAGCTCACGCGCCTCCTCGACGGCAACGCGAGCTTTTGGGATCAGCACCCGGCGGCGCGGCGCGGGCTCGAGGAGCAGAATGCTCAGGGCAAGCCGCTGGCGGTAATTGAGCAAGAGCTGCTGGCGTTTTGCGATGAGCAGTGTGCTGGCGAGGGGCGGATATTGCTGGCGGGGAACTCCATCCACCAAGATCGCCGCTTTATCGATCACTGGTGGCCGCAGCTGGCGCAGCGTTTACATTACCGCATGCTCGATGTAAGCGCCTGGAAGGTGGTGATGGAGGGCAAATACGGTAAGAAATTTGCCAAGCCAGAAGACCACCGCGCGCTGGAGGATATCCGCGGTAGTATTATGGAGCTGCGCTATTATCTGCAAAAGGTCGCCGTGTAATGCCCGAGCTGTGGCGCGATATTACGATTGACACAATTGAGCAGCGACGGGCGCTGCTAAGAGAACTGCACCTGCCTGAGCTGCAGGCTCGCATGGTGCGCGAGCATCGCTGGCTGCCACAGGCGATAGAAGGGGAGGCGTGGTTGCTGCTCACGCTGGATATACCATACGTCAGTCGGCACAATGTGAAGTACCACACTATTACTATTTTACTCAGTAAAACCGAGATTATTACGCTGCACCAGGGCGAGCTGGACGATGAACTCATTCAGCGCATTACTGCGCTGCGGCCTAGTCACACGACGCCATCGCTTATTCTGGCTACTATTGCCCAATTTTCTATTGAGCAATTTATGCCGCTGCTTAACCATATCGACGATGTGACCGACCAGCTGGAGGATACGATGATTCGCACCCCAGATAATCGGCAGCTCCAGCAGCTCTTCGTGTACAAGCGTCAGCTGGCCGACCTGCGCAAAGTGGTGCTCCCTTTGATGAATGTGCTCAATGGTCTCAGTAACGGTCGCTATGCCTTGTTTGATAAAAAATGCGCGGTGTATGTACGCGATAGCTACGACTACGCCTGGCGCGTCCACGAGCTCATCGATACGATGCGTGACCTTCTCACCAGCGCGCTCGATATGTATCTCTCGGTGGTATCTAACCGTATGAACGATGTGATGAAGCGCCTGACCTTGGTTGCCACTGTCTTTATGCCAGTCTCGTTCTTGACGGGCCTAGGCGGGATGAACTTCGTGCAGTTGCCGTTTCGCAGCGACATTGCCTTCTGGCTGATGATCGGCCTGATCGTTCTCATACCGCTAGCGATGGTGGGGTATTTTGTGCGGCATAAGTGGTTGTAGTATCATAGTGCTATGACACACAAGCAGCTTGAAGAATTTTTGCTCAGCCTGCCCGGAGCGTGGCTCGACTATCCCTTTGGGGACGATATCGCGGTGTACAAGGTAGGACACAAGGATGTGCCTGGCCGGCAGGAGAAGATGTTTGCGCTTATTGCCGAAGGGTCGCAGCCACTAAGGGTGAGCCTCAAGTGCGACCCGCAGCTAGCCCGCACCCTGCGTGAGCGGTATGAGTCGGTCCAGCCAGGTTACCACCTCAATAAAAAGCATTGGATTACTGTTATTTGCAGTGGCCAGTTGAGCGATGATGAGGTGATTGACCTGGCGCGGCTTAGCTACCGGCTGGTGACGGAGTAGGACGTACGTTTCGATAAAACACTGTAAAATGCTGGCTACTCCCAAACTTCGACCTTCTGATACCTAAAATACACCCTACTAAATGAAATAACAGAAGAGAATTAGCGCTGCGGGGCTTCTCGTATTTAAATTTATAATAGCCCAAAGAAGAGCGGCTAGAGAAACATGACAATCGGCACATATAAAATACCAGCATCATCCAGTGTCCTGCGGAGAAAAAACCGCTCCGTAAAGTTATATACAAACAGAATACCTAATACAGCAAAAGCCCGCCATAGAGGCGAGCTTTTGTCGATAGGGTAGCGTATGTCCGTATGTCGCTACTTCGTTGAGGTGAAGTTGCTAAACGACTTGGTGGCGGCATCGAGCGTCTTGCTATTGGTGGCGACGTAGTCGGCGATGGCTTTGCGGTTGCCGCTGGCGGTTTTGAGCTTTTGGAGGTAACTCTTGAGGATGGATAGCTGGTAGCTCATTTCACGTGCGTAGACGCGGTCGAGCGCGCCAGTCAGGTAAGCGTCTTCGAGTGTTTTGGAGAGTTTGTCGGAGTAGGCTTTTTCGGTCTTTTTAGCATCACCGACTAGCTCAGTCTTGATCTTCGCATCCTTGAGTGACGACTTGAGCTCCGTGCCCATACTGCCCAGCGAGGTGGTGAGTGTAGTGTTCATGCTCGAGAGTTCATTCTCCGTCAGGCGTGACTGCTGCTCCTTGGTGGCTGCTTGCAAGGTCTCGATGCGCGCCAGGGTGCTCTGGGCTTGCTTGGTGTAGTTGGGTTGGCTGTTGACCATCATCATGACAATGGCGAAGGCAAGCAAAAGCACACCGCCAATCAGCCCAAACACCGCAAAGCGGTTCATCTGCACTGGTTGTTGCTTGGGTGCAATCTCGTTGAGGTAATCCACCGGGAAGGAGGTGTCTGGCTCGCTTGCTGCACCAAGGTCTGCGCCGGTAGCAGCCATGGCAGTCGCGCCGAGTGGCTGCTGTGGGTTGGTATAGGCCTGGCCATTGTAGCCGCCCGATTGTGGCTGGTAGGGCTGTGCGGTAGGCTGCTGACTAGGGCTTGGGTAGGCGCTCGCATACTGTGATGGGTCTGCGCTAGTGTGTGAACTGGGTTGGTTAGTTGGTTGGGGTGCCGTAGCGGCTGGCTGTTGCTCGGGCTGCGGCGCGTAGTGGTATGACTGACCTGTACTACCGTAGCTGGCGGCTGGTTGGCCAGCTGGTTGGTTGTGTGGTGGCTGATACGGCTGGTAGGGAGCAGCCTGAGGCTGCGGCGATGAAGGAGCTTGCTGCTCATGGTGGAGTGGCTGGGTTGGTTGGCTCTGCGCTGCTGGATTGTATGAGCCATAGCCATAATCCTGCGCACCGTGTGACGCCGCTTGGGTAGCATAGTAAGGGACATACGGAGCAGCTGCCGGCGCATTGGGCTGAGGAGGCTGTTGCTCGGGCTGCGGTGCCGAACCATTCGGTTGGGGAGTGTATGGTTGCTGTGGATTCATAGTTACTATAATACCATTTAAACACAACCACTAACAGAGGTAAAGAGGATAATCTCTAACAGAGGTCAGATGGATGAAGTATATATAGTATATACCCCTCTACCCTATATACCCTATACCCCTATATACTATACTAAAATACCGTATGTTTTGGGCGAGAGGTAAGTATATTTCTCCATTGCCTTACGTTACTCGTCCTGGCTGTTAAGCATATGTAATGTAACTACTCGCTGACAAAAAACAGGATAGTGTGGATACAGCAAGCTTGGTGAGGGGATGAATAATAAAAAAGAGAGCAAACACAGTTCGATTGGCTCATGCTCGATGCGCTATACTATACCTATGGATGCCAAAGAAGAGGTGCGGGCGCGCTTGAATATAGAGGATGTGGTGGGCGAGTATGTGCAGCTCAAGCGGGCGGGGCGGAGCTACAAAGGCCTGAGCCCCTTTACGAGTGAGCGGACGCCGAGCTTTTTTGTGAGCCCCGAGAAGAATATTTGGCATGATTTTAGTAGCGGGCGGGGCGGCGATGTCTTTAGCTTTATTATGGAGGTAGAGGGGCTGGATTTTCGTCAGGCGCTGGAATTGCTGGCGCGCAAGGCAGGGGTGGATCTTTCGCTTTATGAACAGAGGGTAATCGCGACCTGGCGCGGCGCAAGCAGCGGCTGCTCGAGGCGCATCGGCTAGCGGAGAATTTTTATCAGCATTGTTTGGTGCGGAGCCAGGATGCGCTGGCGTATGTGTTTCGGACGCGGTGGCTCAGCAAGGCGATCGTGCAGCAGTTTCAGATTGGCTATGCGCCGCGCGATGGTCATGCTCTGGTAACGTATCTTAAGAAAAAAGGCTTTTCGCTGGCGGAACTGCGCGAGGCGGGCCTGGTGAACCGCTACGATGGCGACCTCTTTCGTGGGCGGATGATGGTGCCATTGATGGATGCGAGTGGGCAGGTGATTGGTTTTACGGCGCGCTTGATTGCTGATGTGCCTAATGCACCAAAATACCTCAACACACCCCAGACACTGCTCTATGATAAAGGCCGGCACGTCTTTGGCTTGATGCAGGCCAAGCAAGCGATTCGGGCCCAGGGTTATGCGGTGATTGTCGAGGGCAATATGGATGTGATCAGCAGCCATCAGGCGGGCGAAGCAGCGGTGGTGGCAACGGCGGGCACTGCTATGACGGAGCATCACATTCGGGCGCTCAAGCGGTTGGCGGGCGATATCCGGCTGAGTTTTGATGGTGATAACGCTGGGCGGGCGGCCACAGAGCGAGCGATTGGCCTGGCTGCCCAAGCGGGGGTGGAGCTAAAAGTAGTGTCACTGCCGGCAGGGGCAAAAGACCCTGATGAACTTATTCAGCAGCAGGGGGTAGCGGCCTGGCAGCAGGCGATAGCGGCGGCTCAGCCAGCGGTGGATTGGCTCCTGGCGCAGTATCGGCAGCAGCTCGATCTTACCACGGCAGCGGGTAAGCGGCAGTTTACGACGGTTGGGCTGGCGCTTGTTAATCGTTTGGGTGACCCAGTGGAGCGCGAGCACTACCAGCGGCAGATTGCTCAAACGGTGGGCTCAAGTGTCCAGGCTGTTCAGGCCAAGGCACAGCAAACGGCACCGGCTGCTCCCGTCCGCAAGGCTGTTAAGGCGGCAGCGGCCGCGCCACGCAATCGCTACCTCGTACAAGACGATGTGCTTGCACTGGCGATGCTTGATGGCCCGAGCCAGGAATTGTTTGGGCGGATTGACCCACAGCTCTTTGCGGGGGAGGCGCGCCAGGCCTTGGCTCAGTACTATGCGGCGCACCATGGGCAACCTCTTACCACTACGCCGCCAGCATTGCAAAACTTTGACGAGTATATTACAATGGTGCGGGTACGTGCCGACGCTCGGTATGGTGCGTGGAGCGAGACCGATCGCTACTACGAGACCGCCCGGCTTTTGCGGCAAATCGAAACCGAACACAAGCAGCAACACAAACATCATCTTACCACCCAACTGCGCCAAGCAGAAGAGAGCGGCGATACGACTGCCGCCGCCGCTTTGCGCCAGCAACTGAACCAATTAATCAAGGAGATAGCGCGTGGCAACCGACGATAAGGATACCAAGCAAAAAAACCAGCAACCACAGCTCAGGCAGCGCCACCCGATGCCCAGCCACCGATGATGGATCTAGCCGTCGACGATATGGAGCCCGACCTCGCGGCGCTTGAGGAAGAAGACACGCCAGAGGAGATTCTTAACAGCAACCAATACTTTGATGATATTAGCGACGACTCGGTCCGGCTGCACCTGCGTGAGATCGGCAAGATCCCGCTGCTTAGTGCCGATGAAGAGGTAGACCTAGCCTACCGGATTAAGCAGGGCGATAAGCGAGCGAAAGACAAAATGGCCGAGGCTAATATGCGCCTGGTGGTAAGCATTGCCAAGCGATATAGTGGTCGTGGCCTTGATTTTCTCGATCTTATCCAAGAAGGGCACACCGGGTTATTGCGGGCGGTGGAGAAGTTTGACCCAGATAAGGGCTTTAAATTCAGCACCTATGCCACTTGGTGGATTCGCCAGGCGATTACCCGGGCGATTGCCGACCAAGCGCGCACTATTCGTATTCCTGTCCACATGGTGGAGACGATCAACAAGCTGCTGCGCACCCAGCGCCGCCTCACGCAAGACCTCAACCGTGAGCCAACCATTACCGAGCTTGCTAAAGAGCTTGATATGGAGCCGGATAAGGTTGAGTATGTGATGAAGATCAAGCAAGACATCAGCAGCCTGGATGCTGGTGTGGGGCGCGATGGTGACGACTCGGAGGAGTCGGTGCTCGGGGACTTTATCGAGGACGAAGATACGGTCAGCCCTGAAGAGTCGGCCTCCAACCAACTTCTCAAAGAGCAGGTGCAAGACATTCTCTCCACCTTGAGTGACCGCGAGCAGAAGATTATTAAAATGCGCTTTGGCCTGGAGAATGGCAAGAGCCACACGCTGGAGGAAGTTGGGCAGGAGTTTGCCGTGACGCGCGAGCGCATCCGTCAGATTGAGGCTAAGGCCCTGGCCAAGCTGCGCAAGCATAAGGACGCCAAGAAGCTGTACGAGTATTTGCAGCAGTAGGGGATAGTGCACGAGAATAATCGGCATACAGTATGTATGTCGATTTTTTGGATAAATTGCTTGCAAAAGTCGTTACTGTATGGTTTTTAGTGAAGTTTCTGTATAATAATGGCTATTTACTTTGCTGTGAGGGCACAAACCTCTCGAATACCACTCCTACTATCGCTACCGAGAAATAGAGATCATGATTGTAGAGGGGTGAATACAAAAGCCCTAAAAATGCAGAAGGTACTCCCAAAATACTTTACATAAAAATACCCAGTAGTATGCTGGGTATTTTTATATTGAAGCAAGTGGCTTAGTAGTAATAATAGTACCACCAAGATGGCTTGGACAATACACCAACAAACACAAGTATCCAGAAAAGCCAGATAAGACACCAGCAGACTGACCCAAAGATGCCCCAGCCCAGACTAACGTTACCCCATGTTGTAGACATACCGGCTTCCTTAGACTTATTGCGCGAAATAATGCCAAGGAGAATACCACCGATAGAGATACCAAAGAAGCTCAAGACGCATCCAATAACACCCAGTGTCTCACCAGGGTTGTCATAACGAACGGGGTAGGCTGGTTTTCATAGACTCCTCGTATTAGACTATTATCGTATTGTGCATTTGCCTCATGCACACGTGATCTGTGGGAGGATTATAGCAGGGGAAGGGCGATGTGTCAATTATCTGATGATTTATATACCCCACTGGGGTATTTTACATCCAACCAATCTCGCGGCAAAGGGTGTCGACCTGCTGGTGGAGCTCGGTGAGATTGTGGCTGTTGGAGATGAAGTGGTCGGCAATGGCGATAGGGCCACCCTTCTCAATATCCTCAATCTCCGACCAGTCGCGGGCGATCGCTTCCTGTGCGGTAAAGGGCCGCTCGGGCCGCTGGGCGAGGCGGCGGTGACGGAGCTGTTTGGGCGCGACGATGGCCGCGACAACGAGCTCGCCTGGGAAGTGGTGGGTGAGGTATTTGTACTCCGTCCAGGAGTAGAGGCCATCAAAGAGGATGTGGCGCTGCCCAGCGGCGGCGAGGCGCTGCATTTGCTCGGCAGCGGTGCGGATGATGATGTCTTTGCCAGCCTCTTCGCGCCAGGCTTTGCGAAATTTGGCTTGTGATTGCGGGGTGATAGCGATGCCACGGCGGCGCATTTCGTCGTAGAGGATGCCACCAGCGTAGACCTTGGGGATACCAAGGCGTGCGACGTGGTTGACCGCCTCGCTCTTGCCTGCGCCTGAGAGGCCAACAAAGGCAAGGATTGTCGTCGGGTGAGATGGATGATTCATATTTCTAGTATAGCAGATAATAGCGCTTATGGTTGGCAGCGTGGGGAATGGTACAATAAAGATAGTATGGAAGAGCAGCCAGCTGCACAGCCATCACGACCAGAGCAACCACGACGCTATGTGCCAAGCGATCCTGTATCGCGGTTGTTTTGGCTTGGTATATTGACGCGGCAACGGGGAGACGCACCGCTGCCAAAGGACTGGATGCGCGATGCTGCTTGTAGTCCAGCTACGAGCGAAGAATATTTTAGTGGCAAACCAGAAGACACGGCACTGGCGCTGCAGCGCTGCATTGGTTGTGCGGTGATTGATGTGTGTGCGGCATATGCGGTGAGAGAAGGAGTATCGGTTGGGATCTGTGCTGGCCTAACACCAAAACAGCGCAAACAACTGATGGATAACCCCGCACCAACCGACCTCCCCAGCCAATCCACCGCTCTCACCACTGCGATGCACCACGCTATCCAGGCAAACGACACACCCAAAGCACGCATTGCCTGGGCAGAGCAGTGCATGGCCGAGCGGCGGCATATTGGGCACATTCCCGCACCGCAGGCTTTTGCTCGCTTGGCACTGTGTATTGATGCCGAGACGAAGCAGCGGATAGAGCCCGAGCAGCGTGAGGACTGTGCTGAGTGCCCAGTAGCGGCCGAGTGCTTGTTCTTTGCGCTGCAGGGGTACCAACGTATTATCGCTGCTGGTGATGTCCGTGGTGGCACAACCCAAGCCGACCGCCGGCAGTGGGGTATGCCCAAACCCAAGCAGCGGCGGGCTCGGCGCCGCTAGGTGATGCAGTGGTAGAGCGACAAGCGGCGGAACACACTGCTTATGCTTGGCAAAATAACAGGTGTGTGGAATAATGCAGAAGCCAACGTTTTGTATAGCAAAAGAGAAAAAACTTATGATGCGTGAACAACCAAGAAAGCCAACCCCTGCCACACAGGCAATGCGAGAACGAATGAAGAGCGATGGTGTAAGTCCTGCGCGATATGTTGCAGAGCAGCTACTCCGGGGAGAGAAAGTACCAGATATGTCGGAGTGGATTGCCTTGGCGGCGTGTGGCTCACAAGGTGCGTTCAATTTTGACCTCGATATCCCCAGCCCTGATGCAAACAAGCCAGAGTATTCTCGGAAGGTCGATATTGCTCGGAGGGTGCAGTTTGCAAAGCAGGTGTGTAGTATGTGCTCAGCGCAGTATGAGTGTTTAGCAAGTCAGTTAGGTCGCGGGCAGGATGATGATAGTTTGATTGTTGGTGGCACAACGAAGAGACAACGCGAAGCAGCGCGTCGGTGGGCGGGGCAAGTCAAAAAACCCAAAATCTCAGACAATTTGTAACGAAAACACCAACCGCCACACTCGCACAAATGACCAAAATAGCGCCTCCTCTTAGCTCGCAGCAAGGGGTGTTATTGAGTGGTAGAGGTGGGGTAGTGTGGGTGTGGTTCGCCTTGCGATGCAATGCTGTGTTTTGTTTTGCAAGATATTGCTCATGCTATAACAATTGAAAAATCCGACAGAACGTGTACACTTATACATAACGTATGAGTATATAAGCACACATGTGTGCAGGCTGAGGAGATAATGGTGCAGCGACGAGGTGGGCTGGTGTATGGAGTAGTGAGTGTCCTTGTTGCGGGTGCTCTGTCGGTGATGTTTGGTGGGGTTGCCCAGGCGCAGCAGTGGCAGATGGTATATAACGAGGAGTTTACGGCGCCACTGTCAAATTGGAAGGTTCTTCAGCAAAATAAAGATAATTATGGCAAGGAGCATTTGGCATATAGCGCCAATAACGTTGCGGTGACTAACGGTTCTTTGCAGATTACGACCCGGCGTCACTGTGTGTCGAGCGTGGCTGAGCCACTGGGTGATAGCAACGCCAGCCAAGAGCCTTGCCCGTCTGGCAAGATGACACGCTACCAGAGTGGGCGAGTGGAGTCAGGTCGGGTGCTCGATGGGCATAAACCATTCCGCGTCGAGGTACGGGCGAAGATTAATTGGAATGGCGAGAATGGGACGCGCCCAGCTATTTGGCTGCGCAATAGTGTGACGCTTGCCAACTGTAGCAACAACAAGCAAGCGAACGACCCCTATGGTGAGCTCGACATGCTGGAGTGGTATTCATGGACGCCGACCTACACATGGTCGACGACGCATATTCGCTGCTACCACAGCCCATCATCGCAGATATGGAAGACGAAGGGGTTAGGGCATAGCCGAGAGAACCTCATACCATCCCCAGTGACATTGGCGAACAACTGGCATGTCTGGGCGACGGAATACGATGGTGAGACGGTCAAATTCTTCGTTGATAACCAGCCGGTGCTGGTGTATAACTATCGAGCGGGCGATGAGAAGAGCCATCCAACTGCTCGAGTTCCGGCAGAAAAACCAACAAAAATGGGCATGGATGCGAGCCAATTCAAGCAAGTCTTTGACGATACGTGGTACGTTATTCTCAACGACTATGTGGAGTGGAAGAGTGAGGAGCACCCGCCCGACTCATCGAAGAAGTTTGCCAACCAGACCTTCCTTATCGACTATGTCAAGATATACCAAAGCGGTACTCCAACCACTGGCGAAAAACCACCGGCTACCCCATCAGAGAAAAAGGACGACAAGAAAGATAAAAAGCCTGGCACCAAACGGATGACGGTGAAAAAGAAAAAGGATACGTTTACTGCCAAGGGTCCGCTGGCTGAGCTGATGAGCAGCTTTGTGCCAGCACTGCTGATTAGCCTGTGTTTGCTACTCATCGCACTGGCTGGTTGGCTAGTGTGGTGGTGGCGTCGCCGGCGCCAGCGCACTCAACCTACACTATAACTGGAGGGCAGGGAGCAGGGTAGAGGTGCCGCGCGAGGATGTTTCCGCACCGCACCAATGCTATACTAGAACTATGATGAAGCGCCTAGTGATTATTGATGGCAAAAGTGTGTTCTACCGTGGGTACTATGCCATGCCCAACCTTTCGACGGCCGATGGGACGCCAACTGGCGGGGTGTATGGCTTTGCGGCGCTGAGCCTGGAGCTAATCAAGCGCCTCCAGCCAGACTATGTGTGCGTGGCGTGGGATAAGCCAAAGACGAATATCCGCCGCCGTCTTGCCATTTACGACCAATACAAGGCTGGTCGTAAGCCCGCTCCGCCAGATTTTTACGCCCAGATACCACTACTCCACGAGCTTTTGCAGGCCTTTGGCTGGCCGCTGTATGAGTTTGATGATTACGAGGCGGACGATATTATGGCGACGCTTGACGCCCAGGCCGAGCAGCAGGGGGATATCGAGACGTATCTCATCACGAGCGACCTCGACGCCTTGCAAATACTCGACCAAAATACCTACCTCTATGCCCTCAAAAAAGGCTTGACCAATATCGACAAATTCGACATCGCTGCCTTTGAGCAGCGCTATGGTATTCGGATTGGCCAGTTTCTTGACTTCAAGAGCCTCAAAGGCGATGCGTCGGATAACATCCCCGGTGTGCCAGGGGTGGGGGAGAAGACGGCGGTTAAGCTGCTGCAGCAATTCGACACACTTGACAACCTCTATGATAATCTCTGGCAGGTCAAAGATACCTTGCGGCGCAAGCTGGAGCAGGGCAAAGATTCGGCCTATATGAGCCGCGAGCTAGCCCGGCTATATACCGATGCACCAGTGACGCTTGACCGAGCAGCGATGGCGATGGATAACTGCGACCCAGCGGCGGTGCGGGCGATGTTGCAGCGGCTGGAGTTTCGTAGCTTGCTGCGCCAATTGCCGCCGCAGATGCAGGCGGCAGAGAGTACCCAGCCACCCGATGCACCAGTGGTGCAGCATGCGACTGAGCTGCCTGCTCACCAAGCCAAGGCGCTCTTCCTGATGGCCAAAGAGTTGCTGGTCTGGCCAGTTGAGGGCGGCGTCTGGGTGAGCCACGAGCGAGGCAAGGCAGCCCGCCTGAGCTGGCGTGATGCGATTGATGTTATCCCGCATGTGCCGATTGTCGGGCACCGCACCAAGGAATTATTACGCCACTTACTGGCTCGTGGCGTGCGGCAGCTGCCAGTCGTGAAGCACGATACCGCCCAGGGGTCGTTTTTGCTTAATCCCCTGCGCACGTCGCGGGCGCTGGCTGATCTTGCAGGGCTGGAGTCGCTTGATGACCCACGCCTCGCTATTAGTGCGCTGTGGGCGGTGTACGATGAGCAAACTCAGGCGTTTGATGCGCTGCCCGAGCTTGCCCGGGTGGCACGGACGATGGACTTTCCGCTCATCCCTGTGCTAGCGCGGATGGAGTGGCGCGGTATCCGGCTCGATAGCCGCACACTTGCGGCGATGCAGCGCACCTTGAGTAGCGAGATCGCCGAGTTGCAGCAGCGGATCTATGGCATGGTGGGGTATGAGCTGAATATTGGCAGCCCGGCCCAGCTGGCCGAGGCGCTCTTCGTGAAACTCCAGCTGCCAACAGCGGGTATTAAGAAGGGCAAGACGGGCTACTCGACGGGCCAGAAGGAGCTAGACAAGCTCCGGCCACATCACCCGATTATTGGGCTGGTGGAGCGCTACCGCGAGCTGACCAAGCTGCAAAATACGTATGCCCAGGCGCTGCCGCAGCTGACCGATGACGCGGGCTATATCCACACTACTTTCAACCAAGATGTGGTGGCGACGGGCCGCCTTAGCAGCACCGACCCAAATTTGCAAAACATCCCGATTCGCAGTGAGCTAGGGCGGCACGTTCGCGATGCCTTTGTGCCAGCGCCGGGCAATGTGTTTGTCAATGCTGACTATTCGCAGTTTGAGCTGCGCCTAGCGGCCGTGCTGTCGGGGGAGGAGGCAATGATTCGCGATTTTAATACCGATATCGACATCCACGCGAATACGGCCGCCCAGGTGTATGGAGTGCCACTCGATGTCGTCACAAAGGAGCAGCGCCGCCGGGCCAAGGTGGTGAATTTTGGGGTGCTCTATGGGATGAGCCAGCATGGCCTAGCCGCTGCGGCCCAGATGAGCTATGCCGAGGCGCAGCACTTTATTGATGAATATTATCGCCTTCGGCCGAAGCTCAAAGCCTATATGGCGCAGACTATCCAGCAGGCGCATGATGCGGGCTTTGTTCAGACGCTGTTTGGTCGCCGCCGCTGGACGCCGGATGTTGCGTCGCGTAACTTTGCGGTGCGCAGCGCTGCCGAGCGAGCGGCTGCCAATATGCCGATCCAAGGTACCGAGGCCGACCTCATGAAGCTTGCCATGCTGGCGGTGGAAGACAAGCTGGCCCAGGCTGGAGAGCAGCTGGCTGATGGCGATGGCCAGCCGATTGGTTGGCAGGTGGTGCAGATTCACGATAGCATTATGGTTGAGTGCCCGCGCGCCCATGCCGAGCAGGTGAGCCATATCCTGCGCGAGACAATGGAGCATATTTATCCACAGCTTGGCGTTAAGCTCAAAGTCGACGTCTCGATTGGTGATAATTGGGGACAGGTCTAAGAACACCAACCGAACAGAGGTCAGACTATAGACAAAGTATCGAGAGTGGTGTATAATCTGGGCCATCACAAGCAAAACAGAATAGAGGTTGGGCATGGCACAAAGCGAAGCAGTAGATACATCATTTTCTAATGGTGGAGAGCGTGCTGGCGCTGGCCTGCCCAGTCCGTATGATCCAGAGGCGTCTGCCGATAGCCTCGATCGCTCTACCTACCAGGCGACGCACGATGCCATCGTCGAAGCAGCCCAGGCGAGTGGTGAGCTGCAGCCCCTGACTGAGGCGGAGATGGAGCGGCGGGCAGCGAACGAAGGAGTGGCGCGTCAGCTATTTGAAGCAGAGGTGCAGAGAGAAGAGAGAGAAATTGAGGGTCGATTGGCAGATCAATCCCTGGATAAAAAAGAGCGAGAGAAGCTTGACGCTCGGCTCGACAAGTTGCGCGCGATAGAAAAGAAGGGGCCAACGTATGGCTTTTTGTACGATCCGGCGGGTAATATGGGCTCTCTAAAGCATTATGAATTTGGCTCGATGGATCTGGCCGATTGGCGAGTGGTCTGCTGTGATGTGGGTGGAGAACCGTATGAGGCGCGAGTGACTGATGCATGGCAATTGACTCGTGGTACATTTGGCGCAACTGGTCTTGTGCCAGATGATGCAACAGCTCGGATAGTTGTGACAACAACGAGTGAGCAGGGAACAACGCAATACGTTATTGACTGTTATGATGGGAAGTCACCTTTGGTTACGGCGGTTGAAACACCGAATGAGGGTGGCGATCGCACGGTGACGCCATATTTAGCAGATTGGAGCCGGAGCGGTGCTGCAATGGACGAGATGGATAGAAGTAACCCACAGGATAACTTGGACTTGCTACAGGGTAATGGTGGAGTTGTTCAAGCAGCGTAGGTAAGATATGTGAGGTGTGCCAGATACTGTAGTAAGCGGGTAACCTTCATCGTCTTCGCTACCTATCGTCCAGCGAGCAGGTAATTTCTTAGCTGGAGCAACGAGTGTGGTGTATGTCGCACATAACTTGCTGTAGTATCGCTCTTCGTACTGTCGAATAAGGAGGCTTGTTGGTTTGTGCTTGGGTTTTTGTGGCTGTTATTAAGGCGCGCGCGTGACTAGACTAGGCTAGAGAAGAGTAGGAGGCGAGCATGTCAGCTTGATCGAGCAGCAACGCCGAAGCTTTTGGCAGGCAGCCCGCGTTCTAAGACGGTAGGTGTGCAAGTATCCCGAGAATCGCGTACGCGTATCGTCTTTGTTGTCATACATGAGACTCAGATGCTCTTACTGCTATTGATTGCATCCTTTTGCTTACTCCGCGGCTCCATGCAGCAACTCTTTTACATAGCTTCTCCTTTTTATTTATTCATATCTATCTATATTTCCATTTATATCTTTATACCCATCTCTCTATCTCTATAACTCTCTTTCTTTCATATTTCTCTATCTATTTCTATATCCATCTCTATATTTCTCTATATCTATATTTCTATCTATTTCTCTATCTTCTCTATCTCTATTTATCTCTATCTACTTATCTTTATCTTTATTTATCTATCTTTCTATTTCTCTATTTCTCTGATTTCTATCTATATCCATACTTATATATCCATATATCCAATCCATATCGATTTCTCTCCTATTATATATAAATATATAAAGAAGAGAAAAAGAACCACGCATA
>CAKMNX010000010.1 GCA_927910745.1 uncultured Candidatus Saccharibacteria bacterium | reverse complement strand
CTGGTCGACCGGTGCGCGGTGGCCTCGAGAACACACTGCCTCTGACCCGTGTCCGGAAGGAGGACTGACATGCCCTGGTGGACCGACCCCGACTCCCTCACCCCGCCCGTCAGTCGTGCGCGCCTCCTGTTCGTGCTCGCGCGCTTGTTCGATCAGAATCTCAAGCAGATCGCACTGAACAAGTGGGCGGCCTCCGCCTGGCACCACCCGGTGCGCCTGTCCGTGCACGACGACGGGGACCTGCTGCTGCACGTCGAGTCCCGCCGAAGCGGGCCGTCTCATACATCCGTGTCTCCACCCGGGAGCAGGCCCAGCGTGGTGGTAGTGAGGAAGGCTTCTCCTTGCCCGCTCAGCGGGAGGCGAATAAGCGCAAGGCCCAGTCGATGGGCGCACTGGTGGTTAAGGAGTTCGCCGACCGGGGTGAGTCCGCCAGGTCTGCGAACCGTCCTGAGCTGCAGAAGATGCTGGCCTACCTCAAGGAAGACGGTGGGATCGACTACGTCATTGTCCACAAGCTCGACCGCCTGGCACGGAACCGAGCCGATGATGTGGAGATAAACCGGGCGTTTGAGGAGGCGGGTGTGCGGCTGGTGTCGACCAGTGAGAACATCGACCAGACGCCCGGTGGCATGCTGCTGCACGGCATCATGAGCAGCATCGCTGAGTTCTACTCCCGGAACCTGGCCAACGAGGTCATCAAGGGGATGGGAGAAAAGGCCAGGAACGGCGGGACGCTGGGCAAGGCACGCTGGGGTATGTGGATGTGCGGGGGCGGGATGAGCATGGGCGGGAGATCCGGACGGTCGAACTCGACCAGCAGCGTGCTCCCCTGCTTCGCCTCGCCTTCTCCGAGTACGCCACCGGCAACTGGACAGTCAGTCAACTAGCCAAGCACTTGGCAGGGCTGGGGCTGGACGTGCCAGCCACGCCGAGTAAGCCCGCTCGGCCCATTACCAAGGGGCGGTTGCATACCTTGCTGCGGCACCCGTACTACAAGGGTGTGGTGCAGTTCCAGGGCGTGGAGTATGCGGGCAAGCACGAGCCGCTGGTGGATGAGGAGACGTGGCAGACGGTCCAGGCCGTGCTGGACTCCCATCGCAGTGGCGAGCGGGAGCGGATGCATAACCATTTCCTGAAGAGCACGGTGGTGTGTGGGCAGTGTGGTAGTCGGCTGCTGGTGCAGAACACGAAGAATGGTAAGGGGGTGCTGTACCCCTACTTCATCTGCGCCAGGCGGCACCGGGTGCACGACTGCACCTTCAAGGCGGTGCTCATTGAGGTGGTGGAGGCGCAGATACAGGAGGTGTATCGGCGGCTGTATGTCAGTGAGGCGGATCGTCAGGAGATTGAGCGGTATCTGCTGGCGGAGTTGGCGCGGATTGAGGGGGAGAAGGATCGAAGCGTTCGGTCGCTGACGGTGCGGCGGACGAACCTGGAGGATGAGCGGCGCAGGCTGCTGCAGGCGCACTATGCGGGGGCGGTGCCGCTGGAGCTGCTCAAGAAGGAGCAGGATCGGCTGGGGCGAGAGTTGGCGGGGATTCAGCGTCAGCTTGATGCCTACCAGGCGGATGCCAAGCTGGTGCGGGCGCATGTGGAGCAGGCGCTGGATCTGTTGGAGGACTGCTACCGGCTGTATATGGCGGCACCGGATCACTTGAGGAAGCAGCTGAACCAGGTGTTCTTCGAGCGGGTGCTGGTCAATCCAGCGGTAGATGAGGACGGCCGGGTCATCTTGCCTGGCGACGGTGGTGATGACGGGCTGGCGGAGAGTTGCAGGATGTGGACGATGGTGTGAGGGGCGCTGATGACGAACCTGATGGACAGCGTGGCCGTGATGGGTGGGAGCGCGGTGAGTGTGAGGCGGACGATGCTGGTGACGAGCCAACGGGTCGAGCTGATGAGGCGCCCTGCTCTGTCCGGGTGACGGACACCGGTAGCGATGTCTGCCTGGAAGCACGACTCAACCGGCCGTTCGACCAGCTGGCTAGCCCAAGACTGCGGGCTGTGGCACGGATCGCCGCCCTACGAAAATCGCCCACCTCGACAGGAGGTGGGCGACGGTCCTCGGCTGAGACAGCCAAGCAGGGCTGTTCGTCAGGTGAGGGTTTGTATAGCGATGCTGTGGTGCGGGTTAGGAGACTCTAACTCCTGGCCTCTTCCATGGCAAGGAAGCGCTCTAACAACTGAGCTAAACCCGCATGTTGCTGAGTTGTATTATATGGAATAGTGCGTAAAATTTCAAGCCCTTTCTTCTATGAATCGTACAATTCGCTCCTGCGCACTTCGTTCCGTCACTATTCTAGGATATGTACGTGTGGCTATTGCGTACTCACCTCTTGCTTTTGGAAAAACGGAAAATTAAATTATACTCCAATCCTCACTATCCATTAGATAACGCAGAAAAGATACGTGTCCTACTCTGCCGCACCAAAGCCACGAATTTTATCAACGGCCGCTCGATCGATTGTGCTGACGTGGATTGCGTTGCCTTCGTTGCCACCAACGGTGGTGAGCTTGCCGTCTTGGTAACGCAGGAGAATATTGACGTGCTCACCACGCGAGCTCGTTGTATCGTAGAGGATGGCATCGCCTGGCTGGGGTGTATAGCCACTATCGGCTGGGTGCCAGCGACCAGTCGTGCGATAGTACGTTTCGAGGCTACGCACGCCAGGGATGCGCCAGCCACCATTGTGTGGGTTGATAAATGGCACACCCGCCTGCTGGTGCACCCAGCTAACGAAGTTTGCACACCAATCTTGCCGCTCGCCTTGGCTATAGAATGTACCAGGCTGTGGAGTGTCAAATTGCTGGTGGGCAGTCGTGATGATCTTCGCTCGGACGGGCGATAGCTTCTTCGTATCTATTGCTGGGAACTCCTCTTTTTGCCTAAGCTGCTGGAGTGGATGGGGTTGCACACGGCGTGGTATAAAAAACAAAGCACCATATACAATAGCACTGCACAGTACAATCGCAAGCATAACCCAGAGCGCAAACAGAGCGAGGCGCCGCCAGGAGAGAGGTGTGGGCTGATGGAGTGATTTCATACCATTTATTATACACGGGCGTCTCGCTTGTGGGTAAGTGAGGCAGAGCCTTCTCTTGCAAGCGCTATGTGAGCTGGAGTTGTTCTGACGGCCCAGAAGCGAGAGATTGGTCATACCAAAAGAAAAACACCCTCTTGCTATAAAAGAGAGTGTTTTACTGGTGGCTCCTACTAGACTCGAACTAGTGACACAAGGCTCTTCAGGCCTCTGCTCTACCAACTGAGCTAAAGAGCCACAGGCAACACCTGTTGCTCTTTCCTATTGTACTAAAAAACCACTCCTCAGGCAAGAGCTTCAAAGTCTCAACTCTTCTGATCTTATCGTTGTCTTGGCTTCTCCTCCTTACCGTATTATCACCAGGCAACGAAAAATACATTCGCACATACTATGCTATACTATGCGCCCCATCTTTTGTATAGATGAGAAGGTGTAACAAGACAGGGCGAGTGAAAGAGAGATAGAGACTTTGCACCTCGCAATAAACAGTTAGCCTTTTTCCTTGCAAGGTGCTATAATACAGCCAGCGCGGGTATCGTATAACGGCTATTATGTATGCTTCCCAAGCATGAGACGAGGGTTCGACTCCCTCTACCCGCACCATGAGGAGGAACACCACACGTTGCATGGGGTGTTTTTTATTTTTTATTATGTATGATCGTAAGCTTGTCATTGTCCAGAACCCTTATAGCACCCGCCATCGCGAGGTGCAAGCTGGTGTGTTTGACCGGCTTGATACAGCGGGCATTACATACGACACCATAACGACGCGCTTTTCGCAGGCGAAGGACAACATCAAGGATCTTGCCGATCGCCTCCCGGATGGCACCCACATCATCAGTGCGGCAGGCGATGGTACGAGTACGCAGGTGGTAAATGCAGGGCTGAGGGCTGAGCTTGATGGCGCAGTGTATAGTTTCATCGGCTATGGCAACTGCAATGATTTGGCGAGAGGTGAGCGCAATCCGCTGGCTGTGCTGCAAGGTGACCACCACACCGTTACTCATCAACCACTGTCCGTTGAGGTGAATGGCGAGCTGTGGCGATATGCCCCTGGCTATATGACACTCGGCTTGACTGCTCTGATCGCTAGCAGCTTTGCTGGCGCAGCATCGCGCGAACGCCTGCGCCACACACCACCCCGCACCAAGCTTGTGCGCAGCATGGGGCAAGTTGCCACCACCTATCTGCGTGCACACGATACCTACTTACCACCATTCACAACCAACCTTTCTACTATAGAACAGACTAATCTAACCGATGTGATGATGATCAACAGCCAATGCATGGGACGTATGATTCGCTCGTCGATCGACTATCCGCAGACCGACTTTTTTGGCTACCATCAAGCCGACTTCTCGTCGGGCTGGAAAAATCTCCCCTTTGCTTGTAGTGCCATAGCAGGCCACACACCAGCCGAAAGAATCACTGACATCACACTCACCTTCCGTGAGCCAGCTACTATCCTCGCCCAAACCGAGGGAGAGCACGCCACGCTGCCAGCGGTATCGACAATTCGCGCGTATAAAGACCCGGCAAAGGCGATTCGAATTGCACTGCCCTGATCACTAACTACGTTTGGTATGCATCAGCAAGTTTGCTAGGTTATAGTATTCTATTAGTTATGATGCTATGCGTTCGGTAGTTTCTTCGGCAGCGAGCCGGTCTAATGCTGCGTGAAGCTCTTCGCTATACTTCCAACCAGCAAGCGCAAGCATATTAAAACCCATGTCACATGTATCAGGATCGATATCACTGTAGCGCTGGTACTCCATGACGTCTATAAGCACACGACGGACAAGCTCTGGCGTCAGCTGAGCGGCTGTTAATTTCTCATTATCTGAGCTAGATGATCCTGCTTCAGGTAAGCCTATCTGTATCTTCTCTGCAACATCAGCAGCAAAATCCATTGCTGCATTGGTCTGGATTGCGTATGCATAACGCTGACGCCCATCAACTGCAGCGTGAGCAGCGTGCTCTTGTTGCTGGCAGCGCCTGCGCAGGTCGTGCCAGCGTTGCTGACCCGACTCATCACTAAAGACAAGGAGTGCATCGGCCTTACATTGCCGTTCGTGCTCGCTTGTGAGTGCTGCTATTGAATCAATTTCATCGGTAGTCTTGAGATTTTCCATTCCAATACTATAGCATGTGATTGCACATCTGTATAGTATCCATGCTGGCTTTTATAATGAGGTAGTCATTCATTTCTGATCGACTGCCAACCCCTGCCGAATCTGCGCTGCGCGCGTCTCCCCCACCACTGCCGCTAGCTCCGCCTGGCTGGCGCGTATAATGCCGCGCACACTACCAAACTGCCGCAGCAGTTTTTGCTTGGTTTTAGGGCCAACGCCAGGGATGCCATCGAGCGCGCTTTTTACACCAGCTTTGCGCTGCAACGCCGTGTGGTAGCTGACGGCAAAGCGGTGCGATTCGTCGCGGATGCGCTGGAAGAGCTTGGTAATGTCACTGGCTGCAAGCGGCGTGGTAGCTACCTGGCCGGTACTACTACCTGGCTGCTCATGCACGACAGAGGCAGCGTGGGCCGCCTCTGGCTCATACACCACGGCGCTCCCACGCAAATTCTTGGAGTGCGCACCAGCGTTGCGCTGCCCCGGGTGGAGGTTAATCACGTAGACATCGCCATCCTCGTAGACGGTAATACCACTCGGGCGCTCGGCTTGTAGCTGGTGAATATACGCCAGCCCCACCTGCGAGCCAGTTTTGTGTACCAAGATTTCTTCCTCGCGCTTAGCAATGCTGATGATCGGCACATGCACCCCGCGCGCGTCACGGGCCGCAATCGCTGCCGCCAGCTGGCCTTTACCACCATCAATTAATAGCAGGCTCGGCGCGCCCCAGCTCTTGATACGGCGCTCACTCAGGCGGCGAAAGATAACGTCGTGCATATTACCAGTATCGTCGTTTTTTTCGCTGACTTTAAACTTACGGTACTCGGCCCGGTCACTGACGCCATTGCGAAACACCACCATGCTCGCTACCACCTGGCGGCCGCTCATGTGGCTGATATCGTAGCCTTCGATGCGGGTTGGTTCGCCGGCTAGGCCCAGTAGCGTGGTCAAGTCCGCCAAGGCCCGATCCTTACTAATAGCCAAAAATTCCTTATCACCAAACATCACCCGGCGCTGCAGCTCCTGCATGGCGCGCAGCTTGTTGCGCAGCTGGGCCGCCCGTTCAAATTCGTGTAGCCCAGCGGCGGTCTTCATATCGCGCTCGAGCTCGGCAGCGATGGCCTTGCGGTTGCCTTTGATGTAGCTAATCAGCGTACGCAGGTTGGCTTTGTATACTAGCGGCCCATCGCTGATTTTGGGGCTCAGGCCTAAATCTTCATCCAGCTTTGATTGCCCGGGCCGGCGCTCGTGCGTCAGGTACGGGAAGATTGGCCGCAGGTAGCGCAGGGCTTTTTTGAGCGCAAAGCCATTGTAGAAGGGGCCATAGTAGTCAGCGCCATCATCCGCTGGGTTACGCGTCAAGCTTACTACTGGCCATTGGCTCTTCATGTTGATTCGCACAAAGGTCTGCGATTTATCATCGCGCAGCAGTACATTGTAGCGTGGCATGTAGCGCTTGATCATCTCGCTTCTAGAAAGAGAGCGTCTACTTCGCTTTCGGTCTCGATCCAATCCGTATCGTGGATCTCCGCCACCAGCGCCATGGTCTTATTATCCCGTCCGCGCGAATCCTGAAAATACTGCCGCACCCGGTTGCGCAGCACTGCCGCCTTGCCGACATAAATCACTTCCCCGCTCGCCGACTTATGAAAGTAAACCCCCGGGCTGCGGGGCAGTGTTTTGAGCTTGGCGTAGAGGGCGGCGTTCATACTTTCTATTATAGCGCGAAACTACTGTTTGCCGGTAAACAGCCGAAACAAATTATCGTGCTTACCTTGAGCAAGCTTAACAGCCCAGTCTCTCGTTTCAAGATCTGCCAAAAGGTGTGCTTTAAGCGCAGTCAAACCAAGTTTTTGTCGCGCCTGTTTGACCTTCTCTGCTTGCTCAAGAAAGGCAAAATATTGCTCGCGATATTCCTTTGGGATATCGCTAATCTTGCCGTTCGGCATGACAACGTTCTCGAGTCCTGTTAGTTTCCTTTCGTCCTTTTTGCGCACACCAGTAATCGATCGATTCATATACGCACCAAGCTGAGCAACGGGGCCAAGAATAGTACAAACTGTTTCTCCGTCTTGTTCGACACGCCAAGGGTCAAGGCTTTCAAGTGGAATCTTCGTTTCGCTGCCAGCAAGACGCCAGTAAAGTTCCTTTTCACCTCCCTCGTCCTCTTTGAGATAGCGATCACCAGTGAAATGGCTCAAACCTTTGAGTGTATTCATTAGTGGAGTGCCATATGGCCTAAGGCCAAATACCGAAGGGACAAGCAGTCCACCCAGCGCATCTTTCATCTCATCTCGATATGCTGCTACTGTACCTGTTGTATGCACTAATGTGTCGAGATCTCGCACCGTGCCATTGCTCTCACGCCGCCGCGGCAGGTAAATATTACCAATCCGCACCACGTGATCATCCCAATCGATCTCCTCGGCATGAGTGACTGCGTGTAGACCGAGCCCACCAACCACAGTATAGGGAGCATCCCCCACGTCTTCCATCCGATTATGAAAATCTGCTGCAGCTAATGTGAAATATGAATTGTCTAGGGTTGTTTCTGGGGATCGTCTCATACACTTGGTTATATCATACTTTTGTAGGCGCGAGAAGTGTTTTGCATACTATTTGTACACTCTGTTGTATTAGTTTTTATCTTGTTCGAATAATATTCATAGTGCGTTCTATACGGATACAAAATACAGCCGAGCCATTCCTTGGTAGTACTCACACGCTCTTATAATTATTCTAAAGCTTGGTAAACCTTCTGCCGCAGCACCGGCACAACCTCCGACTCAAACCACGGGTTATGCGCTCGCCAGCGCGCAGTCAGCGGCGAAGGATGTACCAGCGGGAAATACTCTGGCAAATACTGCGCAAAATGCGCTACCGTTTCCGTTAAATTTTTCTCTGCCTGGTGGGCAAGATAGTACTTCTGCGCATAGGCTCCAACCAGAATCGTTAGGCGCACCGCTGGCATCTGGGCACGGAGCTTTGGGTGCCATTTCTCAGCAAACTCCTTACGTGGCGGTAAGTCACCGTGCACGCCCTTGCCGGGGTAGTAAAAATCCATTGGGATAAGCGCAAAGAGATCAGGATCATAAAACTGCTCATCACTCACACCAAGCCACTGCCGCAAAAGGCGCCCACTGGCATCATTCCACGGCACTCCCGTCTCCTGAGCAATACGGCCGGGTGCCTGGCCAACAATCACGATGCGTGAGCTAGCCGAGGCACTATACACCGGCAGCCAACCCTGCGCCGCAAAATCCGCATTCATTGGGTCGGCACAAATGTGCTCGTAGAGGAGTGGCTGCGCTTGCTCGTTTGCCATATCTTTTAGTATAGCGAAGTTGTGTAATTGGCTCAATTGTTCACGAGCCGCAGGTTGTGCTGCCGCATCAAACGTACCTCTTATGCACGCAACTTACATTTAAAATTTAGTCAATGCTTTTCAAAAGTTGTATCTGTGCCATGCGTTCGTCACGCACTGCCGCTTCGTCATCTGGGTACATGGTGTTGATAAGGGTGATGGCAAAGTCGCTCGCCCACAGCCCGTGATATTTCACATGCGGACTTGCTGTAAGCTGCGCCATAGTGCGCAGGAAACGCTCCGCTACTCGGTCGGTTGTAGAGCGCGCCTGGCGACCAATCTGAAAGCTTGCGTTGCGGGCCGCATGGTAGTTCGCCTCGCCAGCAAGCCACTGCTCCATACCGGCATATGCATCAGCAATATCACTGTTATATGGGAAGGTGTGGCTGGTGAGCTCGTGTAACCGATGACCATACGCGCAGCAAAAGCGCACAATCTGCTGGTGCGTCTTAACGTCATACACCGCAATAAATTGCTGGCGCAAAGCCTCGTCGTCGGCAATAGGCCCAAGCGGGCGTTGATATTCATTAGCCCCCCAATGTCAGCTCGATTATTTTCTGAAAAGTTTTGCCGTTACGAATTGTGAGCTGTTTGTAGAACTGGGCTTTGAGTAGCTTTTTATGGTAGTTTGATGTGAGATAATCGGCTTGATCGTGGTTGCAATAGAAGAACGCGGTGCGCCCAAAATAGAGCTGCTCGCGGCTATTCGCCCAGGTGGCTGCTTCTGCTTCAATCGCCGTCTTGTCCGCCTCGGGTAAGTAGAACAGCGCATCCCGTCGGTAGGCCGCGTCGTCCTGCCACCAGCTGGGTAACTGAGCCACCTCTTGCTGGAGCGTAGCAGCACTGATGATGACAAACGGCACTGGGAAGTCATAGGTCGCGTCAAAATAGCGCGCTAGGGTGCGCTGGATCGCCTCCTCCGGCTCGCTGCTGTCAAAAAACAGATTGCCGCTATTGATATACGAGACGACGCTGCGAAAGCCCAGCTCCATCAAGTCCGCCTTAAGCCGATCCATACTCACCGTATGCTTGCCGCCAACATTAATGCCCCGGAGGAGCAGTGCGTAGCGCATTGGTTTTGCTGTGGTGTGGTGGACCGTGTGCATAGTGCTATTATACAAGGATACACGGCGAGTGTCATATTGCCGGGTGATAGTTACCGCCCACTACTCAGGCAGTAGCCAGTGACCACTCAGCAAGAAGGTCGCCATATCGGCAAGCAGAGTAAGCCCGCACAGCACGATGACCACTGTAATGCTCGAGCGAATGAGCGTGCTGTATCGGGCTCGCACCCGCTCGAACCAGGCTATGAGAGGCTGGTGTCTATCGCACATAATCGCGATGACAAGGCTAAAGAATACCCCCTGACTGACAAGCAACCACACGATGTGCGCCATGATAACGACAAAGAGTGACTGTTCGCGGCTCGCTATAGCAATCACTGCGAGAAATGATGGATCAGTAAAGGCACTGGCCGCATAGATAATGCCACCAAGCACAATGCTACGCCTCAGCCACTGCAAGACTCGACTATCCTGCGTGTCCTTTGGTTCCTTACCCGATTTTATATGCCTGTGCAAGCGAGCTGCCGCCCAGCCAAGCAGTCCCACACTTGCTGCACCTTCTGCGCCTACCCACACACAAGCTGGTACACGATGGAGTGCCTGGGCAAATAACTCAGCACTACCGCCAAGTAGGAGCGATGCTGCTACGCCAGCAGTGACTGTCCCCACTAAGACGATGAGCGCAAACGTAGCAATTTTTTGCTTCGGTAGCTTGCTTGCCACTAGCAGCACAACCAGCACTGCGCCAAACACATCAAACCCAGCCACGCCAAGGCCAAATGCAAGTGCAATAACATTCATAGTGTCTAGTATAGCAGTAGATTCTTGAAGATGGCATACGTATCTCTCATTACACTGTAGATTATTATGAGCACCTTACCACCAACACTACACGCCTTATCCCTGTTTACCCAGTAAGAAAGATACGCGGCTCACTTCAAGCTATTGTACGCCGCGCAAAGCACCTGCTCTTATTTGCTATATCCAACGAATCCAGCAGCATTCCCCGTCAGGCGATCAACGATGATACCGTTGCTATTAATAATCATGGTTGGCCCATCTGTACCCGCCAAAACAACGGCTGTTTGTGCCTGCCTAGCATGAATAACACTATCTGCTGCGTGAAATTGCTTTTGCAGATAGCCATACTCAGGATCACTCAGTGGAATATAGGCAACGTCACTCCCCTTGAGCCGCTCAACAATATCTGGGTAGTGTATGTCATAGCAAACATATGCCGTAACTTTCGTAGCATTATGCGTAGCAATTACGCGTGAATAACGCGCTGTGCCAATTGATTCATCTGGCGCAAGATGCGCTTTGTAATTTGTTAGTATACTGCGACCAGACTGATCTACCAGTACGACTTTCTTGTATATTCTTGTATCGTCTTTCTCTGTTGTGTGGTAGACGATGTTGATCGATTCTTTTTGTGCAAAGGCTGCAATTGTTGCGTGCAGCGCAGGTGGGATAGAATTTTCTGGCCAGACGATTGTCGCATGAGGATATTGGTACTGTGCAATTGCGCGCTTTGTCAGATGTATGAGGTCATCCACATCAGCCTTAGTAGCGGGTATATCAACGCCGCCACGTGTCATCTTTTGGAGTGCAATCACTGGAGGGAGTGGCTTGGCTGGCATATGCACAACAATACTATTTGCTATCGCCACGAGTACAACAAGCCCGCAGCTCATACGTATCCATACGCTCATACGAGCATGCACTATTAGCCACGCTATACTCACACCGCAAAGTAATACAATCGCTTCGAGCACTGCTTCGCCGCCATAGGCACTCCACATAGTGATACCGTCATTACGCCACACGCTATAGCCAAGATGAGGAATCCACCAATCCTCTACCACTGGTGCATGAGTTCGTATATACGTCAATGTGCACCATGCAATAACAAAGAGCACTACAGCACCGTATGTCCGAATATACCGACGCAGAGCTATAATCCAAAACAGGTTGGCCTGCAAAAGCGCCCATCCAACACTTGCACCAAATGCCACGCCGGGCGACATAAAGTAGTAATACCAATAGGTCGTTGGTAAGAGCCATGCCAGCATGAAACAAGCACCAACGCCATAAAGATGGATGCCCGACAGTCGTCGCACTGCTATAAATAGCAATGCCAATGCAAAAAATACTGGTAGCTGCAGAAGCCAATGTGGGGCAAAGGCCGTTCCTGCCACAACAATGCCAGATATCGCCGCAAAAATATATGGCCGAGCCGCTCGCCGTATTGTCATAAAGCGCATAGGTTTCATGTGCTCGCACACCATAGGCACTACAAGCCAGCGCCGCACCCGTCGGCAGTACCACTCGTAACGCTCGTCAAAGACGTGATGGAGGGCGTGCTCTTCGATCGGAATAATCAGCCAGTTTAGCACCGCGAAGCACACCACTGGGCACAGCAGCGCCAGCCATGAGCCACTCGCCAAAGCGCAGCCAAGCACCGCCAAGATATATGCAAAATAAAGTGGATTGCGCGAGAAATTAAACGGCCCTGTGGTGAGCAGCTCGCTTGGCTCATCAAGCGGGTTGGTTGAGGTTGCAGCTCGGCGCAGCGCACGCATTGTTGCATATATTGTCAGCACGGCCACAACAATACAGGCAATACCTACCAACCACCACTCGCTGGCAATCACTACTGTCCCTGGCCACGCCCATGCCACCGCAAAGGCAATAAAACCAAAGCCAAAGAGGCAAAAATCAGGAATATGGTTATATATACGATTCTTTTTCATGCGTATGATTATACCACTTTATTACCACTATGACATAATTATGATAATGCGTTCTTATCTTGTACTACCTCTGTGTATATTATGATCGAGCGTTACCACCCACAAGACACTCTGCATTCTTTTTATTGACTTATATTTATTTTATTATACAGATATAAAACAAGGAATAGCCACCACACCAGAGGAACACACGAGCAATAGGGTGGATTGCGCAATTCACCCTGCTTTTGCTATAAAACTACGTCTTGGTATACTAGCCTATAAGGATTTCACCATATGCCGAAGTATGTTCATATTGCCGGTCTTGCTGTATTGCTCTGTTTGTTGATGTACGCGCTGCTGCGCACTCTCGCGCCAGCACCAAGCTCCAGCCCACAGAGCGGCACAGATCATCCACATCCTCAGCACGCCTCTCCGTCGCGTATGCTCTATGGCCTGACGATCGACGACAGCTGGGAGGGTGCGAGAAAGCTTGCTGATATCATAGAGGCCATTCAGCGCTTGCCTGCTCGGCCAACAGTGCGGATCGTTATGTCTAAGGATAGATCACCGCAGAGTTACAGAGGGCTATTCAAGGCGATTCATCGCGTGGCCGATATCATGGCCCAGCCCGTTGATTCTTCTGATATACACAGCTACAGCACTGAGCGCTACCAGCAGCGCTTTGCTGAGTCTTACCAGTATTTATCTCACTATGTAGCGATCTGGGAGGTTGGCAATGAAATGAATGGCCAAGAGTGGATCCAAGAAGACCCGCACCTTACTGCCGCGAAGGTGGCCAGTGCCTACCGATACATTAAGAATAAGCATGCCGCGGCGGCGCTTGTTCCCTACTACTTCCCGTCAAACGGGAGTACGCTAAGTATGAAAGAGTGGCTACAAACATACCTACCTGATGATCTGAGGCAGGGCGTCGATTATGTCCTCGTCAGCTACTACGACGATGACAACGATGGCTACCAGCCCAACTGGCGGCAGGTCTTTACTGAGCTTGAAGCCCTCTTCCCGCAGGCCAAGCTTGGCATTGGCGAGTGCGGCACACCCAGCGAGCATGCCCCGATGGCGCGTAAACTACAGCTGTTTCGGCATTATTATGCCATGCCACAATATACCCCACGCTACGTTGGCGGGTACTTTTGGTGGTACTGGGCGCACGATGGCGTGCCATACAAGGATAACCCACTCTGGGAGGAGACCGCGAGGTATATGAAGAAGCAGTCGTGAGCTAAGGATGCTTTGGCCTTGCCCCATTTCGCTAACATGCAGCATACTACAACCAATACATCATAGAACTTATCACGATTAAGCTTTCTTACGGGCTGATTTTTTATCTTCCTTGCTTTTTTGGAGTAATTTGTTTTTGAGTGTCAGCACCACGTCCGCCTCTTTAGCTAGCTGCTTGCTGTGGGTGACGACGATGACGCATTTGTCGTTTTCGTGGGCGGCTTGGCGCAGGATATCGATGATGTCAGCGGCAGTGGTTTCGTCCAGGTTACCGGTGGGCTCGTCTGCCAAGATGATCGGTGCGTGCGAAACGAGCGCTCGCCCGATCGCCACACGCTGTTGCTGGCCGCCAGAAAGCTTCATGACGTTGCGGTGAATGTGATCGTCGTCTAGACCCATAGTGTGCAGTGTTTCATTGGTAGCTTTAGGATTAACCAATTTCAAGTTTTCTAGCGGCGTCAAGTAATCAATCAGGTTATAATTCTGAAACACCAGCGAGATATTGTGCTTGCGATGATGCGAATAGCCCTGCTCGGCGATGTCTTCATCATCAAACAAAATCTGCCCACTAGTCGGTGTGTCTAGCCCGGCTAGTAAGCCCAGCAGCGTCGATTTACCAGCGCCAGAACTACCGACGATGGCGTAGAACGTGCCTTTTTCAAATTGATAATTGATCCCATTCAGCACATTGCTGGTGCCGCCTGGGTATGAATAAATGATATCGCGTAACGTAAGTATTGACATATTACTCCTAACTTAATGTTGCTAAAATTTGCTTTGGTGATTGGCGCATGATTGGCGCGGTGGCAGCAATGGATGATAGCAGGACGACTACATAGCCGAAGGCGAAAGCCTCTAGGTAGGTTGCCACTAGTGCGGCGTGCACCACGGTTGTTTCGACACGCTGGCTGTGGCTAGTTTGTGCCGTCAAGGCAGTAGAAATTTGCGATGAGGCAACTGAGCCGACACCGAGCGCAAACACTGAACTGACTGCGGCAATGATCGCGAGCTCCGCCAAGAACTGCCCGATAATCTGCCGCTTCGACGTGCCGATGGACAGCAAGATGCCAATTTCATGCAAGCGGCCGCGCACCCAGAACACCAGCACCAGTGATAGTACCGCTAGCCCCGCCGCGGCCACGCCGATGGTGGCAATCGTCAACATGTTTTGCATGCCAGCGATATTTTGGAGAACCCCGGCAAATACCGCCCCGTTGTCGGTCAGGCTGAGTTTCTGCCAATCGACGTTTGGTAGGCTTTTGGTGCGGTCCGTTAGCGACTTCAGCTGGTGCGGATTTTCGGCGAAATATGTCGCCCGCGTCAACTGCTGACTACCTGTCAGCTGCTGCGCCGCAGCCAAGTTGGTGATGAGATGATTCTCCGCCATGTCGGACTGCAAGACCGCTGGCTTTTCACCTTTGCCACTGAAGATACCAGCAATGGTTACCGTCACCCGCCGGCCGTCTTTGGTGATGTCCAGCTTGTCGCCTGGCTTGATGCTATTTTTCTCGGCAAACGTTTTGTGGATCAGGGCTGCATTTTGATCGTGCTCGGTCAAGTGCTTACCTTGCTCCAGTTGGTAAAATCTACTAGTGAACTCGCCGAGCAGATCGCTCTGTGTCGCGCCCGTCACTTTTGCTTCGCCAGCAATTCCAGTATCCAGCTGCACGCCGCTACCCGCTACGTCAACCAATTGCTTGCCCGGCAGTTCCGCGGTAGTTTCTGCCTGGAAATTGTGCGCTTTGACCTTATCCAGGCGCTGCACCTGTTGTGCCGTCTCCATTGGCACCTCGCCCGACGGTTGCTTGTTAGCGATGCTAAAGCCAGCGCGGATGTTCCGCTCGACCGATTGCTTCAGCTGCGCCATCGTTTGCTGCACCGTCAGTGTGCCGATCAGCAGCGTGAAAATCAGCGTCATGATTAGGGCGATGGTCAGGCTGCGACGCCGCCGACGCGTCACAGCCGTCCAGGCTCGTTTGATAATTGTCATCATTCGCCTCTAGTCCACTTCGGTTAGTAATTCTTTTGGCGTTGACTGGGTAATCGGTCGAGAGGCCAGGAGTACCGCGATGATAATCACCGCCAGCCCAGCGCCCCACACCGCCAGCAGATCCGTCGGTTGTACGCCAACTGTCACCTTGTCCAGTGTGCGTGATGACGTCACCGAGTCAGCATCAGCACCGAGCGACGCACCGTTGAGGGAACTGCCAGCTTGACGTGTGGCATTCTGCGCCGCCTGCGATACCACGTGATCGCCCATTTGTTGAGCAATCAGCCCGGCGGTAAAGTATGACGCACCGAAGCTCAGCACTGCGATCATCACCAGCTCAGCGATATATTGCAGCACAATCTTTGACTGCGGCACGCCCATTGCCAAGAGTACGCCCGCCTCGCGCTTACGCTCGTTCATCCACAAGTACAGCACCATGCCGATCACCGCGACACTGACCAGCGCCGTCGCCCACAACATACCGTCGATCAGGCCGTACACACCGTTCACTGCACCAGTCACGCCGGCCAACTCCTGACTATTCTTATTCAATTGATACTTTTGCCAATTGACCGGCAATTTATTTGCCCGCGCCATCACCTCGTCCAGTTGTTTAGTGCCTTTGGTGAAGAACGTAGCGTCCTGGTAAATCTCATTTTGCGCTGTATACGCATTCAACTGGCGGGTCGTCGCAAGGTCAGTCAAGAACACATTCTCGAACAGCTCCACCTGATACGTCGCCTGCTTTGGGTTTGTGCCGCTAAATATACCGACGATTTCTACCTCAACCTCATCCTTGGATGGATGTTCGTTGTCGGTATCGTATTGATTGGCCTTTAACTTAATTTTACTGCCAAGCTTCAGGTTGTTGGCCTTGGCGAAATCTTCGTGCACCAAAATTGTGTGTGAATCGTTCTTAGTGATGTGCCGGCCAGCGATGAGCTTTAGCGCACCAGCCCGGAACTTGGTTTCAAGCTCAGATGTATTGACGCCGATGATAGTGGCGGCGTTGCCAAACTGCTTGTCTTTCTCGGCATCATAGCCGCTGCCACCGCTTGGTAACGGCACCAGTTTGGTATTGATGAAGTCAACCGTGGCGTTCTGGCGCTTGACATAGTCCGTCACGCCCTCCAGATTCTTCACCGCGTCGATGTCTTTGTTCGACACCGTTCCCGAACCGCGGGCTGTTCCCGGATTGGTGCGCGGATTATTGCCCAGCGTGAAGCCGGCCTTGAGCGTTTTGTCGAGCGACTGTGCCGCCGCGTCGGTCGAATGCTTGATGGCAAATCCACTCAGCATAATCGTCGACATACACAGCAAAATCGCCAACAAAATCAGCGTTTTGAGTTTTTTCCTGGTGATATAGAGCCAGGCACGTTGCACAAATGACATAGATCTCCTTTCTTGGTTCTATGTCAGTGTAGCAAGGGTGTGTGAAGGGAGTGTGAAATGAGTGAGTTGTCTAAATTTAATCTCCTATTTTCTCAAAATATCAAATATACTTCCAAGGAAATAGGCTAGTTGTTCGATACCTTAATCAGGTATCAGTGACACTAGCCCAAGTCACTCGCATTTGTTCAGATTGATTTCTCCAACCTAGGGGATGCGCACCCCTCTCTGTTGTCCTATCTACTTCTCGATCTCGATGACGTAGATACCGAGCTTCTCCTTGTGCGGCGGGTAGATCTTGCGAAGGAGGTGCAGAGCCTCCTTCTCGCTCGCTGCCTGCGGCACGATCTGCTGCCACGATTCGGTGGCCAGCATGTCTGCGAAGTTGTCATAGATGCGAATCGACTTGATCCGCACCACACCTGAAGTGTGTCCAGTCTCAAGCTGCAACAGCTCGCCACTATTCAGGCGCTTGATGCTGCTGTAGCCGACTCTTACCTCAAGAGTCTTCTTGCCAGACATGATTGCGTCGTAGTACGGACGCTTAACGCGCATCTTACGCATAACTACTCCTTCCTTGTTGAGGCTGACTCCCCTTCATATATTCCACTAATAAGCCGTCAGAATCAGCTTCCCGTCCACATACTCTCCCAAAAACACATCGCTATACGCCTGCAGCCCCTGCTTTTTCATTTCTTTCAGCAGCCATTTTTCGTCCTTGCCAATTACCTGTAAAATATCAGTCTGCAATTGTCCGTCTGTTATGAGTGGGAACTTTGGATTTTCTTCCCCTTCCTGCGTGATAATTAATTCACCATTTTGCTCCACGACGGCTCTTTTTTACCTTTTCTGTCGAATAGATGTTCTGCGTGCGCAATTTGAAAGATACGTCATGAGCGCTCAAGCCAACTTTCTTGCAATTTTCAATGTTGATTTTTCCATTATCAATGACAATCAACGCTCTGCCGTCTATCAGCTGCTTTGCTCTCACGTTATACTGTTTTATCCATTTCAATGTCAGCACCAGCGCGCACCATATACACAAAATCCCGATGTAATCCAAAATCTGAATGCTACTGTTATAAATGACGCCGCCGATGATGCCACCCAGCACATAGTTCTGCACCTGATCACTAGCAGATGATGGCGACAAATTACCCTTGCCTGAAAGATTAATTATTATCGTCAGGGCAAAAAAGCCAATCAGCAATTTTATTGCCACTAAAATAAATCCATCCATGATTTTTATTATCCGTTACATATTACTAATAGCTATCTAAATTATAGCACTTATGTTCAATTAACTACCGGCGATTTGTACGGACACACTCACAAAGCGCATTTGCCATCACCCTAGGATAATGCAATCACAAACCGCATGCCCTGCCTGTGTGGTGCAAAGCTGTAGTCCAGACCTTTGGCATCGAGCAGCATTTTTACCGTGTAGAGGCCAATGCCGCTACTGCTAGCGTGCTGCTTCGTGGTGATATTGCTCCGATAAAACGGATCAAAGACGTGCTTGAGTTGTTGTTTGGTGAGCGGTGTGCAGGCGTTTTCAATAGCCAGTTCATGCTCGTCACAGGTAATCGTTATCACGCTGCCGGTGTCGCCGTGGCGTACCGCGTTTGATACCAAGTTTGAGATGACGTGGCGCATCATGTCGCGGTTGGCGTGAATGGTCGTAGGCTGCGCGTTAACCGCGAACGTCATGCCGCGCGTTTTCGCCAGCAGTGTATAATCGTCAACTACTTCAGCGATTAGCTTGTCGATCCTCAGCTGCTTCTCTTGGCGCAGAGCCTGCTCGGCCACACTGCCAGAGCGCAAGACATCGTTCACCATTGCCGCCACACGGTCAACCTGCGCCACCGATTCCGCCAAGTACTGGTCGCGATTTTTATATTCGCCGATGTTGAGCTGCATATTCTCAAGCATAATCCGGAGGGCTGCGAGCGGCGTTTTTAGCTCGTGCGAAGCCGCGCGCAGGAAAGCGATTTTTTCTTTTTCCAGCTGCGTGATCCGTTTATTTTCATGTTCTAACGAGCGTATCGTTTGCCACAGATTTTGATAGAGTTCGTTAATATTTCGCCCCAGCACGCCGATTTCATCACTGCTAGTTACCGGGTAGTGCGCGTCCTTTTCCAGCCGCTGCATGGTCGTGGTCACCGCCGCCATCTGGCGAATCGGCCGCGTCACAAAGCGGCTATAGATGTAGGAAAACACGAGCGCCACTAGCAGCGAACCAAGCATGGTGTATGGCAATACCTGCAAAGTGGCGAGCTTGGCTTGGGTGACGGGCGCCACGTCAGCCAGCAGCTTGACCGCGATTGTTTGGCCTTGGCTATTCGTCACACTACCCTGCCGCAAAATCACCGAGCGCGGATCAATTTTCTGCCCGTCAGCAATTTTTACCACGCTAGTGTCGACCGATTTGCCGCTATCGGTCACGATGGTGATCGACTCAAAGCCCTGAAAATACTGGTCGTGCCCGTCAATTGTCAGCGTGACATTAACATTTTTTGCGGCGGCAAACTCCTGGCTGATTCGGCGCATGTCCTCAGTCGATTTACCGCGTAGTTCAGCCACGAGCGCTGTGAGATTACCCGCCGCCTCGCGCTCTTTTTGCTGCAGATAAAAGTGCGGCATCAAGGTGTAAACCAGCGCATGCACCAGGATAATCAGCGCCGCAAACAGGCTAATTGACACCAAAAATGTTTTGGGAAATAATTTAAGATTCTTCATAGCGATAGCCCACTCCCTTTACCGTGACGATGCAGTCGAGGTGCAATTTTTTGCGCAGGTTTTTGATGTAGACATCGATCACTCGATCAAATGGCACCTCGTCACCGTGCCACAGCTTATCGATAATAGCTTGCCGGCTCCAGACCATGTGTGGGTTATCGACGAGCAGTTTGAGTAATTGCACCTCCTTGGGCTTGAGGTGCGCATCAGCACCATCATAAAACCCCTGATAGGCGGCAAAATCCACCGAGGCCAGACCGCGCTGCCACAAGGTTACGGTGGGTTGCTGGCGGCGCAGCAGCGCCTTGATCCGCTTCTCCAAAATCACGAGCGAAAATGGCTTACTCATATAGTCATCCGCCAGCTCGTCAAAACTCGCAATCTGCGTCGGCTCATCGTGCAGTGCCGTCAGCATCAGTACCGGCACGTCGCTCGCTTGGCGAATTCGGTGCAGCACCTCGATCCCGCTCATCCCTGGCAGCATAATATCGAGGATAATAGCGTCCGCCTCAGCAAATTGCTCCAACGCCTCCTCGCCGCTGGTCGCCGCCAGCACCGTAAAACCGCGCTGGCGGAGGAATTGCTCGGTGCCAGTGCGGAGGGTTGGTTCGTCTTCAACGAGGAGAATGTTCACCGCTCGTCCACTCATACATCCATACTAAGCCCTTCTTCGTTATATTGCTGCACAATTTTATCCCCTCGGCATACCAATGTATATGACTATTGTCGCACATCACAATTTTATATGAAAAGTGTTTGAATCTCAAAGCCTCACTGTTCTCTCGCGCTCCTCACCCGCACTTCGTCCGACGGAGTATGGGCGTAGCACTATAAGAGGAGGGTTGAATATTTATATAAAAGTATTGTGAAAAATATGCGCGGTGTGCTATGGTGTTAGTATGACATATCGACACAACTTCGTTATCGTTGCTCGTCGCTGCCGCTCTGACTCAGAGGGCTAATTAGTCGTATAGTATTATAAACCAACGAAAGAGCCCTCACCCGAGCGGCTCTTTTTAATTAGTATAGAAAGGAAATATATGAATAACGACACACCTCACTACACCAAGGTTGCCAGCCACGAGGCAACGAACGGCGAGTTTGACACGTGCCTCTTGCTCTATTCGGGAGGCCTCGACACATCTGTCATGCTCAAGTGGCTCCAAGAAAAGTACAACTGCAACGTCATTACCCTGACGGTCAATATCGGCCAGACTGTTGATGATCTCGACGCCATCGCCGAAAAGGCTAAAATGCTCGGCGCTATAGAAACCATCACGGTTGATGCTCGCGACCGCTTCGCCGATGAGCTACTATCACTGGCAATCAAAGCCAATGCTGATTATCAAGGCGGCTATGCCCTCTGCACGCCACTGGGGCGCATCATCATCTCGCAATTAGCCGTCGAATATGCCGAAAAGTACAACTGCACAGTCATCGCACATGGTGCCACCGGTAAAGGAAACGACCAAGTTCGCTTCGAAACTTACATCACCACGCTCAACCCTAAGCTCAAGATCTTAGCACCAGTACGTGAGTGGAGCATGGGCCGAGAGGAAGAGCTTGCCTATGCCAAGAAACACAACATCCCCGTGCCGCATACTCAGGAATCGCCTTATTCAACCGATGAAAACATGTGGGGCATCACCAGCGAAGGCGGCGAAATTGAATCACCCTCACTTAAGCCAAACTACCACGCCATTCTCAATTGGTGCTCAACCATTAAATACACGCCGGACGAAGCTGAGGATATCACCATTGAATTCATCAAAGGCGTACCTGTTGCCGTCGACAACCGTCACTTTTCACTCCAGGCACTCATCCAGCACTGCAACCAACTCGGCCGCAAACATGGCGTGGGTGTATCGACCCTCATCGAAGATCGATTGGTTGGTCTGAAAGTCCGCGGTGTCTATGAAAACCCTGGCGCTGCCATCTTGATTGCTGCTCATCAAAAGCTTGAGCAATTGGTCTCGACCCGCATTGAAAATGAACTCAAAGCCGAAATGGACAAAAAATGGGCCTACCTCACCTACGCAGCTCAGTGGTACGAGCCAGCCGTCCATCACATCAATGCCTATATTGATGATCAGAACCAAAAAGTCACTGGCACAGTGACGGTTCGCCTGTACAAAGGCACCATCACCGTCGTCAGTGTAGACTCACCACATTCATTGTTTGATATCAATCTTGCAACCTTTGATTCCAACGACGCATTCAACCAGAATTCGTCCGCCGGATTCATTGAATTATATTCATTAAGTCAGCGAACAGCTGAAGGAGCATACTCATATGGCAAATAAACTATGGCAATCAACCGCAACTGGCTCACTCCACCCACTGGTCGAGTCGTACACCGTTGGTGACGATCAAACATTAGACCAGTATTTACTCGGGCACGACATCACTGCCACCAAAGCGCACGCTCACATGCTGGAAAAAATTGGCGTGCTGACCAGCGACGAATATCAACAATTAGCAGCCGCCTTAGACGAGCTACTTGACGAATGGAAAACTGGTGCCTTCACGCTCACTAGCGAGCACGAAGATGGTCACACTGCCATTGAGCTGTACCTGACAGAAAAGCTCGGCCCCATCGGCAAAAAGGTTCATACTGGCCGAAGCCGCAACGATCAAGCCTTGGTGATGATGCGACTGTTCATCAAAACGGAACTTGAAGCGGTAGCGGAAAAATTGGCAGCAGTCACCCAGGCCTATGCTGGCAAAATCGCCGCCATTGGCCAGACTGAAATGCCTGGCTACACCCACACCCAAAAGGCTATGCCAACCACGGTCAGTATGTGGCTTGGCTCATACCACGATGCGTTTCATGACCTCCGGCAATTAGTCACGCACAGCATCGCCGCCATCGACCAAAACCCGCTGGGTAGTGCTGCCGGTTTTGGCGTTACCCTACCACTTGACCGCCAGATGACGACCAGTGAACTGGGCTTCGCCAAAGTGCAGGAAAACCCCATGTACTGCGGCCTGTCGCGCGGCGTTTTTGAACTGATTGCCGTGCAGGCGCTCAACCCCATCATGGTCTTTGCTGGCAAATTTGCTGAAGACATGTTGCTATTTACCTCGCAGGAGTTTAACTATTTCAAACTGCCTATCACCATGACCACCGGCTCGTCCATCATGCCGCACAAACGCAACTACGACGTCTTTGAGATCATGCGCGCCACTGCTCATGCCTATCCGAACTACACCTTGCAACTCCAAGCTATTTCGACGGGTGCTGGTAGCGGCTATCACCGCGACTTGCAGTTGACCAAAAAAATCACCATGGACGCCTTTACGTCAGCACTCGATACACTGGAAGTTCTGACACTCTGTGTCAGTGAACTGGAGGCTAACACCGACCGATTAGCTGAGGCGATGACCGATGAGCTCTACACCGTTGCCAAAATCAACGAATTGGTGGAAAAAGGCGTGCCATTCCGCGACGCCTACCAGCAGGTTAAGCAATCGTTTTTGGCGAATAATCACTGATCTTGAGAGAAGCAAGCAAAGCGGAGCTTAAAAATGCAACTACCGCCGCACGACACGCTTGCGATACTCTGCGGCCGTCATGTAGGTCGTCGTATCTGCCACCCGGTCGAAGAAGAGTATACCCTGACAGTGGTCAGCCTCGTGTTGAAAGACATGAGCAACAAAGCCATCCAGCACCGCAGTATGATGCTCACCCCACTCATCATCCCACTGAGCGTTGATCTGTTGGTAGCGCTGCGCCTGCGCAAAGAGCCGCCCCTCATCGCCACTGGCGCAGCCCTCCCACATGCCCGTTGTCTGGCCAATGCCGGTGTATGATGGATTGATAATAACTTGCTCAAATGGCTCGCGGTCTGGGCGGTTTGGCGTCGGCTTGATAGCAATGACGCTCAGCGCCAAGGCCTGCCCCACTTGGGGTGCAGCTAGCCCAACGCCATAATCTCTACTTGCCACGATATGCTTGATATTTGCAATAAGCTGCTGCACCGCTGGCGTGGTGATCTCTTCGCGGCTCAACCGCCTTGCTTCCTGGCGCAGCACCGGATCACCCGCTTGACAGATTGGTAGGAGGATTTTTTCTTGGCGCATTTCTAGTGCATAATATACACGAAAGTAGCTATCAAAAGCTATTTTATCTTTTTCCGTTTCGTAATATAGTTTTGTCTATGGTATACGATATATCATCTTCCTTTCAGTATAACGGCAAAACCATTCTTGTTTCTTGGTGTACTATACGACAAAAATCTGCTATACCCGATCTCCCCTGGCAACAAGTCTATACGATCGGTGATTTAGCTGGTTCCGTTCCGCTCGTCTATAATGCAGTCAAGAAGAGCTATAATCTCCCTGGCGGTAAAACTGAATCTGGAGAGACAATTGAGCAAACCATCACACGAGAGATGGTAGAAGAGTGCAACATGCGCGTTATTGAATGGCAACCACTCGGATACCAGTGCTGCCTTGAGCCAAACGGCACGCGCGTGTACCAGTTTCGTGTCTATACAAAGCTCAAGAAAATTGGCGAGTTTACTCACGATCCTGGTGGTGATATCATTGCACATACCCTTGTTGATATCAACGATGTAAACCGCATCATTGGCCAAGGAGATATTGGAGCATATATGATTCAACAAGCGAAACGGTATTTTTCTAATACCTAACTAGATATTTATGCCTTCTGCTCGTTGTCTTTCGTCCACGAGTCAAGCTGTTTGAGAAGAATTGCATCACTCTGTGTTTTCGCTGTTTCGTTCGCGTCATATTCTCCTCCAGCTCGCATACCACGGATAACAGGTGGGCCGAAGAATACATGGCCAGCATTTGGATACACCTCAAGGCGGCTCGAACGCGGATAATGCTGCTTGATGGTTTGCGCCATCGTCGCCGATGGCCATACACTATCTTTGCCGCCAGCAAACATAAGCAAGTTAGCTCTAACATTATTCGTTGGAATAGTAGCCTCTGATTTATTAGTGGCTCGCTGGATAATGCTCTCGTACATAGTCGCAAATTCTCTTGGCCGCCCAATAATCATATCAGCGAAGAATCCTGCCGTCGCCGAACCTGATGCATCACTTAATTTCAAGAAGGGCAAGTCCTTACCTTTATATGTCCATGATGACTGTACATTTGAATAATCCATCGACAGGCCCTGCCACACATACGCTGAGGGCGAGTACAGCACTAAGTTATCAATATCATTTGGATAATACGAAGCAAGGAGTAGACCAAGCTCAGCACCCTTCGACGTACCAATTACCGTTAGAGGTTTTGGCTGCTGAGTATTCGCTGAGATGTACGCCTTAATGTGTTCAAACTGCTCCAGCGGCACACGCATTAATTCTTTTTGGAGATTCCCTTTACCGAAGAAATACATTGCAAATACTTCGTAACCATTCAAAGACAATAGAGCTGCCGTATTTGGGCTTACTGATCCTTCGCTACCACCAAATAGTATTATTGATCCCTTGTGTTTTATCTGTTGAGGCTTAAAGTGATAGCCATTGATATGCTGGTTGTTGATTGGCGATATCGTTACGCCTGGCAGAGAACTCTTTGCAATATCATCACGGTTTAACCCCTTGAGATAGCTATGTTGATCATAAGTACGCTGCTTCACCTTAGATAAACGCTCGCCTTCAGCACTATTTACCCAATACAAAATACTTATAATGACTACTATCGATACAATCACTATAACTATGCCAAGTAGAACCTTTTTTACTCTTTTCATGACACTATTTCCTTGCTAGTTTTACCTATTGCTTGTGCCCCTATAGTATACCAGATATGTTGTGATTGTCTACTTTTTACCTTGCACTCCTACCTAGAGTTATTTGATCCAGCAATAGACAAACCAGCTTAATGGGCTTGCTGCTAGCGAAAGCAAAACACTCCATAACAAAAGGACCAACACATCTGTGCCGGTCCTGAGGAGGAAATCTGTTAGAGGGTAAATTTAGGCGTCTGCTTGTTGCAGAGCGTCGACCAGTACTTGCTTTGGCTTCATGCCAACCAGCTCTGCCACCACAGCACCGCTCTTGAAGATCTTCATGTTGGGAATACTCTGCACTTGGTGCTGCAAGGCAAGCGCTGCATTGTCTTGGCTTGCTTCGGTATCGACCTTGACGACGTCGAACTCCGTCTCTTCAGCAATCTGCTCAAGCAGTGGTGCCATTGCGCGGCACGGTGGGCACCACGGTGCCCAAAAGTCGACCAGTACTGGCCGCTCACTCCTGGAGGCATGCTCCTCAAATTCTTCCTTGGTAGTGGTGTTTGTGAT
>CAKMNX010000009.1 GCA_927910745.1 uncultured Candidatus Saccharibacteria bacterium | reverse complement strand
CTGGAGAAGTACGTAGAAATTGCCGCGCGCCAATTGACACCGATGCGATTATGGAAAGCATCGACCTCATCCGAAGCCGGGTCGATCACGAGTTTCGCACGACGATTGTGCGGGGGCAGCTTGAGCCAGCAGACTTCGATGCGGTCGGGCAGATGGTGCAAGGCGCACAGCGCTTTGCCCTGCAGCATTTTATTGCAAGCGATACGCTGGTGAGTAGCCGCTTTTGCGATGAAACGAGCTTTACCGACGAGGAGATGGTCCAGGCTCAGCACATTATGCAACGCTATGTAACAGAATGCGTGGTGCACTGATGCAGTACTATACAGGGACAATCCAGCAAGTGATTCAGCACACGCACGATGTAGCAACGCTGGTGTTTGATGCCAAAGGCGACGCACCATTTCGCTATACAGCAGGGCAATACATCACCGTTATCAAGCCAGAGTCGCGTACGCCTGAGGGCAAGGCATATAGCCTATCGAGTTGGCCCGGCGAAACACATCTGAGCATTACCGTGAAGGATATTGGCGGTGAGTATTCCCACTACCTATGTAGCCGGCAGGCTGGCGACCAACTAACTTTTTCGGCGGCGTATGGGTACTTTAATCCACTGACAGATCACCCACTCGTGGGAATTGCAGCAGGAGTCGGTATTAGTCCAGTGTGGAGTATTATCAAGAGCGAATACGCGCGTGATCCGCATCGGAATATTCAGCTCATGTATAGCAATCGGACCGTCGACGATATCGTCTTTGCGACCGACCTTGCTACATATGAGGTGCGCTACCCGCAGCTGTCGCTTCACCACTTCGTAACACGCCAAGCAACAGTCTCGCCTAAGATACACCAGGGGCGAATTGACCTCGATATGTGTATCAACCCAGCGGCACACTACTTGGTGTGTGGTTCAGTTGCATTTACGCGAGCAATGTGGCAGGGGCTCACCGCGCAGGGTATTGCAAGTAAATGTATTGCAACAGAGGTGTTTTTCGAATGAGTGAGCAGCTTGCCAAAACACCAACCAAGCGCTCGCCGGAGGAAATTGCAGCCTGGCAAGAAAATGCGCGGCGGATTGCGCAGGAGCGGATTGGCCAAGCGGCCTGTAATGCATGCCCACTTGCCCGCATCTGCAGTGTTAAGAATCCCGAAGCCTGCAATCCAAACCAAATTGCTCAGCAAGCTGGTGGAGAATACACTGGTGGCGACAGCGCAGAAGTGTCATACAAAAAAGTCCTTGACGACGACCGTATCAATGTTGTGATTGCCAATGTCAAGAAGAAGGAGCAAACCAAGCCAAAACCACAGCGACCTCCCGAAGTACAAAGACCCCCAGCTCATACGATCAACATGCCGCCAGCTAACGTTGTCAAAGCTCCATCAGCACGTCCGAAGATGGAACAATCGACCAAGCCAACAGTCATCCAGCAGATCATCAATGCGGTTGGGAAGCTTCTCGATATCCCGAAAGCAAATCAGCAGCCTGCTCGACAGATACAAAAGTAATTCTGGTCTGTAGACGTTTTTCTACGCTGGCTGCATTTACTGTATATTGTTTGAAGCACATGCTCACCATTGCGGCGGGTTTTGCGCTTGTTGCTTTGTACTTCTATCGTCGGGTATAAGTAGCACCAGTCTTTTGCGTCAAATCAACTACGCGAAAACCCTCTAACGGTGCTATAATTGGAGTATGAATACTGTTATTCGCTTGATTGCTGATGGGCTCATGATTCCGATTGTCGCTGTAGCTCTTTTTGCACTGTTTTTTCGTGCGCCTCAAGCCCAACGCTACCAACGCTACACGCGCGTATTTATGGCAGGCTTGACGTCCTATTGGTGCGCGAAGGTTATTGGTGCACTCTGGCAACCCGAGACGCTCCGGCCATTTGAAAAGCTTGGTACCGACCCGGGTGCGCTCTATCTCAATAATCCCGGCTTTCCGTCCGATCATGCACTCTTTGCGATGTTTCTTACTCTAGCGGTATGGTATGTGACGCGCCGGCGGTTGCTCTCCCTCGCGCTGTTCGTTATGACAGTACTGGTGTGTCTTGGCCGCGTGGCAGCACTGGTACATACACCGCTCGATGTTGCTGGTGGGGTGGCCATTGCACTGCTGGGTGCTGTATGGTACGTGCCACATCACAAAAAATTCTGGCGCAGACTAGCAAAATCGGCAAAAACATAATATAATAGCTCCCAGTAAGGAATTGGAGCTAGATAATATGGACGAACAGATATATGCACGCACCGCCGACCCAGATGAGGTGGCGGAAGCAGCGCGCCAAGCTAAAAAAGCAAAAACTGCCAAGACGGCGACCATCACCAAGACGGTGCTTGACGATGGGCTTGACCACAGCCGAGCAATCGACAACCCCTTTGCTCAGGGTGGTGTGCTCGATACATCCGAAGACACCGAGCATTTTGTGAACTTATCGTGGCCAGATATGGGGCAGATTATGATAGGTGCGGCCATTACTGGCGTGGTAGCGAGTGCAGTGCTACTGCTGGTTGCCAACCTCGGGGTGTTTGGTGCGGTTTGTGGCCTTGGTAGCGCCAATCCAACAAGCTGTGGCACACCCACATTCTATACAGTCTTGAGCGCAATGGTTGTGGCAGTGATCGTCGGGCTTATATTTTTGGTGCAGCGCCGGGTGTATCGTCCTGCTCTTGTTATGCTTGCGACGGCAGTGGGTCTCTGGCCAGTGCTTACGTGGCTGGCAGCATCGTCATGGTATGTCGTAGTGCCGGTTATTACGATTTTGATGGCATTGAGCATTGGCGTGTTTTCGTGGATCTCGCGCCTGCGCAACCTAGCAGTCACACTTGGTGCAATGATGGCGATCATTGTATTGATATATCTTGCGACGCTGTAAGTATCTCCAAACTCCACAATAATTTGCTTGATGATTATTTGCCATACTCAAATGAAGTAATTTCCATTCTCCCTCTTTTACGCAGCTCCCTTGTCTGAATTTCAAGTTCTAGCCAACTCTCACGTCGCTTCCTTTGACGAAACACGATAAAGGTCAATTCCTTCTGAGAACATCAGTCTTCTAGTGCTAAAGCTGAAACTCATTACGACACTGGTTTTTACACGTGAACCGAACAACATGGCGAGAGCGGCTTAGATTATACAAGCGCCATACGCACACTTCTTTTGTGTGGTATAAGTGTCAAAATTCTCGAAAATAGCAATATTTCCTTGTGCGCTAAAAAGACACATCCACGAGATCAGCTGACACGCCCCGCTCAATAAAACAACATGAGTGGCTGCTCCCTAGGAAGTGCTATACTAGAACTATGGAACTTTCTCTTGTGCTTGGAATTATTCTTATTGTTGTCCTCGTTGGCTGCGGGGCAGTGCTGAGCCTGCTGCTGGCAAAGCTTAATGAACTCAAAGATCAGCAATCGGTGGCGCTTCTCAAGAGCGACGTGACGGAGTTGTCGCGCACAATAGCCGCTATGCAGCAGTCGGTTGGGGATAAGCTCGAGCGCTCGGGTGCTGCTATGCAAACGTCAGTCCAGAAGCAGCTCTCCGAGAGTGCCAAGCTAGTAGCCGATGTGACGCAGCGCCTCACGAAGCTGGATGAGACTAATCGACGCGTCGTCGATGTAGCAGATGAGCTTAAGACACTGCAAAACGTTCTGCAAAATCCCAAGCAGCGCGGTGTCTTTGGTGAGTACTATCTGCAGAGTGTGCTTGAGAACGTGTTGCCACCAGCCCAGTATCAGATGCAATATCGCTTTGCCGATGGCGAAGCGGTCGATGCGGTGATCTTTCTTGATAAAGGGCGGGTGCTACCGATCGATAGCAAGTTTAGCCTTGAGAACTACAACCGGATGATCAATGCCACGAGCAAAGACGAGCGCCAGCAGCTGCTGAGCCGCGTTAAGCTCGACCTTAAGCAGCGCATCGACGAAACGAGTAAATATATTCGCCCAAATGAAGACACAATGGACTTTGCCTTTATGTTTATCCCCAGTGAGTCACTGTATTATGATCTGCTTATCAACAATGTTGGGCAGGGTGGCTCAAGCCGCGATCTTATTGAGTATGCCTTTCGCGATCGGCGGGTGATTATCGTCAGCCCAACCAGTTTCTTGGCATATTTGCAGACAGTGCTGCAGGGGCTGCGTAGCCTCCAGATTGAAGAGCAAGCCAAGGATATTCAGCTACGGGTTGGCCAGCTCGCGACGCATATCAAGAAGTTTGATGAATTGCTGGGCAAAATGGGCAAGAGCCTCGCCACAACAGTTGGACACTACAACACAACCTATCGCGAGCTCGGTAAGATGGACAAGGATGTCGTGCGTATTGCTGGTGGTGAACGCCAGAGCGAGCCACAGTTGCTCGAACGACCTCAGCGTGGGGATGAGTAGCTGCTGGATCAATCTGACGAGCCTTGGCCTGGCGCAAGCATGGTATGCTCGGCAAAATTAATCCCTACGATGGCACCTCAAGTGTAATTTATCAAACAGAGGTGGCGATAATCGTAGCAAAAACCACAACATATTTTGAAATATAATAATTGTACCATGCATTGCTATTTTATGCAAAAAATGACCTCTGGCAAATCGATGTGTATGATCAAAATAGACTATCTCGCTTGCAAAAAATATGGATAAAGTTATTGTCTTGTGTTTGGCAAAGCAGAGTAGCTGTGATTAAATAAGAACAGTTAACGAACATAAGGAGGGGATATGTTGGCAACACGAGCAACAAAACAAGCAAAAGCCAGCTTGGCGCTTGGGCTCACCATGGCATGCGCTGTGATGGGTACGAGCTTTGCCATGACGCAGTCAGCATCAGCAGTCGATCATCTGCCGCGTGATGTGCAGGCGCATTATAAAAAAGTGTGGGGTGATGAATTTGACGGTAATAAACTCGACACAACCAAATGGGCCGTACCGACAGGCTGTTTTGATCTTGCGTCGGGTATGGAAGGGCGCTTTCGGACAGACATGGTGCGTCAGTACGACGGCAAACTCCATCTTCTCGCGCAGCATGATAAAAATGGCAAACCATGCCAGGCCGGTCATGCCGCCTTCTCGACAGGGATGGTAAACTCGCACTACCTCAGTGACTGGAAGGACAAAAGTGTCGCCTATGCCTGGGGGTCAGGTACCTACTACGAGGCATCTATCAAGCTACCAGAGGGTAACAAGAACAGTGGTGCTCGAGCAACCTGGGCATCATTTTGGCTCACAAGCACAACATTCAACTGGCCAGCCAGTGGTGAACTCGATGTCTTCGAATCGCGTGGCTATGATTCGGGCTGGCTGCAAGCCAATGTCCATACGCAGCCACGCCAGGGGAATAAAGAGCGTTCGCATCAGCACCAGCACGTTCTCGATCGGAATATTGTCGGCAATACACAAACTGCCTTCCATACCTACGGCGTCTTGAATAAGAAGGATGGAACGATCGAATTCTACTATGATGGGCGCATGGTACACCGCGTAGCGCCAGATGATGCAAACTGGCCCTTTGCCAAGGCAGCTAATAAACTCTTTATTCGCTTGAATCACCAGGTTGGCGGCCTCAATGAGCCATACAAGAAGGCTAGCCCTAAGGATTACGAAGTCGCGAAAGATATGCAGGTCGACTATGTGCGGGTCTACCAAGAAAAGACTGCTGCTGATAAGCCACAGGATGCGGTGGTGAGCGTGCCCGATTGGCGTCTCCGCAACAAGCTCAACCAAGCCATTGCCCAAGTGACCCATACAAAGCGCGGCGATGCACAGCCCATGCTTGCCTCAGATCTGGAAAAGCTAACCACACTCGACCTCAGCGCGCGTGATGGCGCAGAGTCGTGGGAGAAGATAAAGAACCTCGAGGGCATTCAACATGCAAAGAATCTCACCTTTGTTTCTCTCAAAAACACCGAAGTGAAGGATCTCACACTACTCAACAGTCTGAAGAAGCTGAAGAGTGTCGAGCTGAGTTGGCCGTTGATGATTAATCGGTAGATTGGCGTGTTCCATAGAAAATACAGGGCAAATGCCTTGTATTTTCTATGAGAAAGGTCTATCTCTTGAATGCAATTTTTTTGCGGGTATAAATAATAATAACCATCGGTCGAATCTTCGCTGTTTGTCTATGCTTCGGTGATGGATATTACCGCTTGATAGCTCGTTGAATTTTTGTACGTTGGCGGGTAAAAGCATGGGGGAGGATATGCTCTATTGCCTGCGGGCCGTTTGTAGTCAAGACAGTAATACCTGGCGCATAATCGTGAAAGATCTGACGGCATTTGCCACACATGTCGACAATTTCGATCTTTCCCGTGTCATCATTTTTACGTACAGCGACGACTGAATCGAAATCATAGATACCTTGATTAATAGCGATTGCCAGTGCAGCTGTCTCGGCGCAGACGAAGCCAAGAAAATGATCGATATTGACTGCAGAGATCACCTCGCCAGATTGGCAACGCAAAGCAGCTGCCACAGTGTGAACTGGTGGTGTGTGTCGCTGCTCGAGGAGCACCTGGGCGATGGTAAAAAGCTCATTATCATGATACATAAGGTGAACCTTGGTTATAAAACGAATAGACGAGGCTAAAACTGTCGCAAAAAATCCAACTTGCCGCTCTCGAAATGCCGCACATCCTCGATGCCGTATTTCATCATCACCAGGCGGTCAATGCCGCAGCCAAAGGCGAAGCCGGTATAGGTATCGGGGTCGATGTTGGCTGCCCGCAGCACATTGGGGTGGATCAAGCCACAGCCAATCAGCTCAACCCAGCCTTCACCGCTGCATACCTTGCAGCTGGGGTCTTTGCCTTCGCAGAAGGGGCAGCTCAGGGCAAACTCAAAGCTTGGCTCGGTGAAAGGGAAGTAGAAGGGATTGACCCGCACATCAAGCTGCTTGCCATAGTAGCTTTGCAAAAATTCTTGCAAGGTCGCAATCAAGTTGCCAACGTTGACCCCCTTAGCAACATACACGCCCTCCACTTGGTAGAAGGTGTGCTCGTGCCGAGCATCCAGGTCTTCATTACGGAAGACACGGTCGGGTACGATGGCGGCGATTGCTTCACCCGCATCCAAATTGTGGCGATAGGTGGTCAGGACGCGGTTTTGCATGGTGCTAGTGTGAGCCGGCGCGACCAGGCGGTCGCCCTGCGCGTCTGTCTCGACGGTCATGAAGGTGTCGTAATCGTCGCGGGCGGGGTGACCTTTGGGGAAGTTGAGGCTCTCGAACATATGGAACTGATCATCGATCTCGCGCGACTCCTCCACCACAAACCCCATGCGGTAGAAGATATCAGCAATCCGCTCGATCTCTTGCATGAGGGGGTGAATTGACCCCTGGTTTGTTGGCAGTAATGGTGGAATAGCAGTGTTGATATCCATCGGTGCAGTGACGTCGATCGGTGTGCGCTCAACAGTCTCAAGTTCCTCAAGGCGGCGCTCGATGGCGGCTTGCACGGCTTGCTTGAGCTCATTAACACGCTTGCCAAATGGCCCACGCTCCGCTGGGGGGAGTGATGTGATATGTCCATACAGTGCGCGCAATTCCTCGTGGCGCAGTACTTCGCGCGGGGTGGTCGATTGACTCACCGCCAGGAGTAACTTTTGCTGGATAGCGTCAAGGTCTGTCATACTGCCACTCCGTTATTGTTGTCCATTGATGGTTAGCGCAACAAAAAAGCCAAAGGTGAGCAGTGCAAGAAAGCCAACGACCAGCCACACCCCAGCTAGTGTCGTTGTTTGCTTGGTGCCTTTGAGATATTCGGATTGCTCGACGCCGGTATCGCCGCTTGCTGGTGCGGTGCCATCACCAGTGTGACTGCTGGCAGCTGCTTTGGCGCGGAGATCAGCCGCGATACGCTCTTGCAGCTCACTGCGCGTTTGGTCTTGTTTCATATATTGTCCCATGTCTTTAGTATAGCATTATTTGGCACAATCGACATCTGATATCGCCGACAAATAGGGTGATGTGATATACTAAAGGCGTAGTATCAACTAGTGAAGGAGGGACGTATGGCTACCAAAAAAGCCGTTTCGACCAAAAAATCGGCCGCGAAAGACTCGGCCTCCCAGCCTCAGGCTGCACCAACCGTAAAGGCTGCATCGACCACATCAGCCACCAAGACTGTTGTCCATAAGCGACGCGAGCCAGCTCTACCAAGCAATTTACTCAACATTATTTTTGCTGAGCTGCTTGGTACATTTATGCTCACCATTGCCGCAATTGGTGCGGCAACTCAATTTGCACCACTCTACCTTGGCCTCACACTGTTTGTGATTGCTGTGGCGGTGGGTGCAGTGTCTGGCGCACATATCAACCCAGCGGTCACCTTTGGCCTCTGGACAATGCGCAAGCTCAAGACAGCGCTGGTACCATTCTACTGGATCGCCCAGCTGCTTGGTGGGGCGCTGGCTGTCGTTGTGCTCAACGGCTTGAGTGGGAGCGCTTTCAAGCTCAGCTTCGAGCACTTTACTACCTTTAGTTGGGCGGTCTTTGGTGTTGAGCTCGTCGGCGCAGCAGTGCTGATGTTTGGCATTGCGGCTGCTGTATCACGCGTGGCCGAGCTCAAGCAAACAGGCCAGGCAGTGGGGATTGGCCTATCTTTGGCCGCTGCCGCTATCGTGGCTGGTGGCTTGCTAACTCAGGTGCAGGCTTCGGTGGACACATCGTCAGTTCAAGATATCAAACACTTGCCACACGAACTGCGTGCAAAGAGTGCAACACTCAACCCAGCAGTGGCTATCGCTGCAACAGAGGCACCAGACAGTAGCTTTACTGGCGCACAAGCAAGCCGTGGCGAGACTGGCTATAGCCGTCTGAGCCTTGAGGTGATTGCTGGTACCCTGATCGGTGCTGCGCTTGGTGGTAACCTCTATCTACTGGTGGCAGGCCGCAAAGCAGAATCGTAAGCAGCAGGCATCAGATTGAAACCAAGACCACTCTCTTTAGTAGAGTGGTCTTGCTATATTGGCAACTATTCGCCATACTATAGCGTATGAAAGATTCTCCCTCACCCCAAGCCGGAATTATAAAAGTAATTGCCACACTTATTGGCGGCATCGTTGCAGTCAGTGCGGTTGCCATTGCAGCTGCCTTCTTGTGGCCCGCCCAGAAGGCAGAACTACGCACAGCAGATATCAAGCGACTGGATTATGATAGCTCAATGGCGGCTATTAACCAGCAAATTACCCACGATACAGCAGAGGCTGGCCTGCGCAGTGAATGTCGCTCGTTCGCGAAGACACATGGCAAGAAAACAGCTAAAGCTATCTTACTTATCCACGGCATTAGCGGCTGCACCAGTGATATGGCTGATATTGCCAATGTATTCTACGAGCAGGGCTACAACGTCTATGTGCCGCGCGTGCCACAGCATGGCTATGCCGACAAGAAGCGCCATGGTCAGATCTCCTTCAGCGATATGGTCAACTACATGACCACGAGTGCTCGCCAGGTCAGCGGCCTTGGTGAGGAAGTCGGCGTGGCGGGCCACTCTGGCGGCGGCAATATGGCAACGTGGCTTGCGCAGTATGGTAATGGGCTCTTCTCGCGGGTGCTCCTTATTGCGCCATTTTATGAACCATCGGCTAGCCAGGCTCCCAAGTGGCAGATCCCGCTCATGCGCAACCTTTACGGTAATAATATCCTACCAGATCGCTACAGCGGCAATGATGAGGTGAATGGCCTGTCATATCGCACCCTAGCAAAGTATGTCACGCTCAAAGAAAACTACAAAGCCAATCTTGCTGCACCAGGTCTCAAGCATGTTGGTGTGGTCGTGAGTGAAGGGGATCACGATATCGACCCAGACCTCGCACACGACATCCCACAAAAAATGGCAACCAACAACAATGCTTCCTTCCAATATAAAAAATTCCCTGCCAGCATGAATATTGGCCACGACATGACCCGGCGTGCCTCACCAGGGGTGAGCGCTCATAGTGAGGAAGTCTTCCAGACCTACCTCAATGTATATGAGGGGAAGTAAATGGTGGTATAATATATAATTATAAAAGAAAGGAGTGAAATAGATTATGAGGAATTCTAGAGAGTATAGTACTCCACCTAGTGAAGCAAGCTCTCCTGATCCAAAAGAACAGAATGAGGCTTCGTTTGCTCGTGTGGTGGGGCCAGTCATGCATCTCGATGCTGTATTAAAACATTTCGCAGAGAATGATAGAGCGGTTGACAAGAAAAATCTTATTGTTCTGACAACAGATGACGGTACGCTGGTTTGTCCAAAGCAGCAGTTTACCGAGCGCACCGATGAAGCGGGCAAGCGTACCTTGGAGGTCTCACCATATGCGATAGCACTGTGGAAAGTGACCGAGCTAAGCGGCCACAATGGTTGGACACGTGCAGCGAGTTTAGCTGTAAAACATAAAATAACGGGGTATCAATACAGCTTGTTTGATATTGCCACCGATCAAGAGATATCTGATGATGAGAAACAATCTGCCCTTCAGTATGTTTTGCGTGATGAAGATAAAAGAGCAGTTTGTAGTGGTGACCCTGACTTCAATAAGAAGTGTGAGGAGGTTGTTGCATATATTAAGAATGTCCTTGGTGTCTCTGTCGAAGAATAGATAAATGGCTGGCATTAAGCTGGCATATATTTGGATCGTACCTAGATGTTTAGCACACTATTTAAGATAGGCTCTCAAATTATGCTGAGTCGATCGCAAGCGATTGAGTGGTGGCACACAAAGCATCTGCAATAGTAAGCACAGATAAGCAGACGGGTAAATTGCAAAAATCAGCAGACTGTACTGCTGATTTTTTGCATAGCAATAAAACCATGCCATATAAAAGAACACACTATTGACATTATATCGAGCTACGGTATACAATAAGAATATACGATATATCGCACTACGATACATATGACTTCGATGTACAAATCGAGAAGGATAGTTAATGGATAAAACAACGAAACGACGGGATGACGTAAAAATTCTGCTGGCATACTTTGCTGGCTACATGGTAGGTATGACAGCATTGTCGTATGTGCTCGAGCGATTTGCCGCTATATCGTCCACGAGCGTACTTGGGCTCATCATCAATGCTGTAGCAAGTGTGCTTCTGCTTGGCTATATTGTAATGAAGAAACGAGCTGAACTTGCTGCTGCATGGCGCACTGCACGGCAGGCACCGGGCAAGAATAGCTGGTTTGTCGTCAAGTATTTTTTCTTTGCATATCTTGCAACGATGCCGGTAGCACTCCTGCTTGCTGCGCTGCAGGTGACTAACCAAAACCAAACGGCGCTTGTTGGTCTCTTTGGTGGAGCGCTATGGTATGCGGTATTTATGGCGGTGGTATTTGGGCCGATCGTAGAGGAAGTTGTCTTTCGTGGAGTTATCTTTGCTCGCTTATT
>CAKMNX010000008.1 GCA_927910745.1 uncultured Candidatus Saccharibacteria bacterium | reverse complement strand
GGTTGCAGTATCGTCATCGGTCTGCACTGTTTCATCGGTACTATCAGCATCATCCTGAGGTGCTGGCGCGGATGACTGCTTAGCTGACGCTGCATTATCTGATGAGTCTGCCTGCTGCGTAGCATCTGCCGAAGTATCATCTGAGCGCTTGGCGTGCTTGCATCCTGCGCGTCATCATTCACTTCAGAACGAGCCGAGGTGACTGTTGGCGTCGTTTGTTGGGGGAGATGCAGCTTGTTGGGGTACTTGATGAGGTCGAATCGTTTTGCTTGGTGTGGCGGCAGGCGCTTCAGAACGGCTTGTCTTGCGTTGCTGGCAGCTGACCAGACTGGCGCATGAGGTCGTGCACCGCGCGTCGAGTTCGTCGAAGTCTATATCTGGCATGAACGGTTTCCTTTGTTTGTTTTTATATAAACGCTACAGTTTTTGTGTGGTGCACACCAGTCCACACCCTGATACAACAAACCGGAGCCTCGTATCGAGTTTTGGATACTACCCCGGTTGTTGATCAATCGTATGCCCACAATGTATCGCTTATGTTGTTTTCTCTAGTGTAGCTTATTTGACATTGTGGTGCAACTCACCTTGCTCATTTGATGCGAAGTATCGATACGATGATTCGCATACTCATACCATCGTGTTGCGCTCTAGGCAATAGTCTACCTCTGGTCGATTAGTCGATGACTTCACAAGGAGTGCTCATGCTGTGTGATGTTATTTTTACACTACTTTTTTTTATATACGATGTATTATATACAACGACACAGCATACGAAGTTATTGCAAACGGCCTACTGCTGCTCTATATCCCTATAGAATACACCAAATTTTCGTGACAAACAGCTCGACATACTTCGTACTCTACCCATACCCTCTTGCAATCGGCAGGTAATGTATACACAGATTGCTTCTGTTTCACTGACAAAAACACCCACCATATGGTAGGTGGGTGTTCCTATCAGTTGCTTTGGTAAGCTTAGCGCTCGAAGGTGCGGACGCTCAGCGTGTCTGTCCCACCAGTCGCGCCAGGCTGGCGACCACTGATAATGACGGCCGTAACCGACGATACATCACCAAAGGCACCTTGGCTCAGCAACTCGCGCGTGAGGTCGCTCCCAAGCTGCTGGCTGTCAGGCCGGACGAAGCTACGCGTTGCATACGACAAGGCAAGCTGCTGCGCCACACGGGGGTCTGGTGCCACCGCAATAATTGGCAACTCCGGTCGACACGCAGCGATACGTGCTGCTGTCGCACCAGAATGCGTCTCGGCAACGATCACTGTTGCGTCAACCTTGTGCGCCACATCGACGGCAGCGTGAGCAATTGCGTTGAGCCGGCGGTTGGTGCGGCCCTCCTCGATGGGCATGTCATTCATCGGCCAGCGCGATTGAGTGTAGCGCACGGTGTCAGCCATCATTTTAACGGCCTCAACTGGGTAGTCACCATTGGCTGTCTCGTCAGAAAGCATCACGACATCTGTCCCAAGGATAGCAGCAGTTGCAACGTCGCTCACTTCAGCCCGGGTTGGCTCGGGGTTATCCACCATACTGGCTAGCATCTGCGTGGCAACAATCGAGAGCTTGCCATACTTGCGGCAGAGGCGGATAATTTCGCGCTCGACGATTGGCACAATCTCTGGGCTCGTCTCGACCGCGAGATCACCGCGAGCAACCATCACGCCATCAGCCGCCTTGACGATTTCCTTGAGTGTTTCTGGTTCGATAGCTGCCTTGGTCTCGACCTTGGCAATGATCTGCGCAGTCGAGCCATGGCTCAGCAAAATCTGGCGTAGGTTGTTGATATCCTCTGCACTCTGGATAAAGCTCAGTGCTACGAAGTCAATGTCTTTGTCTGCCCCAAACTCGATATCAGCCAGGTCCTTGGGCGTGAGAATGTCACCACCAAAGTCGGTGTCGGGCAGGTTGAGCCCCTTGCGACTCATCAAGAAGCCATCATTACTCAGGCGCACTTTGATGGCGGTGTCGCTAACGCGCTCGGTCATCTCACCGCGCAATTTACCATCAAAGAGATAGACAGGCTCGCCCACCTTAACCTTGTCGGCAAGGTTGTACTGAATAGGCAGACGATTGCTGCCATCGTGCTCCTCCACCGCGTGGTCAAGGATGATTTCATCGCCTGCCGCAATGTCGAAGTGGTTATCCTTGAGTACGCCGAGGCGAATCTTTGGCCCTTGCAAGTCTTGTAAAATCGCGACGGTACGGCCAACAGTGGCGCTTGCCTTGCGAATCCACGCAATCTGATCAAGCCGCTCTTCGTACGAGCCGTGACTAAAGTTGAGGCGAAAACCATTAGCACCCGCCCGGATCAACGCTTCTATTTTCTCTGGTGTGTTGGTGGCTGGCCCCAGAGTAGCCAGTATCTTTGTACGTTTTGTAGAATTATTCATTGCGTACATATTATAGCAGCATAATGCCAAATAGTGAAGCACAAGCGGCATCACGTAGGTGAGTATACATAAACGATAAAACGATAATTTCGGCCAATTTTACCCCTTTCATTACCCCCCCTCCAGCATACTGATAGCTACTCTCTATTAGCCACCCCACATTAGAGCCCAAAAAATAGATTGGAGTAGCCTATTCTCATACGCCGTTTGCAAAAATGGCGTGAAAAGCAGAATAAGCAAAAAAGCGGAGGCTATGGTATTTATCTACCGATCATTTGACAGCACCATGTAATCACAGTATGCTAGGCTATAACATCACTTTACTATAAGGAGTCTAACACTATGGCACCATCCCTCTTACATCTCGCATTGGCACTCGACTGCTTTGGCGGTATTCTCTATCTCTTGTTTGCGCCGCGCATACCACGAGCTTTCTTGCCGTGGCTGACGGCAGGAATCGTCGTGCTTCATCTTGTGGCGGCTGGCATATTATACTGGCTGGGGCAAGACGGTGAACTCCTCGTCCTACCTATGGCATTGTATTCTGTAGCACCAATTGTTCGGCGCTACCAGGGCAAGTAAGACTATCTACATCTCTTGTAAAAAGCTCCTCAGAGACAAGACCACTAGTGTAAATAGAGCAATACCGCAGCGTCATCGACTGCGGTATCTTGCTAGCGAAAAAGGAAATAGCGCTAAGCTTGGCTTAGAATAAGGCGCTTTCTCTCCGAGAGAAACGCAAACATAATGGCTCGCTCATGAGCAAAAGAGGAGGAATGATCACCCATCGCGCCTATCCACCTTGGTGGAGACCTCTGGCAAATCCGTTGCCAACTGGCGATAGCGCCCACGGCTGATCGCTGCACCAGTAGCCTAACCCATAGCTACCTCTGTGCTAACATGTGTTCGAAGTACCTTATCAGTACCCCCTACGACAGTGTAGCACTATATCGAACAATTAGCAAACGTTTGTTTCATTTTTAAAGATTTTTGTTCGAGATTATTGCCTAATTTTATATATTGCAACCAAACTATGCATCTCACCACTCATTGCTTGTAACCTATAGACATCATCTCATCCACTACCTGACTTGCCGCAGAAAATAACATATAAATATACACGAGTCTCTTGCAAACAATTGCGAGTACGTATATTCTATCATGCCGTCATTGATTGCTCGTGACTGTGCTCTTGCGCAACGCCCATCGACGCATCAGCCACACGCACAGCCCCACTCCCACCAGTGCCGCTATACTATCGATCATGACATCGCGCAGTTCGCCGCTGCGCCCTGGTACAAAGAGCTGATGAATCTCGTCTGTCACTGCATAGAGACTGCAGCTTAGCAAAGCAAAGCTTGCCACAGTGCTCGTTCGCCAGCGGCGTATAGTGATACGCAGTGCACGATACATCAATATACCAAGGATAAAATAAGCAACAATATGAGCACTCTTGCGCACAAGAAACGTTAAGATAGTCGTACTTACCCCTGGCATAGCCTGCTGCAAATGCCCAACAATCACCCCACTCTGCCCACTAGAGACAGCAGCAGGCTGGTGGGAGAGAGTGAAGATAACTAAGGCCCAGCCACAAACAATCACGTAATTAAGTATAGTGATTGTTTTCTGCTTTCTCCTTATCATATAGCATATATTATTTATGATGGAGCATCTTGTCTAGGTTTTTGCGAAAGTATTTTTTGACGGGCATCTTTGCGAAGAGATCCTTTGTGCAAACAATACCGACGAGCATCGCAACCACACAGGCTACTATAGATACGATCTTTGGCATATGAGTGTAGTAGATGATACCCCCGGCTATTAATACAGCTCCAGAGCATATAATGCTTTGTGCACGATAGCGCACCTTGACGTACCGTTGAACATGAATATGCCGTATCACTGCCATGCAGGCAAAGGCAATAGCAGTCGAAAGCGCCGAAGCATACACACCAATAACACCTACCAAAGCAAGGTTGACGATGATGTTAATTACTGCCGCCGCAAGGGAGCTATTAGCAACCTCTTTTGTTTTTTTCTTAGCAATGTATATCGCAGAGTAATTGCCAAGGATCGCCTGGAAAAAAGCCCCTATCGCCAAAATGGGTATTAAGCCATGTGCATCCGCATACTCTGCACCAACGATTCGTGAATAAAATATATCTATCACTAACACATACACCACTGTTGCAAATGAGTATAGCCGCAAGCACATGTCGGACACCTTCGAAAAAAATGCGTCCCTATCTCGCGAAGTAATATGAAGAGAGGCAGATTCGCTCCAGCTCATATTAAATATGCCAAATAGTATACTTGGGACAAATGCAAATTTATTCGCAATCGCATACATACCATTTGCGGCTGCACCAATAAACATCGAGATAATAGTCCTGTCCGAAACATTGAGTACCCACCATGCGATATTATTTGGCAAAAGTGGAATCGCATACCGCAGCATATCCGAACGTAACGATTGGTGCGTCTCACCATGCAGCAAGCGAATGCGCTTCTTCTGACGAATAATCACCAATAGGTAGCATGTGCCTATTAAATTCGCAAGCACCAACGATATCATCAAGCTAAAAGCAGGTAGTCGCATAACCGCAACAAAGACAAAGGAGCATAGTGTACTCACCACGCCAATGAGTATGCTCGCGACGGAAAACTGCTTTGCATCACCAACTCCTCGCGTAAATTGCAGTAGCACCGCAGATACGACAGAGAGAACAATATTGAGACACACAAGAATCAAATACGGGATAGCGACAAACAGCGACCCTATAGCTAACAAAGCAATAGCTAGTCCTGTTATAGGCAGAACTATTTTAAATATCGTTGATAGAATACTGCTGAGTCTATTCGCGTCGTCGCGCGAATCGATCGCAAACCGAAATGCCGCAAACTCTAGCTGAACCGACAAGATTGGCGCAAACAAAGCAATATACGTCAAAATAAGGTCAACCTGCCCATAGTCACTCGCGGACAAATAAAATGTATACAGAGGAACAAGCAAGAATGCCACGGCCTGCGTCGTGATCTTGCTAATAGTGAGGAGGGCGGTGTTTTTTATGAGCTCGGCAGATCTGCTCATATGTTTTTTACCGCCTTGTCAAGAAACTCAAATGATTGCTGACGCCTCTTGGCAAGGTTTTTTTCGTAGGCTGTATAATCAACGGCAGATCGTAAATTCTTTTCTGTATCATCTTCTGCCAGAAGTCGATCTGACAATGCAAGGCTATCCACGAGCGAAAGAATACGATCGTCTTTGTCATAATTCATTCCTTTATTGTACAAGATCCAGAAATTCTTTCTATACTGGGCACAAAATATCACACCATGGAAAGACGCCGTAAATACATATTTGGCATGACGTATATACCATAAGTATTTCCCTGGGTTCTCATCTTTTGGTAGCATATAACCCTTTGCTGCCCCTTTCATTTTGAGCCACGTATCAGGCTGCCATATAACAATCTTGAGCCCTTCTTCTCGTGCGAGTTGCTGTATCCGTTGTTCAAACTTACGCGACACACTCACTGCGTAAATAAAGATATAGTCCTTCTTGATATGCTCTGCTGGTCGCTCTTCTCCATCGCGATAATCACCCCCATCAATGAGTAGCGTTGGGTCGAGTACCACAGTGCTCTTGATTGCAAAATCTTCGGCTAGCCATTTTTGGCCATTTGGCTCTCTGACCGAGATATGATCAAAATCTCGTATCATGTCGCGAATAGCTTCGGGGTGATTAGTATTGCTACTTACTCGCCGTGCACCAAATGAGGCCGCGTACGATATCTTCGGCTTCTTTTTTTCAACAAAATTCAAGAAATAGGCAGGGTCATAATCATCGATCATTATATTCCACACCTGGTCGCTCCCCGCAATATACGCATCGTACCCAAAGTGAGCTTCTTGCAATTCTTTGTTAGTGGTAAATGTACGGCTAGATAGCCTCAGGTGCTTCTTGATGTACCTATCGTAGCTCGCCTGATTATTCTTGAGCCGGTTGTAGATAAATGCCCGCCCGATATTACGCAGCATACCCTTTGCACTATTGTCTCCACTAAAGACCGAATAGAGCTTCTGCTGGCCAGGGCTCGAGAAGTCGATGAATTCGGGCGCAATTCCATATCGCGTTTGCAAGACTTTTTGCAGTGCATACGCCTGCATAATAGACCCGCAATTATGCGAGCGATGAAAGGTGATAATGCCGACTTTTTTCATAAGAATATCCTCGTCTTTTAGATTTTTATCAATTTTCTAATTGCAATGAATCCAAGGTTGGTACCAAGACAAATAATCAGTGCCGCCCGTATTCGACCACTGTGCTTGACGTCTCGGCTCAATAGTGTGCCCCACTTGAGCCTCCGGACGGTACGTTTGATTTCGTCAAATTCTCTTGGGAATTTTTGCGGCTTGCATACATCAATGCACCGTATGATGCCGAGGCGACAAATAGGTTGTTATCCATCGCCTGGACGAGTTTCTTTGGTGGATTGTGGAGTGCTCTGCCTGTCTTTTGCATATTCTCAATCGCTTGGTAGTGCCGAATGTTAAATTCCTGATGAACGGCGCTTGTCGGGTTAGCTCGATAATAATAGAGTCTGCGATTGTCAACCGCAATACAGCGCGCCGATATAATCGCGCGGGCCAAGAAGTCGAAGTCCTCCCCTATCGCCATCTGCGAATCAAACCGGATATTATTGCTCGTAATAATCTCTGTTTTGTACAATTGGCAGCCATTATTACCCTTCTCGAGCCGTCCATTATACAGCGCGGTTAATGCCTCGGTGCGCGTAAAGACCGACGCCGACGCAGCAACTGGGATAGTCGCATCCAAGAAATCCTGCCGCTCTGCATCGCCAAGCAGGTGCTTTGGTGTACTCACTATGTCGGCATCAGTTGCCCGTGCATCAGCCAGGAGATTCTCAATATAGGTTGGGTGGATTGAATCATCTGCATCAACGAAGGTAACGTAACTTCCTTGCATTCGCTCAATACCTTCGTTGCGGGCCGAGCTTACGCCACCATTTGGCTTATCAACAACGATAATCCTCTGGTCTTTCCGGGCAAGATCATGAGCAATCTCAAGCGATCTATCTGATGAGCCATCATTGACGATGATAATCTCGAGCGCCCGATGCGTTTGGGCAATAATACTCTCAATGCATTGGCTGAGGTAGTGCTCCATGTTGTAGACAGGTACGACAATGCTAACGAGCGTTTTGCTGCTCATACAAAGCTCCTTTCTGAAACAGTGAGACCATGAGAATCGGCAAGATGAAGTTCTTTGCTGCAATGTCGAAGAAGGCTTCTGCAAACCCATACAGGATGATGAACAAGAATAGAATATACATCTTCGTCGAGCGTTCTCGCCACATCCCCCGCCAAAAGACGAAGGCAAATATAATAAAGCCAATGACGCCATAGCGAGCATATATATATACCGGGAAGTTATCGACCGGAGGTGTCCCGTACTGGGCTTTATTGTACACCTCATCTGATCCAAATACCGATGGAGTGTACTCTGACTGCAGATATTGGTCAATCAACTTAGGCCTACCAGACATAACCCTATTTGCTAGATCATTATCAACAAACACTGCCGCACCAATGCACGACACAAGAAGGCCGATCACAAACAAATACGGTGCTATGGTACTTTTCTTGCGCTCACCATGCTTGTGGAGTAGCAGCCTATATGCTGGAATGAAGGCAAGACTCAGCAAAAACCCCGTGCGACTACCAGTCAGAATACCAACAGCAATACAAGCAATCAACGCAATACCCGTAAACACCCGGCGAGTACCATAGAGATACATACCGCTAAGCAGTATTGGGAAGAACGACAACGACGCTTGGTTTGGCCCATCAAACCCAAGCGAGTATTTTGCAAATCCATACCGCTGCGATTCATTACCATCAAACCCAACATATACCATCGGCAGCACACCTATGAGCGCCAAAGCAACCACGAGGAGATAAAACCCTACCGAGGTATAGAAAAATATCTTGATAAACTCATCCCGTTTGAGGATCAAAAGCGTACTCGAAGTTAGTGCGAGCCATGCAACATTTGGCCACTGGAAAATAACTGAGATCCCAAGCACCGCAATATAAAAGAGAAGATATTTGCAATGCCACCTAGTAAGCTTGTTTGTTATGGCAAAATCTACCAGAATAATCCCCGATAGAACAATGCCAATTATCAGCACTAGAGGCAGCCACGCCGTCAACTGTGGTGATACCACGTAGAGGTAATAGTACGTGATCATCACAAACACGAGCGTGGTCGCGAGTATCTTTTTCAAATTTAGCTTTTGTAGTGTGCTCATAAGTTTTTTATTCTTCTCCCAGCTTCTCGAGGAGCCCTCTATAATAATTATATAATGTCATATCTTTGGCGGCTTTTTGGCCTGCTTTGCTCATGGCTTGCAATGTGTCATCCTCTCTGAGAAGTTTTTCTATATTTTTTGCTATAGACTGCTCAAGGGTCTCATCTGTATCAAGGAGAATAGCTGCTTTGTCTGATGCATATTCTGGTATGCCACCTCTGTTTGTCGTGATCATCGGCAGGCCTGCTGTAATAGATTCTATGACCGTTAGCGGCGCAGCATCATTACAGACCGAGGGCAACACTGCAAAGTCACACCCGCGGTAGAGTAGCGGCATGTTGTCATAGTCGATATACCCGGTAAATGTCACGTGCTCCCGATGCGCTTCGGTGAGGTCGCGAAGCTCCTTCAAAAATGGGTTTTTGATATCAGTCCCAAAGAACGAGCTGCCAACCACAAGCAACTGGTAATTTTGTTCTTTCACCCGATCAAGCGCTCGTAGCAACACATCAATCCCCTTCTCCGGCGTCAGCCTACCACTGAATAATACGATCTTTTTTGAATCATCGATGGTATATTGTTGATGCAATAGCTTCGACGCGCGCTTTCTCGTCATTGCAGTAAACCGGGTATTGTCAACTGCATTCTTGAGCACAGATACGTTTTGTAGTGGGCCGCTGTCTTCATTACCTTGCGCCGATTTAGCGATCAAGCTATCTTTGATGAACTTGCTCACGACGATAATTTTTGCACCTACTAGATACTTGTATGTCTTATAAAAGTTAGTTATTTCATTATGGATATGCACATAGACTCTGCCTTTGTATCGTTCCTGATTTTTGTGCCACCGTAGGATGTGCGTCTGGATGATCGCATTCTCAAACAGTATTTTGCGATGGTTTTTGCGAGCAATATGCTTTGACACCTTCCTCAAAAAATACAGCCGTTGCAGGATCGCCCGCAAAGACGCACTCTTATTTGTATCGACAAGGCGCCGGAAGATGCTATAGAGTATAGAGTCCGCTGCTCTGATGACCCATGGGGTGTGTATAAAGACAAAGTCTGTATGTGTGTACGCCTGAGCCTTTTCTATAGCATCTGGCGTTGCGGTGCTATATACCGTGAGGCGAGGGCCGCCTTGCCGCTCGTTCTCATCGATAAAGTTCTGCACCAGGTTCTCTACCGCACCCCCCCATCACCGAAGGCACCGGCAAGAGGCCAGTCGTTATGATCGCTATAGTTCCTTCTTGGTTCATCGAGCAGCCTCTCCCTCGTATTCATACAGTTGGCGCATATTCTTCATAATATTTGGTGTTGTGTATCGCGATAGTGCGGATTGGATTGCGTCTTTCTCACGGTGCAAGGAGCGGTGCTTTTTGTAGTACTGGACAGTCGCGCGAAATGTCTGCATATCACGCGCTGGCGTAGCACCCACCAACGAGAGGAGCTCAGCAACCCCTCGGCATTCCAAGGCGACAATTGGCATGCGGCCCATCATCGCCTCAAGAATATTAACAGGAAGCCCCTCTTGCTTTGACGTAGAAACGTATAGATCCGACGCCTGGAGCAACTCTGGTATATCCTTTCTATACCCTAGAAAATGAACTTGACTCTGTATACCATAGCGAGCAGACTGCTTGTGGATCTTCCCCTGCAGACTATCTGCACCAGCCAGCAAAAGATGCATCGATGTGTCTTGCTGTAAGGTTGTCTTAAGCGCACTGAGCAGCCAAGACTGGTTCTTTCTTTTTGACAGCTCAGCGACATAGATTATGACGAAATCACTTGGCTTAATGCCTAGCTTCGCACGTATTGCCCGCCGCGAGTCCTTATTGATTGTAATATCAAACTGCTTTGGATCCACCCCCACCCCCGGCACATACACCACACTGGTGGCGAAGTGGCGGTTGGCTCGGGCGTAGTCCTCGGCATTGATCGTGATGAGGACGTCGGTGTAGTGTGCCATCAGGCGCTCGATGGGATAGTATACCAGCCAATTAAGCAGTGGCGCGCCCGTAAAGAAGTGAAAGCCATGTGCAGTGTAGATCACCCGTGTGCCGCGCTGCCGAGCCTGCCGAGCCGCAAGACGCGTCACCACACTCCCCACCGGTGTGTGGGTATGGATAAGGTCGTACTGCTCGCGGTCGATAATCTCCTTGAGTTGGCGATAGGCCCGGATATTGCTCAGCGTAAAGGGGCTACGCGTAAATGGCACGACAAACTGCTTGTCGCAATCCTTAATCTGCTCCTCGCCCATTGAGGCATAATGCACTTCATAACCCTGTTCGCGCAGCATCCGCATGAAGGGCCGGTTGAACTTCTGGAAGTTGGCCGTGTGTGAGGTGAAGAGGACTTTTTTCTTATTCGAGGACATTATCGACTCCTGTTACTGTCCGCTCATTCCCCTCCGTATGGCCACTCATCATCAATACCGCTCCAATCGTCTTTATCATGATCTTGACATCGGTCAGGAAGCTCAGCTGCTGCACATACTCACCGTCCATCTCAGCTTTGCGCTGGTCGTCTAGGTCATCGCGACCATTTACCTGCGCCCAGCCAGTGATACCTGGCTTAACGGAATTAGCACGGTATTTTTGGCGCAGACTAATAAGCTTTTTCTCTGTCTTAATGACGGGCCGCGGCCCAACGATGCTCATCTCGCCTTTTGATGACGTTGAGTAGCTGTGGTAGTTCGTCGATGGATAGCTTGCGCAGTACCCCACCGAGCGGTGTGATATAGCTATCTGCGTTGGTAAAACTATTGGTTGGCATATTCTTTGGTGCTTTCGTAGACATAGTGCGGAATTTATAAACTGTAAATAGCTGCTTATCTTTGCCGAAGCGCTTCTGGCGGAACAAGGCCGGCCCTTTCGATGTGAGGCGGATTGCCGCTGCAACCAGCAGCATTGGTAGTCCTAGAATCACCAGCGCAGCCAGCGCAATGCTCACATCTTCGATGCGTTTTCCGTATTCCCGATACATGGTATACCCCCTTGTTACCCTGTGTTGTTATCGTGCCGCGTACCCATGCGGCTGTATACTTCAGCAAAATAAGTTCTGTGTAGGTAGCGCAGCTAGCGCTTAGCCTTGGTTGCCGCGGATGTAGCTGCGGCAGCTTCGGCCACGCGCTGCGACTGCGCATAGTCGTAGGCAAAGAACAATCCTACGATGGCAAGCAGCAGTGCGCCACCGCCACCAAGTGCCATTGCCTGCCACAGCCCTATGCTTGCTGGCACGTTTGGCGTATTGACAGCGTCGACTGTTTTGATGCTAATTTTGGTCTTGCCATACAATGCTTTTGTTTGCTTTTCAAACTCGGTAATTGCCTGTTTGAGTAAGGTTTCGCTCATCTTGGGCTCACCAGCATTCATCGAGACAGTGATAATATCGGTGTTCTTTACATGCTTGGCAGTTGTGTTGGCCAGCAGTGTCTCATAGCTCCCCTTGTACTGGGCACGGTCGATTACCGGATCAAGCACCCGCCGCGAGGTAAAGAGCGTGGTGTAGTTGGTAAGCGTAATGGTGTTTTGACCTTGCTCTACCCCTGTTAGCAGCAATGTCGCCGAGCTTTTATACTGCGGCTGTTGGATGGACAGCGCATAGGCCGCACCCAGCCCAACACCAACGAGAATGGCAACAATCATCACCGGCCACTTTCGTGCATAATATCGTATTAGTTGGTAAAAGTTGATTGTTTCCACAATGCCCCCTGTGTGTTATGTTCTCATATTGTTTGTCCCACCTATGTTCGACTATAGCATACATTTTGCCGAGCTCCAAGCATATCTTGCAACATATGGCGATCATACATTTATAGAACAGAGGTTATACCATAAATTGTTGTGGAAAATTCAGCAGCACCTTGACTCAATTATAATGATATAATAGCGCTATAGAACAATAGTCTTGATATAATTTCAAAACGTAAGGATCATCAATGACAAACTCAACACCAACTAAGCTAACTTTTCCAGAACTCCTACATTGGATAAATCTCATCGCGAAACTTCCGTGGGATGCCGCGGGTGATCCTCAAACTATCAATCATGCCGTCAAGGAAGTTCAAGACAACTACCCATTCAGACTAGAAACGGTTATTTCGGACAGTATAGATCCGTTTCTATGTCACGACGGGATAGACGTCAATCGTCTCAGTTCGACTCTAGCAGTTGTTGCACATTGCACTGAAACTGGCCAAGACCAAGAAATGGCTATCGACCTATTTGCAGAATATGTTCAAAAGCTACGAAGTACGTGGCCAAAATCACCGCTCCACCAGGAAACCGGAGACCGTTCATATGCACTATGGCAAGGTCCGCACAATTGCTTCGTCGAAATAGTCCACCCTCATGGTTGGCCTCCGCTGCTCATTGTGAGTCCACGAAGCGCGCGACTTGAGCAGGGCGGGATAACGCTCAACGAGTTCATAGGAGACTATATCTTCAGCCGCGTATTTCCCCTGCGCGATCTTGGCGTCATCAAGACTGCTATCCCAAGCAAAGCGTTTCGGAAGGACGGCAAAGACTATGCCTTGCGTCGAGGTGACGATCTAACATGGGACGCGTTCGAAGAACAGCTAGCCCTCACAATCTCAAGGCTTCCCCGGCGTTCTTTCCTAATCATTGCTGATTCGCAGAGTCCAGACCATCTTCCTTTCGTCCAATTCTGCGTCCACAACGATCTATCGCTCGACTATGCTGTAACTGCCGAGCTTACTGGAGAAAATATTGGGAAACGCAAGGCACCATTCACCACCGAGCAGCGCCAAACGCTCAATGGCCTTGGATTTGCTCGCAACGATCCAACAATTCCAAACTGGAGGCGCGACTGTCAGTGGCCGCTCCACAGCAAAGCGATCGCTGACATAGCACATGCTTGCGTTATACGGCTGCGGGACATAGGGGCAGTCAAAGCGCCAAGCCAACTGCGTTACTGGGGGTGGGTAGACCCAGAAGACCCTAACCCCCACACACCTGATGATCAGTTGGATCCTGGTACTGATCGGTTGATACCCTACCGTCTTGGACTTGAGTACGAAGCGTTGGATTAGAGGTAACAAGTGGGGAGTACAGCTCTTCGCTCTACTCCCCACTCTCTCCGCCCTGATACTCGCTCAGGGTCACGCGTACGACGCGCTCTTTGCCGTCACGGAGGATGGTGAGGGCTACGACATCGCCAGGCTGGTATTCGCCAATCAGGCTCGAGACGTCGCCTTGCTTGCCTACAACGAGGCTATTGATCTTGGTAATCACATCCTTCTCGCGGAGGCCGGCTTTGTCGGCTGGGCTACCTGCTACAATCGCGCTTTTGTCGCCACCTGTCATCACATACGCGCCTTCCTTCGCCGAAGTACCAACCTGCTTAGCAATATCTGGCGTGAGCATCACATAGCGCGCCCCAAGGTAGGCCCGGCGCACTCCCTTACCCGCCAGGACCGACTTGAGCGTCCCCTTCATCGCATTGACAGGAATAGCAAAGCTAATGCCCTGGGCGTTTGTTGCCACTGCTACATTGATGCCAATCACCTGCCCCGAGCGGTTGAGCAACGGTCCACCAGAATTACCAGAATTCACGGCAGCATCGGTTTGGATAAGATCAGTTAGGCTTTCCGTTCGCTGGGTGCTATTGCCCGATGTAGCGGCCGTCACAGGTCGCCCTTTACCAGAGATGATACCGCTGGTGACGGTGTTTTGGTAGCGGCCCAGTGCGTTGCCGATTGCCACAACCGACTGACCCACCCGTACCGTTGCTGAGTCACCGAGCGACAGTGGCGTGAGCAC
>CAKMNX010000007.1 GCA_927910745.1 uncultured Candidatus Saccharibacteria bacterium | reverse complement strand
AATACATCTTTCAAACCTGGCGTCACGTCGCCAAGAGCTACGGCTACGAAGAATACGATGCACCACTGCTTGAGCCGGTTGAAGTGTATGCCGCCAAAAGTGGTGATGAGTTAGTAAATGACCAGACGTATCAGTTTATTGACCGTGGCGATCGACAGGTAGCGATCCGTCCTGAAATGACACCGAGCGTAAGCCGGATGATTGCCAAGCACCGCCAAGAGATCGCCTATCCAGCGCGTTGGTTTAGCATTGCCCAGTTTATGCGCTATGAACGACCACAACGGGGGCGAGAGCGTGAATTTTGGCAGATGAATGTCGATATATTTGGTGTTGATAATATGCAGGCCGAGGCCGAGATTATCGCACTTGGTAGCCGTATCATGAAGGCCTTTGGCGCGACGGACGACATGTACACTATTCGCATCAACAATCGCCAGTTGATCAACCTTATGATGGCGCAGTTTCTTGAGCTCGATGCCGTGCAGGCTCAGCTGATGATTCGGCTGTTTGACCGCAAGAACAAGATTCCACCGCAGGCTTTTCGCGACCAAGCGATTGAGATCTTTGGTGAGGCGGCGGCACCGGTCGGCTTACAACGGATTGCTCAGCTCTTGACGGCACGTACTATGGCCGATCTCCCCGAATCGATTCGCGATAGTGAGGCGGTGCGCGATGTGCAGCGGCTCTTTACACTACTTGAGCGTAGTGGCGTGACGAATGCCATCTTCGATATCACGCTCATGCGTGGGTTAGACTATTACACGGGTACAGTGTTTGAGTTCTTCGACACTCATCCAGATAATAACCGTTCGCTCTTTGGTGGTGGGCGCTATGATGGCTTAGTAGGGATGTTTGGCGCTGAGCCTATCAGTGCGGTCGGCTTTGCACCGGGCCTATCAATGATGCAGCTCTTTCTCGAGGCGCATCAGCTACTACCAGAGTTTAGCTCCACAACCGATATTTATATGATCGTCCTTGGCGGGGCAATGCGCGGTGCGCTCGAGCTAGCGGACGACCTGCGTGATGAGGACGTCAATGTGGAAGTCGATTTCACTGGCCGCAAACTAGACAAGCAGCTCAAGGCAGCAATCAAGAAACAGATCCCATACTTCCTCTTTGTTGGCGAGGACGAGCTAGAGAATGAGATTTACACCCTCAAGAATATTGCGACGAGCGAGGAGCAAAAGCTCAGCCTGGAGCGCGTCGTTAGTGCCGTTAAGGATTATCGTCGTCAGCCATCGCGCAGTGAAGATGATGACTTTGATTTATCGTAGTATCACCATGTGCATCTCTATGATAGCTATAGCTCATCTCTGTTAGCTTCTCGTTTTGCTCGTCTTGCGAAACAGCATATATACGTATGCATGCTTGGGTCTGTTGCATGTCTATTTCACACTGCCAGCGACATATGATACAATAACCAACTATGAAGACGACACTAGACCACCTATCAGACACCAAAGTACGCGCCACGATTACCGTCGGTGCAGATGAACTGGAGGCAGCTCGCCAGGTTGCTTTGCGCAAACTCGCCAAGACGACTAAGGTTGATGGCTTTCGCAAGGGTCATGCCCCGCTCGAGTTGGTTGCAAAGAATACCAATCCAGAACACCTCGCCGAGGAGACGCTAAACAACGCCCTGAGCAAAGCAGTTGCTGCAGCCTTCCTTGAGAGTGACGTGCAGGTGCTTGAGCGCCCAGAAGTAGAAATTAAGAAGTTTGTGCCTGGTAATGAGCTGGAATTTACTGCTGAGGCAGAGGTTATGCCCACGATCGCTCTCGGCGACTATAAGAAACTCAAGCTCAAGCCAACGAAGATAACCGTTACGCCAGAAGAAGTAACGGAGATCCTTGACCGGATTCGCCACAGCATGGCCGAGCGTACGGACACTGATGAAGCAGCCCAGGACGGCGACGAGGTGACGATTGACTTTGTCGGTAAGCGCGATGGTACGCCTTTTGCTGGTGGCACCGGGAAGGACTATCCGCTTGTGCTCGGCAGTAAGTCATTCATTCCAGGCTTCGAAGAGGCATTGATTGGCCTCAAGGCTGGTGAGACGAAGGCGGTTGAACTCACCTTCCCGGAGGACTACCATGCAAGCGAACTAGCTGGGCAAGCAGTCGTCTTTGATACGACCGTCAAGAAGGTTAAGAAAGTGACATTGCCTGAGCTGACTGATGAGTTTGCGGCGAAGGTTGGGCCATTTACTTCTATTGAAGATCTCAAGAAAGATATCGAGAAAGAAATTACTGCGCAAAAGCAGCGTGAAGCAGATGACGAGCTGCGCGACGTGGCCGTCAAGCAGTTGGCCGATGCCAGTAAGGTAGCAATCCCAGAGGTATTGCGAGCTGACCAGCTTCGCTCGATCGAACAAGACTTGGTGCAGAACCTCGCTCATCGCGGCCGGACTCTTGAGCAGTACCTTGCCGAGAAGGAGTATAAAGACAAAGACGAGTGGATCGAGAAGGAGGCTAAGCCAGCGGCCGATGAGCGCATTAAGGCGGGGCTTGTCCTGGCTGAGCTGAGCAAGGCCGAGAAGATCGAAGCCACAGCAGAGGAGCTACAAGAGCGCATCAGTGCCTTCAAGCAACAGTACGCCAATGATGCAACTATGGTGGCGCGCTTTGATGAACCAGAGGTGCAGCACGAGATCGCTAATCGCCTCTTGACAGAGAAGACGATCGACTGGCTGGTAGCGCAGAATACTAAGAAGTAGCAGATAATACAGCTCGCATAGCAGAAATTAGCACTATATATTGACGAGTGCTAATTTTCTCGTTACAATAGTACTATGATGAAACCGAATGATTACCTAGTGCCCAACGTCATTGTCCGCACACGTGATGGTGAGCGTGGCTATGATATATACTCACGTTTGCTCGAGGATCGCATTATCTTCCTCGGCGAAGAAGTGACTGAGATGACAGCCAATGTCGTTGTCGCGCAGCTTCTCCATCTTGCCAATGAAAATCCAGACAAAGACATCCAGCTCTATATCAACAGCCCTGGTGGCAGTGTGTATGATGGTCTGGCGATCTACGACACCATGCAATACATCGCGCCAGATGTGCAGACGATTGGCATTGGCCTGCAGGCAAGCATGGGGGCATTTTTGCTTAGCAGTGGTGCAAAGGGTAAGCGCTTTGTCTTGCCTAATGCCCGAGTGATGATCCACCAGCCGAGCAGTGGTACGCGCGGCAAAGTGACAGACCAAGAAATTAGCTTACGCGAGAGTATCGCTCTCAAGGAGCGGCTGGCTACCATTATGGCGGACAACACTGGCCAGAAACTCGATAAAATCAAGGCTGACATGGAGCGTGACTACTGGTTGAGTGCCGCAGATGCCGTAGCGTATGGCCTAGCCGATGAAGTGATTGGCCAGCGCGCAAACGCAAAATAGCACGAGTAGCTGCTTTGTGCTATAGTAAGGCTATGACACAACATAGCGACCAATCGACAACCCAGTCTGCAAACACTCCATCTCAAGCAAAAAAATCACGACGCTTCCGTCCACGGCGTATGACTATCGTTATGTTGGTAACGATCGTGTTGATTATTGTCTGTATGGCAGCGCTTGCCTTTTTCTATCAGGCCAAGCGAGACACTAAGGAGCTCATGCGCACCCAAACTGTTACGGGGGATGTATTAGCGCGTGCGGCTGACTATTCATCAGGGAAAGCGATATCCTGGGATAATTATGCAATGGGTAGCGTGTCTGGTGTTATTGCTACGCAGGCTGAGCGTGAGCAACTACTCGCAAAGAATCCATTCGTTAATTGTCCGGGACAGTGCGATGGTTGGTTGTCGGTGGCTGATGCTAAACGTCGAGATCAGACAATTGACGAAGGGTTCTCGCTATCACCGTCAACAGAAGAGAGTGTGTTTCTACAGTATGTTCGTGAGGTGCTGCAAGATCCAAGCACAAAGTGTGCTCTTTGGGATCACGGACCAGTCCAAAAGTTGTGTATATCTCCCAAAACAGGGCGGTATGTATACAATGTCAGCGGGCACGCTCGAGGCTTGTATGAGTGAGAACGATTATTAAGTAGATCTTATTGCACAGGAAATTGTTCTAGAGGGCTAGTGACTATGTACGCGGATAGGCTCTGTGTGTAATCTATCGGCCGGAACATACTCAATGTAGTAGACCTATTGTAAGGGCATCATATTGTGTATAGATTTTGGAATTTCAAACAGAAAATACTTGACGCACTCGCAGCTCATTCGCTATAATGAGATGCTAATGAAGGTTGTGTAATATGGGTTAGGTGCGGACTACGCCGGTGGCGTGGCGTTTTAGTGTGCGAAAACTTATATTGAGTAAAGCTTCGGTGCCACAACAAATGCACGAGCAGGGTTTTGGAGTCCTTGCACGTGCGGATAGATAACAATAATTCAAGAGGAGTTTACATGCCTACACCTACCACGGCAACAGCTGCTCCATCGCGTGTGTTTTTTACCAGCAATGACACCGCGCTGGCAGTACCCGACTTGCTGGCTCACCAAGAAGAATCCTGGAAGGACTTCGTCGAGACGGGCTTGAGCGAAATTTTCGCAGAGCTCAACCCAATCGAAGACTACACTGGCCAGAAGCTCGAGCTGCGCTTTAAGGATTATGCCTTTGGCGAGCCCAAGCATACAGAGCAGTTTGCGAAAGAAAACAACCTAACCTTCGACGCACCACTGCAAGCCACCGTCGAGCTTATCAATAAGACGACCGGCGAAGTCAAGGAACAGAGCATCTACATGGGCGATTACCCTTGGATGACCGAACGCGCAACGTTTATTATTAATGGAACAGAGCGTGTAGTGGTAAGCCAGCTGATTCGGAGTGCTGGCGTGCTGTTTAGTGCTGACCGTGTGGCAGGGCGCAACCTCTATGGTGCCAAGATGATCCCAGGCCGCGGGGCATGGCTCGAGTTTGAGACCAGCCCATCAGGCGCAATCTATGTGAAGATCGATCGCCGTCGCAAGATTGCCGCCACCACCTTGCTGCGTGCTCTTGGTATGAGCAAGGTGTCGGCCATTCGCGAGGCTTTTGCCGATATCGACACTGGTGAGATGAAATACATCGAAGCCACGCTCGAGAAAGATCCAGCACACGGCATCAACGAAGCGTTGATTGAGGTCTATCGCCGCCTGCGCCCAGGTGACCTCGCTACGGTAGAGAACGCTCGTCAGATGATTGAGCGCATGTTCTTCGACTTTAAGCGTTTCGACTACAGCCGCGTTGGTCGCTATAAGATCAACCAGCGCCTGGGTGTTGATGTGCCCAATACGGCCGAATATCGCACATTGCAGATGAGTGATTTGATTGGTGTCTTGCGTGAAATTATTCGTCTTAACAACACACAAGAGCCAGCTGATGATATCGACTCGCTGAGCAATCGCCGTGTGAAACTGGTTGGCGAGTTGGTGGCGCGCCAGTTCCGCGTTGGTATGCTCCGGATGCAGCGCAATGCAATGGATCGTATGAGCATGAGTGACCTCGAGACAGTTACGCCAAGCCAGCTGATTAATGCTCGCCCGGTAGTGGCAGCAGTGCGCGAGTTCTTCGCTAGTAGCCAGTTGAGCCAGCTGCTTGATGAGGTGAACCCACTGTCGGAGCTGAGCCACAAACGTCGCCTGAGCTCGATGGGGCCTGGTGGTTTGAGTCGCGAGCGAGCCGGTTTTGAAGTGCGCGATGCTCACCCCACCCACTATGGCCGGATTTGCTCGGTGGAGACACCAGAGGGTGCTAACATTGGTCTGGTGCTTAACCTCGCCACCTACGCACGTATCAACGAATACGGCTTTATTGAGACACCATACCTCAAGGTGGTTGATGGCCGCGTGACTGATGAAATCGTCTACCTCGATGCCTCGCAAGAAGTAACTGAGGTGATTGCCGACGCCGGTGCTCGTCTCAATGAGGATGGTACCTTTGTGCGCGATCGCGTTAGTGCGCGCAAGTTCCTCCAGCCAGGGCAGGTAGATACCAGCGAAGTCACTTTCATGGACGCTGCACACAAGCAGATCCTTGGGTCGACCGCGAGTCTCGTGCCATTTATCGAGAAGAACCGTATTGACCGCAGCTTGACTGGCTCCAACATGCAGCGCCAGGCAGTGCCACTTTTGCAGCCAGAGTCGCCAACGGTTGGCACTGGCATTGAGCACGAGGTGGCGCGCAACTCAAGCCAGCTTGTGACGGCCGAGGCTGATGGCGAAGTGATTCGGGCTGATGGCGAAGCAGTCGAGGTGCGCTATGCTGATGGCGTCAAGCGCTACGACCTGATCCACTTTGCCAAGAGCAATGACGATCGTTGTATTAACCAAAAAGTCCGAGTAACCCGTGGCCAAACCGTTGCGAAGGGTGACACGCTCATCGAGGGTGCGTCCATTGCCGATGGTGAGCTCGCCCTTGGTAAGGACTTGCTGGTAGCCTTTATGCCGTGGGGTGGCTATAACATGGACGACGCGGTGATTTTGAGCCGTCGCTTGGTAGAAGATGATACCCTTACCAGCATCAACATCAAGGACTACACTGTTGAGGTACGCGAGACAAAGCTTGGTCCAGAGATCGTGACACGCGATATTCCAAATGTGAGTGAGGAGAGCCTTCGCCACCTGGATGAGAGCGGCATTGTGCAGATTGGCTCTGAGGTCAAGGCGGGCGATGTCTTGGTCGGAAAGATTACGCCAAAGGGTGAGCAAGAGCTCAGCAGCGAAGAGCGCTTGCTGCGTGCAATCTTTGGTGAAAAGGCCAAGGATGTGCGCGACACCAGCCAACGCATGAACAATGCTGGTGGCGGTAAAGTTGTTGGCGTCAAGGTATTTAGCCGCGAGAATGGCCACGAGCTCAAGACGGGCGTATTGATGCAAATTCAGATTTTTGTTGCTCAGTTGCGCAAGATTGGTGTTGGTGACAAGATGGCTGGCCGCCACGGTAACAAGGGTGTGTGTGCCCGCGTTATGGCGGTAGAGGATATGCCATACCTAGCTGATGGTACCCCTGTTGATGTCATCCTCAACCCGCTTGGTGTGCCAAGCCGTATGAACCTTGGCCAGCTCTTTGAGACGCACCTCGGCATGGCTGCACGAGCACTCGGCTACAAGGTTGCCACGCCGCCATTCAATGGTGTGCCAGCCGATACGATCAAGGATGAGCTTGAAAAGGCTGGCATTGCGCGCGACGGCAAGAGCCAACTCTATGATGGCCTGAGCGGTGAGCCATTCGAGGAGCGTACAACAGTCGGCGTGATGCATATGATCAAACTCCACCACATGGTGAGCGACAAAATTCACGCCCGCAGCACCGGCCCATACACCATGGTGACTCAGCAGCCACTTGGTGGTAAAGCTCAAAATGGTGGTCAGCGCCTCGGAGAGATGGAGGTCTGGGCACTCGAAGCTTACGGTGCGGCAACTACTCTACAGGAGATGCTGACAATTAAATCAGACGACGTGTATGGCCGCGCTAAAGCCTACGAGGCAATCATCAAGGATGAGCCTATTGCCGGGCCAAAGCTGCCCGAGAGCTTTAACGTGCTTGTTAAGGAGCTGCAAGGTTTGGGACTGCGTGTTGACCTGCTGGATGAGTCTGACGAGTCGGTCGATGCTGAGCATGTCATTGCTGCTGCGGGCCCTGCCGATAAAACCGTCCCGTCTGACGAGAGTGATGACGAAGCAACCTATCTTGATGAATCCGACGGCATTGGCACGATCGCTGACGACAGCGGCATGTCCGTCCAAGATATTGACACAGTAGAAAACCTAAGCGAGGAGGAAGCCTAAGATGTCCCACGTGGTAACAGATCACGATATCGCTAATTTTGACGCGGTACGCTTGGCCGTCGCCAGCCCCGAGGATATCCTCAAGTGGAGCTACGGCGAAGTTACCAAGCCAGAGACGATTAACTATCGAACCCAGAAGCCTGAGCGCGATGGCCTGTTTTGTGAGCGAATTTTTGGCCCAGTCAAAGACATCAACCCACACGACAGCAAGCTTAAGGGCGTGCGCAGCCGCGAAGCTGCAGTAGATAAGAATGGTGAACTCGTCACCAAGTCGATCGTGCGTCGCGAGCGGATGGGGCACATTAGCCTAGCGACCCCTGTTGCGCACATTTGGTTTATGCGCGGCACGCCAAGTGCGATGAGCCTCTTGCTGGGCATTACGGTGCGCAACCTTGAGAAGATCGCGTACTTTGCTACCTATGTCATCCTCGACGTTGACGCCGAGACACGTGACGCTTATTTAACTGACCTTGAGGCTGAGACTGAGGCGGCACGGGCTGCCATCAAGATTCGCTTCCAGCGTGAAGCTGAGGCTGATGGGGCAGATGTGAAGGCGCTTGCCGAGCAGCAAACACGCGAGTACGAAGAGCTTGAGGCGACCTACAGCCAAAAGAAAGCCCAGCTCGAGAGTCTGCAAAAGTGCGCCCTCCTGAGCGACACCGACTACCGCAACCTGCCGGAAGAGTACGAAGAGCTCATTAAGGTTGGTATGGGTGGTGATGCACTCAAGGCGCTCCTTGATGATATCGACCTCGACGCACTCATCGCCGACCTGCAAGAAGAAGCCGAAGGCGCGCGTGGTCAGCGTGAGAAGAAGCTACTGAAGCGCCTTAAGGTGCTGGAGGGTATGCAAGCGGCGGGCATTAAGCCATCAAGTCTGTGTATGACAGTTTTGCCAGTTATTCCACCAGACCTGCGGCCAATGGTAGCCTTGAGTGGTGGACGCTTTGCGACGAGTGACCTCAACGACCTCTATCGCCGTGTCATCAACCGTAATAACCGTCTCAAGAAGCTCATCGAGCTCAACGCACCAGAGGTAATCCAGCACAATGAGAAGCGCATGCTGCAAGAGGCCGTTGATAGCCTGATCGACAACTCGGCTGCTCGTGGTGGCCGCGCTGTCAACGCAACTGGTGGCCGCCGCCGCCTCAAGAGCATTAGCGATATGCTTAAGGGTAAGCAAGGGCGCTTCCGCCAGAACTTGCTGGGTAAGCGCGTCGACTACTCGGGCCGTTCGGTCATCGTGGTGGGCCCGAAGCTCAAGATCCACCAGTGTGGCTTGCCAAAGCAGATGGCAATCGAGCTCTTCAAGCCATTTGTCATCAGCTGGCTCATCAAAGGTGATTATGCCCACAACATCCGTAGTGCAACGCGCCTAATTGAGGCAGGTGAAGCGGTTGTGTGGGATGCATTGGATGAGGTAATCAAGGGCAAGTATGTCCTGCTTAACCGTGCGCCATCACTGCACCGTTTGAGTATCCAAGCCTTCCAGCCAAAGCTGGTTGAGGGTAAGGCGATCCAGCTTCACCCACTCGTCGCTAACGGCTTTAATGCTGATTACGATGGCGACCAGATGGCTGTCCACTTGCCGCTCAGTGCCGAGGCGCAGGCCGAAGCGCGCGAGCTGATGAGTGCCGTCAATAACCTGCTGAAGCCTGCCGACGGCAGCCCTGTCCTCAGTATCGACCAGGACGTGGTGCTCGGTAACTACTACCTCACATATGAGAAGCCTTCGGCTCAGACTGACACTGTTGCTGTCTTTGCCGACAGCCGGGCTGCTGAGCTAGCCTACGACATGGGCAAGCTCCACCTGCAGAGCCCGATTCGCATCCGGGCTAAGGGTGAAATCCGGACGACTACCCTGGGGCGTGTCTTCTTCAACGAAATCCTGCCAGAGGACTTCCCCTACAATAATAACGTCCAGACCAAGAAAGAGCTCAAGCGGGTGCTGGGCCAGGTCTTCGAGCGCTATGGCGCTGCCGAGACTGCTATCACTGCCGACCGCATGAAGGGCTTGGCCTTCCGCTTTGCTACTACTGCTGCGGTATCGACTGGTATGGAAGACTATCTCAGCTTCGATGAGATTGCTGACTTCGTGGCTGAGGGTGACGCACGTTCTGCTGCGATCTCGGAGCAGCTCGATCAAGGGCTCATCACCGAGGACGAGCGCTACACATTGACCGTCAACAACTGGCGCACCGTCGACCGCAAGGTAGAGGACTTCCTGCGCAGCCAGTTGGCTCACATGGACACCTCTGTTGCAACATGGTGAACTCTGGTGCTCGTGGTAGTGTCAACAATATTAAGCTGGCCAGTGCGATGATCGGTATCCAGGTGGATGCCGCTAACCGCGAGATTGAGCTGCCAGTGCGTAGCAACTTCAAGCGAGGGTTATCGAGCCTGGAGGCCTTCGTGGCAACGCGTGGTGCTCGCAAGGGGCTTATCGATACCGCCCTCAAGACGGCCGACTCTGGCTATCTCACGCGTCGCTTGGTCGATGTCTCGCAGGATGTCTTTACTGTCGAAGACGAAGAGGGTGACGACGATGGCTTCACTATTTACCGCAATGAGTCTGAGGAGACAATGATCGAGTTTGGCAACCGCTTGTTTGGCCGCTACACCGCCGAGGCAGTGCCGGGCCACCTCGACCGAGACCAGCTCATTACACGTGAGATTGCCAACGCTATCGAGGCAGATCAATCGATCGACCAAGTACGTATCCAATCTGTTCTCTCTACCAAGAACTTGCATGGTATTCCACGCAAGAGTTACGGGATCGACATGGCAACTGGCCAACTCGTCGATGGTTCGCAGCCAGTTGGTGTCATTGCTGCTCAGTCGGTCGGTGAGCCAGGTACGCAGCTGACGCTTAATACCTTCCACAGCTCTGGTGTTGGTGGGTCAGACATCACCCAGGGTCTGCCGCGTGTCGAAGAGCTCTTTGAGGCACGTAACCCGAAAGGTCAGGCCTACGTCACAGAAGTCGCTGGTTTGGTCGATATCTGGGAAGATGGCAAGAAGTACGTTGTACAGGTCACGCCGCAAGCAGGCAAGGTAGAGCGTATGCCGCTCGATGGCCGCATGGTGATGGTGCAATCGGGCAGTAAGGTGAAGGTTGGCGACGTCATTGCGTCATTCGACGATGGCACGCAGCCACTTACTGCACCGTTTGATGGAGTGGTTGAGTCCACTGGTGATTCGCTTGTCCTCACAGGCAACGCGACAGCACCAGTTCGCTACGAGATTCCTGGCACGATGTACCTCGTTGTTAAGCCAGGCGATATGGTCGAGCCAGGCGATCGCCTGACACTTGGTTCGCTCAACCTGCACGACCTCATGCGCCTTAAGGGCACAGAGGCAACCCAGCGCTACATCATTAACGAAGTACTTCGTATTTATGCTGCGCAGGGCCAGGATGTGGCTGGCAAGCACCTTGAGATCATCGTCCGGCAGATGTTTAGCCGGGTGCAGATTGATGATCCAGGCGACAGCACCTTCGTCATGGGCGACATCATCTCCAAGGCATCAGTGGTTGATGCCAACAAGGAGCTCGTTGCCCAGGGCAAAACACCAGCTCAGTATGCACAGCTGCTGCTTGGCATCACCAAGGTGAGTATCTGGAGTGATAGCTGGCTGTCTGCTGCGTCGTTCCAAGACACGACTCGCGTGCTGATCAACGCTGCCACCAGTGGCCGCGCCGACCACCTTAAGGGTCTTAAGGAGAACGTCATCATCGGTAACAAAGTACCGGTTGGTACGGGTGCACACCCCCTGCCGCTCGAGGAGAATGATTCTCCGGAGGATGAGTTTGTCGCCGAAGCCCAGGCTGAAGAGGCTGAGCCAGAAGTGACAATTGCTACTGACGAGCTGTAGGGAGTAGCTAACCCAGAGCAGAAGAGTCCCACTTGAGAGAGTGGGACTCTTTTATAATCATACATTGAGTGTGCTATGCTACTAGATTTATTCTTGCTTGCTGAGAATTACTTTCTCAAAACACGAGTCAAGCCGAGCTGAACTGACCGTAAGGTGCTCTCACCATTGAAGCAGAATACAATGTATTTTTCGGGACTTATCATATATCGGAGGTTTTTGCATCCACCGATTCCACCTTCAGATTCCGGCTGACCAAATATGCTAACCAACTCGTCGATGGTCGCTTCATTTGGCAACGAAGCAATTAGTTGCTGCGGAAATGGAATATAAGGCTCTTCGTAAGAACCGTCATCTTGAAGAAAAATAGACAGTGATACGAGAATATTGTTACGCCAAAGTAACTCGAGCCCCATATTGTAATACGACCAGTACGATTCGGTCGAACCAGCACCGAGGAAGCTTTCGTCGGTATCTTCAATTAACGGCTCGCATGCCAAGCCATTCGTTGCTTTATCGACCTGCTCCTGTATTCCATCAATGCCTCTTCCAATTAGATCAATATATTTGGTAATAGGGCCTTCTAGTTGTGTTTCCATACTTCCTCTGCAAAATCGGCTTAGTTGGTTTACTAACTTTGATTATACAATAAATCACTGGTTATGTAATACGAGTTATGCTACTTCCTAACAACTATATCCATCACAAACCACCCCTAGCGAGTGCTAGCTAGTCTATAGTATGTACGCTGATTCGCGACTCTACTGATACTTCGGCATCTCTACCGTCACTACTTCGCCTTTGCTGAGGTCGCGACATTTGTCGCCTTCGTAAACTTGCCGTAGGTCGACTTTCTTGGCGTTGCGGAGCTGGGCTTTGTAGACGTCGCAGCTGAGCATATCATTTTGGCGGATCTGGAAGAATACCCAGCGCCCATCGCTCGATTGATAGAACAACGCTGTTCCTTGCGAATTAAAGAGGTGCGACTCGGGTTGTACACCACCCAGCGGTATCTCTGCCAAGCGATAGCCTGCAAGCTTGCTTTCGCGCACTGTCATCGTGCCGACAATGCCGACGTTATAACTCGAACTTGCAGCAGGCGAGTAGGCATTGTAGAGAGGAGCTTGCTGCTTGGCGAGGTCTTTGTAATCGGCAGCATCAAGGCACTTAAACTCAACGAAGCGAGTTTCCTTATTTTTCGGGTCATTTGGGTCAAGTGGGGTATTACTAATCTGGCAGGTTACGTCGCCATTGCTACGTGTAAAGTCTGCAAGGTATGGGCCATCTTTGTCGCCATCTTGCACGACATAGCGCGTGAATTGATCATAGTCGAGCATGTGCTCTAGGGCGGTAACGTTGCGCTTAGCCTCAGCCTTGGGTAGGGTAGCAGCAGCACTCTTGGTTTTGCTTGGGTCGGTAGCGATAGAATAAAAGCGAGAACCTTCGGCCTTGACCGGTGTTGACAGTGATGACTTAACGGCTTCTGTACCCTTAAAGTACTTCTTAGCACGCTCGAGCGTCTTGGTGGCAGTGAGCTGCTCGCGTGGACCAGTCTTTGTCTCGGTGTGTAGTTCGGTGTTCTTGGTTTTGTGCGGCCGAGTTGCGATATAAATAATCCCTGCCGCAATAGCAACAACCGCCAAACCAGCCAAAGCAAAGCGAATGGCCAACCCACGCGGTGTTAGGCGTGAGCGTCGATATTGAGGTGAGGAGGATGATCCACGTGATAGCATAGTGTCATTATACACTGCCAGCTAGGTTGGCAGCAATGGCTCTTGCGCAAACGTACTGCACTTCGTATAATGCAAAGCATGAGCGCTATGAAAAATCGGCTAATGCAGAAAAAACACGCTGGCTATACTGTGGTAGAACTGTTGGTTGTGATCGTTATTATTGCCATCCTTGCTACATTGACACTCGTCTCGTACCAACGTATCCAAGCCGGTGCACAAGGGCGGACTCGCGTGGCTGACCTCACAGCAATGCGCCAAGCGCTTGATCGCTACTATACCAAAAATGGTGCATACCCAGCTGCTCAGACTGCTGGCAGTACCACCCCCACTTACCAGCGCCGCGATAGCGCCACATTCTTGCGCCAATTAGTGCCAACCTACATTACTACGCTTCCCAGCGTCACCCAGGGCAGTACCACTGATGCAACTAGCAACACCTACCTGTACGTCACCAATGCTCAGCAGACCGAATATAAGCTGCTCTATGTCAACACAAGCGGCTTACCGCCAGGTGAGTACGATGCCGTGCCTCAAGCAATGCGCACCACCGCGCCAGACCGCTACGGCGTGTGGTCAAAAAACGGCGAACGGCTCCCTGGCTAGCAGGAGCAGATGGACTCATCAGGGGTGATAATTACTCTACCGCCCACATTCAATCCATGCTATAATCAATCGTTGAGAGTTGTATTACTCATGCTAAAAAACACGTAAGGAGAGAAGGAGCCCCCTATGGCAACCCCCAAGAATGTCCCTCTGAAGGACTTTCGCAACATTGGTATTATTGCCCATATCGACGCCGGTAAGACGACGACGACAGAAGGTATTTTGTACCGCACCGGTATCAACCACAAGATTGGCGAAGTGAAAGGCGATGATGGTGGTGCTACCACTGACTGGATGACCCAAGAAAAAGAGCGTGGTATTACTATTACTTCTGCAGCGGTGACCTGCTTCTGGAAGGGTCACAAGATTAACATCATTGACACCCCTGGGCACATCGACTTTACCGCTGAGGTGGAGCGCAGTCTGCGGGTGCTCGACGGTGCAGTGACAGTCTTTGATGGCAAGATGGGAGTAGAAGCCCAGAGTGAGACCGTATGGCGCCAGGCCAACAAATACGGCGTGCCACGCATCTGCTTTATCAACAAGATCAATCAGACTGGTGGCGACTTCTACAAGTCGATCGAGTCGGTCCATAGCCGCCTGAGCAAACAAGCCTTCCCAATCCACCTGCCAATTGGCTTTGAGAAGGATGTCTGTGGTGTAGTAGACCTCATCGACATGAAGGCCTACACTTATGATGACTACACCGACCATGAGCTTAAGGTAGGCGAGATCCCAGCTGATATGCTCGACAAGGCAAAGCGGGCTCGCAGCCTGCTCGTCGAGAACGCCGTTGAGGCCGATGACGACCTAATGATGAAGTTCCTCGACGAAGGTGAGGATGCCATTACTATCGACGAGCTCAAGGCAGCGCTGCGCCAACGCGTCTTGGCTGGTGACTTCTTCTTGGTGACGGGTGGCGATGGCCGCGGTGTGATCGTCGAGAAGGTGCTAGACCTGATGGTAGATTACCTGCCAAGCCCACTCGATGTTGGTGAGATCTGGGGTAAGAACCCCAAGACTGGCGATGAAGTAAGCCGCACACCTGATGATAAGCAGCCAATGACCGCGCTGGCCTTCAAGCTGGCTGCCGACCCATTTGTTGGGAAGCTGATCTTTATTCGCGTCTACAGTGGTCGCTTGACTGCCGGTAGCTATGTCCTCAACACAACGACGGGTGAGAAGGAGCGTGTGGGGCGCATCGTCCGGATGCACGCCGATAAGCGCGAAGAGATCGACAGCGTGGGCGCTGGTGACATTGCTGCTGTGGTGGGCCTGAAGGGCACCTTTACGGGGCATACCTTGTGCGATCAAGCGCATCCGATTGCTCTTGAGGCAATTAGCTTCCCCGAGCCACCAGTATCGATCGCGGTGGAGCCCAAGACTAAGGCCGACCAGGAAAAGATGGGTATTGCTCTGCAACGCCTGGCTGAGGAAGACCCAACCTTCCGCGTCTACACCGACGAAGAGACAGGCCAGACTATCATGAGCGGTATGGGTGAGCTCCACCTAGAGATTTTGATCGACCGCATGAAGCGCGAGTTTAACGTTGAGGCCAATGTTGGTGAGCCGCAAGTCGCCTACCGCGAGACCATCAAGGGCACAGCCGAAGCGCAAGGTAAGCATGCCAAGCAGTCTGGTGGTCGTGGCCAATACGGTGATGTCTGGGTGCGCTTTGAGCCGAATGAGCCAGGCAAGGGCTACGAATTCTTCGATGAAATCAAGGGTGGTGTGGTGCCACAAGAGTACCGCCCAGCTGTGCAGAAGGGTATTAAGGAGACACTCGATGGTGGTGTGATTGCTGGTTATCCAGTTGTTGACGTCAAGGCAACCTTGTACGATGGAAGCTACCACGATGTCGACTCAAGCGAGCTCGCCTTCAACTTGGCTGCCCACTTGGCTGCCCGCGAAGGTATCAAGAAGGCCAACCCAGTCTTGCTCGAGCCAGTGATGAAGGTTGAGGTAACAACACCTGAGGAATTCATGGGTGATATCATTGGCGACCTCAATAGCCGCCGGGGCCGCATTGAGGCAATGGAAGACTTGATGGGCGGCGCGAAGCTCGTCAAGGCTATTGTGCCACTGGCAAACATGTTTGGCTACACCAGCGACATCCGCTCGATGTCGCAGGGCCGAGCTGCCAGCACGATGGAGCTTGCCCACTATGAGGAAGTCCCACCAAACGTGGCGCAGGAGATCATCGAGAAGCGCAGTAAGTAAGCCTTCTTGTATCATCTCTATAAAACACCTCTATTACAGGGGTGTTTTATTATCTTGTCTCAGCGCAAGGAATGGTGAATAGTATGCAAAAGCCGACATATATGCCGGCTTTTTGTTAGTGCAAGGCTATGGTTTGTACTACTTTTTCGTTTTCTTGTCGTGCTTGGCTATTTTCTTGACGGCAATTTTTTGCGGCGCAGGTAGCGGCTTGAGTGGTACCGTTACCCTCAAGATGCCGTCCTCCAGATGGGCCTTAATCTGCTCAACATCGCTACCATCTGGTATCTGCACACGACGGCAGAAACTTGTGCTGCTCTCACGAACAACGTAGTTGCGCTGTTTGTCCTCGGTTTTTTCGTGCCGTTCGCCGCGAATAACGAGCGCACCATTGTCAAGGCTTACATCGAGGTCTTCCTCGGCAAAGTTTGGCACGTGCGCTTCAACAACCAGTGTATTATCCACTGTGTAGACATCGGCTGTGACAGCTTGGCTGAGTGTCGTGGTAAAGGGATTATCAAACAGCTGCCGCTGCAATGCGCGCAATTCCTCAAATGGATTGTATTTTGTAAGACTACTCATAGGGTGCCTCCTTACGTGTTGCTTTTGTATTCTTATCATAACGCGGTAAATAGAACAATACAAGTACTTGCATCCGTCTAGCAAAGCGCTTATACTTATATGCATGGCACAACCTACCCGTCAGCAACGCAGACTGACACAGCTCAAATGGCTGAGTTTCACTGCTGTGGCAGTAGCTTTGCTGGGCTATATGTATTGGGATGTCGAGCTGAGCCCAGCAGCCTCTACCACCAAGACTGCCGGCAGTGGTTTGGAAAAAACACTCGTGCTGGGCACCGATCCTGGCTTTAAGCCGTTTGAATATAAGCAGGGGCAGGAGATCGTTGGCTTTGATATTGACCTTGTGCGGGAGATTGCTAAGGATACAAACCGTTCGTTACAAATTGAGGAGATCGCTTTTGATGGTCTCTTGCCAGCACTGCAGGCTGGGCGAATCGACCTCATTGCAGCTGGTATGACTGTCACGCCAGACCGAGGCAAGAATGCTGAGTTTTCGCACACGTACTATACTGCAGCGCAAAAGATAATTGTGCCAAAGACTGGCTCAACAATTGCCACCAGTGATGACCTCATTGGCAGGCGAATCGGCGTACAGCTTGGCACCACAGCCGATACACTGGCACACAAGATTCGTGAAGCACAGGTGGTACAACTCCAATCGACAGCTAGTGTCGTGCAAGAGCTCAGCAGTCGGCGGATCGACGCTGCCATTATGGATGATGGGCCAGCTCAGCAATACCTCGCCACGAACCCGCAGCTCGTTGCCTTGCCACGCAACCTCTCGCACGAGGATTACGCCATTGCTATCAAAAAGGGCAATAGCAAACTACTCGCTGAGGTAAACGCTAGCATTACCGCAATGAAGCGTGATGGCCGCTATGAGAAACTTATCAAGAAACACTTTGGAGTGGCCCGGCCATGAATGTGTGGGATATCCTCTTTGGCGACGAGCGCTATCTATTCTTGTGGCGCGGCCTAGAAGTGACCATCCTTCTCACCATCTTCTCGACAATCATTGGGCTCGTGATTGGCCTGGTTGTCGCTCTCATGCAGCAGTCTGCTTGGCAACCATTTCGCACATGCAAACTACATCACCTCCAGCGCTGCGACCATGCGTGAGTCTGGCCAATGCCTATACTACGGTCATTCGTGGCACGCCCGCTTTGGTGCAGTTGCTCATTATGTATTATGTGGTGTTTGGCTCGTACCGTGGGGTGCCAAAACTGTGGATTGCAAGTCTCGCCTTTGGTATCAACAGTGGTGCGTATATTGCTGAGATTATTCGCGGCGGGATCGAAAGTATCGACAACGGACAAGTCGAAGCGGCGCACTCGCTTGGCTTGAGTCGCTGGCAAACCATGCGTTATATCATCCTGCCTCAAGCACTCAAGCAGTCATTGCCGTCACTGATCAGCGAAGGGATTTCGCTCCTCAAGGAGACATCAGTTGTTGGTTGGATTGGTATGAACGATCTAATGCGCGGTGCTGATAATATCCGCTTCCAAACGGCCACCGCCTTTGAATCGCTCTTTGCCGCTGCAATGATTTACCTCGCCCTCACCACGCTATTTACGTGGGTGATGAATCGAGTAGAGAGGAGACTTAAAGCGCATGATTAATATCAAGCAGCTCCGCAAGCACTATGGCACTAATTATGTCTTGCGCGGCATTGACCTGACAATCAAACGGGGAGAGGTTGTAGTTCTCTTGGGCTCGAGTGGTGGTGGCAAAAGCACGCTGCTTCGCTGTATTAATATGATTGAGACGCCGACAAGCGGGGAAGTATGGGTTGATGGTATTGAGATGACCGATCCAGCGACCGACCTCAACAAAGCCCGGACTGAGCTTGGCATGGTCTTCCAGCAGTTTAACCTCTTTCCGCATATGACCGTACTCGAAAATATCATGCTTGCACCACTCAAGGTGCGCAAACTATCAAGAGCCAAAGCTAAGCGTCAGGCGCTCCAAATGCTCGATCTGGTTGGCCTTCGCGCCAAAGCCCAAGAATACCCGAGTCATCTCTCGGGTGGGCAAAAGCAGCGGGTAGCGATTGCTCGTGCCTTGGCAATGCAGCCAAAAGTCTTGCTCTTTGATGAGCCAACGAGTGCGCTCGACCCTGAGATGGTCGACGAAGTACTAGCGGTTATTAAGCACCTTGCCGAAACAGGGATTACAATGATCGTTGTCACGCACGAGATGTCATTTGCGCGCGATGTCGCATCGCGGATTGTCTTCCTTGACGGGGGTAAGATTATTGAAGATGGCACGCCAGCCCAGGTTATTAACCACTCCACCCAGCCAAAGGTCCGCACCTTTTTCGCTGCGCTCAGTAATAATTGATACATCCCTCCATGCTATAATGCGCCCAAGGAGGAATACTATGTCAGATACAATGCAGCGATTCAAAACACTCTTTGCCGGAAGCGGCGTCGACTACGTAGAATGTGAAGTCGTTAATGCGACGCAGCGCTATGTGCAGCTCCGTGAGCAGGGTAAGCACGAGGGCTTTACACCGGTGATTGTGACGCTCGATGGCCTCATCCTGGATGAGATAGCGGAAGACCTAGAGAACGCTGGCGTCCAGACAGTCCCCGAGCTTGTGCAGCACATCATGGAAGTATCGCAGGCAGTTGATGTACCAGCCTTCTTTGCTCACATTGCGCAGGAGCTGCCAGCTGAAACGGCAAAAAAAGGCTCAGCACATCTCTACTGTGGATGACTATTTTGCGCCGGGCTTCTCGGCGTCGCCTCATGACGATGACCCTACTACAGTTGACTTCATCAGCCCATTCCAGGCAGATAGCGACAATCCGGTCATTATTATCAAACTACCAACCACAGCACCGTATGAGGCGCTAGCCTACCTCTGTATGGGTGGTTGGAATGATTGTCCCGAGCCAGCTATCCAGGTGGCGGTATCGCGCTATTGGTATGAGAAGTACGGTGCTGTGCCTGCCGCTATCAGTCATGATACTGTTGAGTATTACGTCGAGTGTCCACCGCAGACCGATGCCGATGCTAAGGCGGTTGCCGTTGAGCTCTTCTATTTCTCATATGGCGACGCAGTCTATCAAGGGTCGGAGACCTTTGAAGCTTTGGCAAACCAGGTATATAGTAGTCGACAGTGGTATGTTTGGTGGGACTAGCTACTTTACTTTTTTGCCACCGCACCCTATAATAAATCCTAACGCGCGACGCGTTTTGTCGTAGTGTCTCTACTCCGGCAAGTAGCTCGCGTCGTACCAAATATTAACATAAGTAAGGAGTACTTACCTACATGGCAGATTTCGATCGAAGTAAGCCACACATTAACGTTGGTACTATGGGTCACGTCGACCACGGTAAAACAACGTTAACGGCTGCCATCACTCACGTGTTGGCAAAGCGTCTTCCAAGCGATGTAAACAAGCCTCGCAACTACGAAGACATCGACAACGCTCCTGAGGAGAAGCAACGCGGTATTACCATCGCCAGCTCCCACCAGGAATACGAGTCGGAGAAGCGCCACTACGCGCACGTTGACATGCCAGGTCACGCCGACTACGTCAAGAACATGATTACTGGTGCCGCTCAGATTGACGGTGCTGTGCTAGTGGTTGCCGCCAACGACGGTCCATTGCCACAGACACGCGAGCACGTGCTGCTTGCTCACCAGGTTGGTGTGCCAAAGATTATCGTCTTCCTCAACAAGATGGACTTGGCCGACGATCCAGAGTTGGTTGAGTTGGTTGAGATGGATGTCCGCGATTTGCTCACCAAGAACGGCTACGATGGCGACAACACACCAATCATCAAGGGTTCTGCTACCAAGGCGCTCGAGGGCGATACCGAGGCAGAAGACGCCGTGATGGAGCTGGTGGCTGCTATGGACGACTACTTCGAGTTGCCTCAGCGCGACCTCGACAAGCCATTCTTGATGCCAATCGAGGATGTCTTCTCGATCAAGGGTCGTGGTACAGTTGCAACTGGCCGTATCGAGCAGGGTGTCATCAAGATCAACGACCCAGTAGAGATTGTTGGTCTTAAGCCAACTCAGACCTCTGTTGTGACTGGTGTTGAAGCCTTCAAGAAGAGCCTCGACCAAGGTCAGGCAGGTGACAACGCTGGCCTGTTGCTGCGCGGTATCGAGCGCACCCAGATTGAGCGCGGTCAGGTGATTGTCGCTCCAGGCACACTCACCCCACACACCGAGTTTGAGGCGGAAGTCTACATCCTTAAGAAGGAAGAGGGTGGCCGCCACACACCATTTAGCAAGGGCTACAAGCCACAGTTCTACTTCCGCACAACGGACGTGACTGGTGAGATTGAGCTCCCTGCCGACAAGGAAATGGTGATGCCAGGCGACCAAGTAACCTTCAAGGTGACCTTGAACGCCCCAATCGCTATGGACAAGGGTCAAGACTTCGCTATCCGCGAAGGTGGCCGTACAGTCGGTGCCGGTGTTGTAACCAACATCGTCAAGTAGTTTGCACAGTACTCGCAAACTCACAAAATACCTCCCGCAGGGGAGGTATTTTTGTTTTTACATTCATGACATCGTCAAAGATAGTTCACTCAGACGATATGAGAGCTATGGAGTCAGCATTAATTACACTTGATGATATCCCAGGCAGGCTATCAGCAGAGGAGTTTGAGCAGGTAGCGTAAATAAAGGATAAATAAAAATCAAAAAGAGTGATAGTTGTTATCACTCTTTTTTCAATCACTTATAGCAAATGTTACATCCGGATCTCGACATCCACGCCAGCTGGCAAGCTGAGGTTGTGGAGGTTGTCGATTGTCTTGGGTGTAGCATTGGTGATGTCAATCAAGCGCTTGTGGACGCGCATCTCGAATGTCTCACCGCCAGTCTTGTATACGTGCGGGCTTTTTACTACTGTGTAGCTGCTGCGCCGTGTTGGTAGTGGCACAGGACCTGCGACGCTTGCGCCAGTGCGCAGAGCGGTGTCGATAATTTGCTTGGCTGATTGGTCGATCACCTTGTGGTCGTACGCCTTGAGGCGAATCCGAATCTTGAGCCCTTGGTTGTTTTGAGCCATTGCTCCTCCTTGTATGTGCAACTCTGTAACTTTAGCAAGATCGAAACAAGCTAAATTATCAGAGTAAATTAATAATACATCTAGCATTATATCATGAGAATATATATCTCGTGTTATTTATTATGAGTTGCCATCAATCTGTACCTGAGTGTCATCCATAAAAAACATGAGTCTTTCGCAGAATTTTGCGCCAAAAGCTACCCATATTGACAACTGACCCTTTCGCTTCTGGAGCAATTCGTGTATACTGTACTAGATATAGCGTTATAGTAGTTAGTGGCAAAAGGGACAATATATGAACTGGAAGATTATTCTTCGATCGCTCAAAAATAAAGACATGCAAAAACGCCTTGGTATCGTGCTAGGGCTCATCGTCGCCTATCGTTTCTTGGCGCACGTGCCAGTGCCGTTGGCCGAGCCAAGCCGGCTCAAGGACATTATCCAAAACGTCGTATCGGCAAGCGACTTTGGTGGCTTCTTAAACATCCTGACTGGTGGAGCGTTGGCGCAGCTGTCTATCGTTTTGATCGGCCTTGGGCCGTTTATTAATGCCAGCATTATCACCCAACTCCTTACCAAAGCCATCCCAAGCCTTGAGGAGATGCACAAAGATGGTGAGTCGGGCCGACGCAAGATCAATCAGTGGACGCGTATCGCTAGTGTGCCGCTGGCGATTGCTCAATCGATCGGTATCATCTACTTCTTGCGCCAATCAGTCCTGGCTGGGAGCACGACTGGTACAGTGGCTGGCTCCCTCCACGAGTGGATTGTCGCCGTAACGGCACTGACTGCTGGGTCGCTCCTCTTGATGTGGCTTGGCGAGCTGATGACAGAGCAGGGCGTTGGTAATGGTATTAGCCTACTCATATTCGCTAGTGTAATCAGTCAGCTGCCAACCACCTTTGGGTCAATCTACTCCTCGCTCTTCAATACTCAAGATGGTTCGCTCAGCGTCTTTGGCTGGTTCTCACTACCCGTTAACCCAACAACCTTCTGGACAGTAGTTGTCCTTGGGACGATCGGCCTTATCTTACTCTATCTCCTCGTCAAAATTAACGAAGCACAGCGCATCGTCACGATCAATTACGCCAAGCGGGTCGGTGGCAACAGCTCGTATGGTGGTATTAAGAGTATTTTGCCTATCAAGCTCATCGCTGCAGGTGTGGTACCAGTTATTTTTGCAGTGGCATTCCTCAGCTTGCCAGCTTTTGTGGGGCAGCTATTACATGCGACACCTGGTGCAAATCAGCAATTGGCTAATAACCTTATCCAGTGGTTCCAAGCACCGACTGCTCAGACATACGCCACCGGTGGCCTGACAGTGCTTATCTACCCATCGATCTACTTCTTACTCGTCATTGCCTTTACCTACTTCTACACCGGTATCGTCTTTAATGCGAGCGAGATTACGGAGAGTCTTGAAAACCAAGGTGGCTTCATTGAAGGGATTCGCCCTGGCCCAACCACCGAAAAATATCTGTCACGCACCGTCAATCGGCTCAACCTGTTTGGGTCGCTTGCCCTGGGGCTCATTGCCGTCATTCCGTTTGCGATCGACTACATCTTTGCACAACTTGGCATTAATGCCAACAACATGGCAATCGGCGGTACGAGCTTGCTCATTGTCGTGACGGTTGGCCTTGAGACACTCCGTCAGATTAACTCACGAGCACTGATGGTAACATATGACGACTTCTCGGTTGATGACCTTGATACTAAGCCAAAGAAGCGTGGCTTACTCGGTCGGCGGCGTACTGCCGCAAAGGCATAAGGCTATCACTAGTATATCTCACAAAAATACCGCCACCTCTGTCTGTGACGGTATTTTGATATGGTGTTCTATAATAATTCGTTCATGAGCCTTTAGAACGTGCGTTATGAGTGGCATAAGCGCCGTATCATTGCAATTTAATATAGAAAGGGGGATGCAGAACCGTAGCGGAATAGAGGCTGAGGAATGATGATGGGCTTTCAAGTCTATACATCATGAAGGCCTAGAGGATACTACTTTTTAGAAGTAGAGCTGCCTCTCTTACGGCTCCATTCTGATATATGAATAGTGCCGTCCATAATCTCACAATAAATAATGCAAAAAGCTGGCTACTTCTCTTTACTCCTACAGAGAAATAGCGTATAATACAAAGCTGTATATCTATGGCAAGTTCGAAAGAAGTTATCAAATTGCGTGGCAAGGTAGTGGAAGCACTGCCTAATACGCAATTTAAGGTAGAATTGGAGAACGGCCTAAGCATTATCGCTCACATCAGCGGCAAGATGCGCAAGCATCATATCCGTTTGGTCCCAGGCGATACCGTGGAAGTCGAGTTAACCCCATACGATCTCACAAAGGGCAGAATCGTCTTCCGCGCACGCGTTTAATAACGTAGAGCGGCGGCCTGATATCACCGCTGTTCTCAGTAACGGCAGGTTTTTCCTGTAGGGAGATTTGTACGCTCATGAAAGTTCGTGCGAGTGTCAAAAAGATCAGCCCCGATGATCAGCTGGTCCGGCGTAAAGGCCGACTCCGTGTCATCAACAAGAAAAAACCTAAGAATAAGCAAAGGCAGGGTTAAGCATGGCTCGAATTGCTGGGGTAGTTATCCCATCAGACAAGCAAGTGCACATTGCTCTTACCTACATCCATGGTATTGGGCGCACGCTTGCTCGAGACATCCTTGCGGCGGCAAAGATTGAGCCGACCACTCGGGTGAAAGATCTCACCGAGGCTGAAGAGCAGAAACTTCGCGACATTATCGACAAAGATTATGTCACTGAAGGTGATCTGCAACGCCTGGTGACCAACAATATCAAACGCCTCAAAGACATTGGTGCATACCGCGGTCTCAGGCACAAAAATGGCTTGCCAACACGCGGTCAGCGCACTCGAACGAACGCACGAACTCGCAAGGGTAAGGCGATCGCCGTCGGCGGAGCACAGCCAAAGGCAGCAAGTAAGACGTAGGAGAAAGGACGAGATATGGCACAAGCAAAATCCACCAAGAAAAAGCAGCGCCGATCAGTCCCATCTGGTCAGCTGCATGTACAGGCAACCTTTAACAACACTATTGTCACATTTGCAGATAGCAAGGGTAACGTCTTGACCGCTGCCAGCGCTGGTGCATGTGGCTTTCGTGGGAGTAAGAAGGGCACAGCCTACGCAGCACAGATTGCTGCAGAAAAAGCCGCAGAAGCTGCCAAGAGTAGCTATGGCGTCCGCACTGTTGACGTATTCGTCAAGGGTGTTGGACTCGGCCGTGATGCGGCAATCCGCGCAATGGCCGGCTTCGACATTGCCGTCAATAGCATCAAAGATGTAACGGGTGTGCCACACGGTGGCGTTCGCCCACGAAAGGCAAGGAGGGCGTAAATGGCACGAGATAGAAGCCCAATCGTGAAGCAGAGCCGCCGCGAAGGCGTAGCGCTTCACCCCAAGGCACACAAGATTTTGGCGCGCAAGAGCGGTATTCCAGGCGAGCACGCTCACGGCCGTCAGAGCAAGCCAAGCATGTACGCAACGCAGCTGCGCGAAAAGCAGAAGGTACGCCGCATGTACGGCCTGCTAGAAAAGCAGTTTGCTAAGCTGATGAACGAAGCAACTCGCAAGCCAGGCCTGAGTGGCGAGAACTTGCTCCGCTTCCTCGAGCTCCGGCTCGACAACGCTGTGTACCGTGCTGGCTTTGCGACAAGTCGTCGCCAGGCCCGGCAGCTGGTGAGTCACGGTCACTTTGAGCTTAATGGTCGCCGCGTCGATATTCCATCAATCCGCCTCAAGGCAGGGGATGTCATTACCGTTCGGCCAAAGAGTGCAAAGTCTGGCTACTTTACTGCAATTGACGACATCTACGGCAACACCTCCCAACCACCATTAAGTTGGCTCAAGAGCGATATCAAAAAAACTCAAGATCGAAGTATCGGGCGAGCCAAAGCGCGAAGAAGCTGAAGCTGGCATCAACGAGCAGCTGATTGTTGAGTATTACTCACGCTAACAAGGGTAAGGAGAATTTGTACATGTCTAAATTAATTCACGATCCGGCGTTGGCGCGCATCGATGACAATGGGCCGCACAGCAGCACATTTGTCGTTGAGCCATTGCACGCCAGCTACGGCAATACGCTGGGCAACAGCTTGCGCCGGGTACTACTGAGCAGTATTCGCGGTGGGGCCTTTACGGCTTTCCGGATGCAGGGTGCGACGCATGAGTTTACCACGGTGCCTGGCGTCAAGGAAGATGTCACCGACATCATGCTCAACCTCAAGGGTGTCGACTTGGTTGTTCACAGCGATGAACCAGTCGAGCTGCGCCTTGAGAAGCAAGGTGCTGGTGCAGTAAACCGCTGGGGATATTGCAGCTAATGCTGAGGTTGAGGTTGTTAACCCTGAGCATATCATCTGCACAATTGACGACCCACAGGCTAATGTCGTTATTGATCTGGTGGCCGAGGCTGGTCGGGGGTACTACCCGATGGAGGAGTCGAGTGCCAACCGGTTGCACAGCGACATGATCGCCATGGACGCGCAGTTTAGCCCTGTGACGCGTGTGCGCTTCAAGGTCGATCCAACTCGTGTTGGCCAAGAAACCAACCTGGAGCGGCTTGAGATGACTGTCGAGACTGACGGTAGCTTGACGCCACGCGATGCCTTCGAGCAAGCTGCGGCGATTTTGGTCAATCAGTATACCGCTCTTGCTGGTAGTACAACTGTCGTATCGGCGCCAGCGCTCGGTACGCAAACTGCCGAGGAGGACAACGAGCTAAACACCTCAATCGAAGACCTTGGCCTCAGTGCCCGCACCGCAAACGCGCTCATCAACAATGAGATCCGCACCGTCCACGACCTCGTCACTTTGACAGAGCAGGACCTGCGCGAGCTCAAAGGCTTTGGCAGCAAAGCCCTCGACGAAGTAAAAGATAAACTAGCAGAATTGGAGCTCTAAATGCATCGACACGGATACAAAGGGCGCAAGCTCGGCCGCGAACGCGATCAACGTCGAGCCCTGCTCAAAGGCCTGGCAACCAGCTTGGTTGTCGAGGAGCGAATCGAAACGACGCTACCCAAGGCCAAAGAGTTGGTGCGCTACATCGAAAAGCTCATTACTAAAGCTAAGAAGGGTGACCTCGCTCATCGCCGCGCTGTCATTGCTGGGCTCAGCACGCAAGCTGCCGCGATCAAATTGGTCGACCAGATTGCCCCGCAACTCAGCCATCGGCCAAGCGGCCACGTGCGTGTGTATCGGACACGTCTGCGCCGTGGTGATGGCGCGCAGATGGCAATGATTGAGTTTGTTGACGAGCTCAAGCCAATGCCTAAGCCCGAGGCAACCACAAAGGAGGCGAAGTAGTTATGGCTCACAAAACATTTTCGCAGAAGCCAGCCGATGTTAGCCGGCGCTGGATTTTGATTGACGCGAGCCAAGCACCACTTGGCCGCACCGCAACAGCCATCGCGCAGTACTTGGTGGGCAAATACAAGCCAACTTACACGCCGCACGTTGATGGGGGCGATTACGTTGTCGTCATCAATGCAGCTAAGGCTGTTGTGACTGGTAAAAAAGAGACTGACAAGATTTACTACCATCACAGTGGTTTCCCCGGCGGGATTAAAGACGCTCAGCTCAAGGAAGTGCGCGAAAACGCACCAGAGCGTATCATTACTGCTGCTGTGAAGGGCATGTTGCCCAAGAACAAGCTTGCAGCAGATCGCCTGGCTCGTCTCCGCGTCTTTGCTGGCGAAGAGCACGCCCACACCGCACAGCAACCAGAGAAAGTAGAGGTACAATAAATGGCACAAGCAACATACGATTATGGTCTTGGCCGGCGCAAAAGCGCTACTGCCCGCGCTCGACTGGTCAAAGGTAAGGGAAATGTAACGATCAATGGCAAGTCAGCGCTTGACTACCTGTCAGGCAACAAGACATTGCTAGCTGAAGTAACCGACCCACTGGCCTTGGTTGGCAAGCAAAAAGAGTTTGATGTTACCGTCCTAGTGAAGGGTGGTGGCCTCAGCGGTCAGGTTGATGCTATTAAGATGGCGATTGCTAAAGCGATTACCGTTGGTGCACCAGACCTGCGCGGCACACTCAAGAAGGCCGAATTCTTGCGCCGCGATCCACGCGAAAAAGAGCGCAAAAAATATGGCTTGCGCAGTGCCCGCAAACGCGAGCAATACTCGAAGCGTTAAGCATTCATTCTGTCTGCTTCATAATACACCCTGTCAACATGACAGGGTGTACTGCTATAGTAAAATATTACTAAGGGTAGTGAGATAGAGTGTAGCTTCTAGACACTAGAAGTGTTAACAAGTCCCTTATATGCATTAAGTCATCATTCTTTTGCGGCCAGCCTGCAAAAAATGATACAATATCACACTAGTATGTATGACAAACTCCACGAACTATTTGGCCTGGCGTATCCGCTGCATACCCAGGTGTTTGGCGATTGGCACGACGTATCTCGACCAGTTATTGTGCTTATTCACGGCATTGGAGTAAATCATAATATTTGGCAAGACGTGTTAAACCAGCTTGGTGACCAACCAGTCTTGGCAGTTGATTTGCTAGGCTTTGGCCAATCGCGCAAGCCTGCCTGGCCCGATTATACCCTGACCGATCATGCGCGTGCCCTGCGCAAAACGATTCGCCATGCTGCGCCGCTGCGCCAGGTGATCTTGTGTGGGCACTCACTTGGTACACTAGTCGCAATTGAATACACCAAGCTGTTTCCTCGCCGCGTCCAAAAGCTTGTGCTATGCTCACCACCGATCTATCTACCACGTGATATCGCTAAGCGCCCACTACGCGAGGCATTACTCAAGACAATTGGTAAAGGATTTCTTAAGGCGATCAACGCATCACCAAAGCTCATCGGCGCAGTCAATCAATACAAACGGACACAGAAGAATTTTCATGTCAGCCGCGAAGGGTTTTCGCCATATGCCAAGACGGCGCACAATAGCATTTTACTCCAAACCTCGCTCAGCGATGCCTGTAATCTACCGCCGCTACCGATAACGATTCTCTACGGCACACTCGATGCAGTGATGATACCAAAGCACTTCAAGGCAATCCAGCGTCAGCGCCATAATGTCGTGATTGAGACAGCCATCACTGGCCACGAGATCCGCAAACGCTATGCCAAGCTTATTGCTAAGCACCTCGAACAATAAGCTCGCTATTCCTATATAGTATGATACAGTGGTGCATACCACTACACCTTTCCTGATATAATAAATCCCCCTTGTTGTAGAAGGGAGCTTTATTATCTGTTAGAGAAGAAGTTCTTCTTGTGCTATGTTACCGTGTTTTGTTTTGGAAGTCACATAGTGTCGCCGATACGCTATTGTCAGTACTTGACTCCACCACAACTTGCATGTTTGGATCACTTGATAGTTTCATCAGCGAATAGATCTGCCCATCTGGCATAGCAATCTCAAGGCTCCCTTTGTCGGCAACGAGATAGACAAAGTAGCGCTGACGATTTTGCCAATTATTATATACTGCATACGCCTTCTCGTACTTATTTTTCGCTTCACCAGTGATCTTCGAGCTATTACGTTTCACCTCGTAGGTGCCAGTCTCGGTGTTAAGGTCAACACTCACGCGGCTGTCGTTTTGATTAATAAAGACTCGAACGTGGCCTTTCGTATTGGCCGTATTGTTTGCAAAGTGAAGGCTAATCTCTTGCGAAGCTTTGCGATTGACTTTGAGCAATTCTTTGTGGTAGCCATCAGGCGCCGTTTTGGACGTCCGGGCCGACTGCTTTGTGCGGAGGCCGCTGGTGCGGGCATTGTTATTGATCAAGCGCGACCGCACGACATACTTTCCATCCTTTTGGGTCATCGAAAGGGAATGGGTTGAGCTCATCGAGCCAATATGCTTCGCCTCTTGACCACCATCCTTCAAAATCTGCCCTTGTGAGTACTCCCAGTTACCCATCCAGCCAATACTCTTAACGCGTGTTGGGCTTTCTTGGTAGTAATTAGCGCCGTAGTAATCCGTTCCGTAATCAAGCCGCTCTGGTTGCTGCTCGGCGACAAAGGTACCATTGGCTTCAAGGTGGCCAATCATGTAGTAGCTGCCAGTTGTCGAACCATATTGATAGCCATTAGCTCCAAAAAGCAGCGCATGCTTGGTAGTCTTTGTTTGTGGATCATAAAAACTCTTGAGGTTGGGGCACTCAATAAGGCCAAGATCTTTGCCATCAAGCGTGCTACCGTTGAGCATGGTTGCGCCCTGGTATTCCCACTTCTTTCCGTCAGTACTTGAGTAGATACCAACCTTATCGCCCTCAGCCAGATACATCATCAGCTTCTTGGTAGATTCATTGTACCAGACGTGTGGGTCGCGGAAGTTCTGTTCTTTGGATTCTGCCTTCATGACTGGCTGGCTGTGATTATACGGGTGGTAGGTGCGACCATCATCAAGTGAATATGCAACATATTGGTGTTGACCAGTCTCAGTATAGCTCGTAAAGTAGGCAATTATTGCCGTTTTGGGTAAGTCACGGAAAAATCCATTGCTATTCTGATACACCGAACCCGAGGCAACTGCCGACCAGCCGTTAACAAACTTAGGAATCGCTACACCAAGATCTTCAAAGTGCTCCCAATCCTTGGTGCGAATATGGTACCACTCGGTACCATCATTGCTCGACTTATAGTTTTTATTGAGCAAGTAGTAAAGGTGGTAGTAGTCATCCGTTCCTTTGAAGATTGTCTGGATATCATTCATGAAGCCTTTTGGCGTATTGTAGTGGTTTGATTGCTGGAATCCATCGGTATTGGTGTTAGACACGCTGTTATTTACATGACTATTACTTGAATTCTGGACAGACTGCGCATAAATATAGCTCGACCCTACGCTCAGCAGCGCAAAACCCGCTACCAGCGCAACGAGGGTATATTTAGTGCTGTTTTTCTTCGTTTTAATGGTTTTTAGCATAGTACTCCTCAGACTTTTCTTGACATTAGCAAATCAATAAACAATACATTATGAGTGTCGTTTGTGTTGTTCTCCCGTCGTCTTTCTTAACTCCTCTCGTCTCGATTGCCCGAAACGAATCCTTACTATCTAGCTAACCAGAAACGCTACTCTATGTCAATGATATCGTTTCGTATAGTACCTCATATACTGCATGTTCTGACCGCTTATTCAAACTCGCCACCGAAAATGCTATACTACGTATATGTCCAAAGAAGTTATCCTCACCGGAATCCGTAGCAATGAAGAGCCAACGCTTGGCAATTATCTTGGTGCCTTTGTGCCAATGGTACAGCTACAGCAGCACTACGCTGGGCGCTACCAGCTCAATATGTTTGTGCCCGACCTCCACAGCTTTACCACACCAATCGACCACACGACACTCTACGAGAATACGCTGACAAACCTCAAATACTTCATCGCAGCAGGGCTCGACATCACCGACGAACATACGTTTCTCTACCGGCAGAGCTTCATTCCAGCACACAGTGAGCTAACGTGGATCTTGGATTGCTTTACTGGCTTTGGCGAGATGAGCCGCATGACGCAGTTTAAAGAAAAATCAGCCGATAACAACAATAATGTCACCGTTGGGCTCTTTAATTACCCTGTCCTGATGGCAGCTGATATCCTTCTTTACAACGCCCGATGGGTGCCAGTCGGTGAGGATCAGTTCCAGCACTTGGAGATTACCCGTGATATTGCACTGCGCATGAATCATAAGTTTGGCGAGCTTTTCACTGTACCAGAGCCAACTGCCAAGCAAACCGCCTTCATCCAGCGCGACACCGGTCTACGCATCCGCAGCCTGACCAACCCAGAAAAGAAGATGAGTAAGAGCTCCACCGACCAAAAGTCCAAGATCAACCTTGCCGACACCCCCGCCCAAGCGCGCAAAAAGATCATGGCTGCCACGACAGACTCGCTTGGTGTTATCAACTTCGACTGGCAACGCCAGCCGGGCATTACTAATCTACTTCAGCTGCTTGCAATCTTAACTAACCGCCCGCAAGCCGAGGTGAATGCCGAGTGGGTAGGGCAGACCCAATATGGTCCACTCAAGCGTGCAGTAGCTGAGGCAGTGGCTACCTTCCTCACTGATTTTCAAACGCGACTCGCGGACATTTCCGACGAGACACTGCTTGCTACTCTCGAGCGCTCTGAGCAAACAATGAACGAGGTCGCCAACACCACGCTCCTCCGCGTGCAAAAGGCGGTTGGTCTGCGGAGTACATCATGAGTAGAGCGCGAGATGGAGCCATTGTATGAAAATCACATCAAGCGACCTCCTTGCTATCTTACGCCAGTTTCGTCAAGCAACTGACGATAATGTCCCACGTCACATCGACCAAATCGCCAGTAGCCACCCACAGCCTATCAACCAGCTGGTGCGTTTTCGCTTCGACCGCCGGCAATACTTTCTGCTCATCGACGACACAGCGGAGGATCAAGCATCCTATATCATGCAGCAGATCTACACCGCAAAAAGTGATGCAACGGGGGAAATCCTTTCCAATCCACTCAGCGATATAACGACCTATGGCCTACCATTCAAGGGCAAGGATGTCTATCTTTTTCAGCAGCAGCGCACCACCCAGCGCCTTGATAGCCTGCTTGCGGCTCGCTACCCCGAGACCAGTCGCTCCACCTGGCAAAAGCACATCAAGGCTGGCCACGTCACCGTCAATGACGGAGTTGTCTGTCAGCCACGCCAGCTGGTAGCAGAGACCGACAGCATCGCCATCAACCTACCTGACGCAACCGACCATAGCGAAAAAACCCTCCCCATCCTCTATATCGATGATGATGTGATTGTCATCAATAAGCCAGCTGGTATCCTCACACATAGCAAGGGTGCGCTCAATGATGAGTTTACGGTTGCGGACTTCTTCCGGCGCTATACTTCGGTTGGACTGGAGACAAATCGGCCAGGGATTGTCCATCGACTCGACCGCGACACTAGCGGAGTAATGATTGGTGCACGCACACCCGAGGCCTTCCAGCGGCTTAAGAAGCAATTTGCCGAGCGCCACGCCAAGAAGACGTATCTAGCGGTCGTGGCAGGGCAGCCCCGTCAGCAGCAAGCCAAGATCGATGTCCCGCTCGGGCGTAACCCGGCCGCACCAAGCACCTTTCGAGCCGATCCACGCGGCAAATCTGCCCAAACAATCTATAAAGTACTCGCCACGCGGCCCAGTATGAGCCTGCTCGCTCTGCGCCCCCGCACTGGCCGAACACATCAGCTGCGTGTTCATCTGGCCTATATTGGTACACCGATTGTTGGTGATCGCATCTATGGGTCGGCAGGGGAACGTCTTCTTCTGCACGCCTACCAGCTCGAAATCACGACTCGTGCTGGCCTGCGTCAGACGTTTGTTGCACCACCGCCAGCAGCCTTTACAGCACTCTTTCCTGAGGGAGCCGATGTCATCGCTCGTTTATAACCCCCGCACCGAGCAGCGTCTTGCCCAGCTTGCGCAGCAGCCACCACAGTCATTGCTTCTTGTTGGTGCGCCTGGGCTTGGGCTTATGACTGCAGCACGGCAGGTTGCGAGCCGCACCGCACTTATCCTCCGGCCTCATACCAGCCAGGGCCATGATGACCAGCAACGCGGGACGATTCGCGTTGATGACATCCGCTCGCTTCACACACTTACTCAGGGCAAGGCAACGGCTCGGCAATTTGTCATTATTGACGATGCCGACCGGATGACACCTGCCGCCCAAAATGCCTTTCTTAAGCTCCTCGAAGAGCCACCCCACGCGCTTCATCTCATCCTCACCAGTCATCAGCCCCAACGCTTGTTGGCAACAATTCTCTCACGCGTCCAAACCGTCCGTATCATCCCACCTCAGCAAGCCCAAACAGCTGCTCAGCTTGGCCAGCTTGGCATTATTGACCCGACGCGCCGTGCCCAGCTACAGTTCATTGCTCAGCAGCAACCTGCAACGATCGCACGCTTGGCCGCCAATAGCGAGGAGTTTCGCACTATTGCCCTGGCAATGACCGACGCGCGTCAGTATATCACTGGTGCTACCCGCCAACGCATCGTGATTGGGCAGCGCTATAGCCACGATCGAGCTCGTGCATTGCTCTTACTTGAGTGTGTGTTGCACATTATATGGCATACACTTCGGACGCAACCATCGCGGCAGCTGCTTACCCAGGCAGAATATATCGCACGCACACACGAGCGCATTACTGCCAATGCCAGCGTGCGGATTCAGCTGCTGGCATGTGGTATACTATAACTATGTATGGATTATTATTGGTAGCCTGCGCTGGTGCCTTTGCCTTGTGGCAGCAGCAATCAGTTGCCGAGACCACCTCACAATTACCAATGCGCCTCTCGGGCAAGCTTGATCGCCTGTGGGAGGTAGCTCAGGAGTCACTCCGCGATCGTCGTTATCTCCGCGCCGAGAAGGCACTGCTCACGATTTTGCGGGTAGATGAGCGTAATGCAACTGCATATAATCGTCTCGGTATTTTATACGCCAAGCAGAAGGCATTTGATGATGCGATTGAGTGTTTTGAGATCGCCCAAAGCCTCGAGCCAAGCGCTTCGAGCTTGCATAACGTTGGCCTCATCTATTACGAAACCAAGCGCTACGACAAAGCTGCTCTCGCCTTTGAACAAGCGCTCGCGATGGAGGACAAGCTTGCTGCCAGACATATTGCCTATGCTAAGGTGCAGGAAAAGCTCGGCCATAGTAAAAAAATGCTAGAGTCACTTGAACGAGCTGCCAAGCTAGAGCCTGGCACCCAAACATATCAGCTCCTGGCCGAAGGCTACGAACGAGCTGGCGACCACAAAAAAGCTCAGCGCATCCGCGCTAAGATGCAACCCCAGCCTACTTCTGCGCAATCACCGCAGCACCACCGAGCACAACCAGAGCCTCGCCAGCAACCCCAGCAACGCATTACTGTGCCGTCTCAGCAGGTAGAGCAACAACCTTCAACGGCGTATTACCATCCCCCGGCTGCATTGCCTGCTCCAGCAGCGCCAGCGTATACTCAAGCACCTCCTCAGCCGCAGCCAAATGCTACATACAGTCGACAGTCCGCTGCCGTTCATCCACCAGCACGAGCCCCAATGCCCGCCAATCGCATCCAGCGCAGCACGCCACGCCGCATTACGATGTAGCGTTAAGTAGTAAAAGGTATAATAAGAGCTAAGTATAATCATTAATAAGGCAGCAATCATATGCTGCCTTATTTACATTCTCAGGGCGGGGTTTCTCACTACGTAAGCCCTTTTGCTATTGATATATCACTATACTCACTACACATGCACAGAATTACCACGCTTCCAATATTGTTCTTTGTGCGCCAATTACAGAGAGTGGAAAATAAACTTTCACCAATTACAACCACTATGTGACTGCAAAAACAAAAAAGACCTCCTCCTTAAGAAAGTCTTCGCTATATACGTATGGAGCCGCTTTACGGATTCGAACCGTAGACCTACTGTTTACAAAACAGTTGCTCTGACCAGCTGAGCTAAAGCGGCAGAAATGGTACCGGAGGTAGGACTCGAACCTACGAAGCTAAAAAGCGGGAGATTTACAGTCTCCTGTCATTGCCACTAGACGACTCCGGCAAATAAAATGAACTAACTGTGAATTAGTATAGCAAATTTTTTGCCAATGTCAAAGTGCGAAAAACACAAATCACACAATCTCTTACGATCATGCAACGTACCTCTGTTAATAAAAGGACTTTTGCGATATACTGCACTCTATGACAAAAAAGTATTTCGATCATATTCTTATTGCCGCTACGCTCGATAGGCCGCCACAGGCTCGTCACGTACGAGAAGATTACCAGCCAACCGAGTGGCCAATATCAGAAGAAGAGCTCCGCAGGCATCCTCTTATACCACTTTTTCCATCCCTTGTTGTGCGAAAGGATAGCGAGGTAGACACTAAACAGCGCGACAAAATCGCCAACCATGTCGAGCAACTTGCCCGCGACCTCACACCATTTACCGTGCAATGGGGTCGCGAGGTAGAGATGAGTGGATCCGCAAAAAGCCCTCTCCACGCCAAGGAAATCACTCATGGCCGTGATAAAATCCTCGCTATCCGCAATGCACTTGGTTGTCTAGCTATGGAGTTGGAGATACTTCATAATGCGCCTAGCTCACTGCTATATGCTCAGTATAAGCCAGGTAACTCACTAATGTCGTCGACCATAAGAGAAAAACAAATCGACTTTATTAGCATATTTACTACTCGCTCCTACGATAAATCGAGTCCTCTCGGCGGTGGACCTCGGTCGATCACCCGGTGCGACTATCCACTTGGCCTATACTGTGCTCCACGATCATCAATTGAGTCTTATAGAGACAATCATCCAATAACTGCAGCGGCAGCTTATGGCTTAGCCGAAGTTACTCCTCCGCAGCGAGGCCGCCACCAAGCACCAGCCCCAACAGGTCGTGTCTATCGGCTACCACGCCACCGCCAACCAGTCTAAGTTTGTTTCTGATAGTGTGCAGCAAGGAAGGGCACTTCTCGTCATATATTTTAGCAAGCGAAAAAACATCCTCGCTATCCTCACTACCAGTCAACAACAAAGATCACCCCAACAATGGGGTGATCAACAAATTCAGCCATGGAGCCACGATCGGGGCTTGAACCCGAGACCTCATCCTTACCATGGATGCGCTCTACCAACTGAGCTATCGCGGCATTACTTGGTATTCTACCATACGAGGTACGTACCAGCAAGCCTTACCGCTTTGGTTCTTGATGTGCTTGTTTTGCCAGCACACCCACATTTACTCTTCGCTGCTTCATCTATAGAGCGTGCGAGGTTCTACCAGTGGTCAGCCTACCTCATATAGTATCTATAACTGGGCTTTTTGCGCCATACTCAATGCCACAATTGAGGAGATTATGATACGTCTATACATAATTCTCCTAGAATCCATTGACAAATGGGGGCATTCGTGGCTACAATACATATTATCTATCGTTCGAGCAATCTCTTGTCGATAGAATGTTTGTACGATAAAGTTTCGTGTTAGAATAAGGATAACCATTAAATAAAGAGGAGTCTATGGCAATGGCTGGTTTTATACAGTGTATGGAAGTAATCGACAGGTATCGTTGGTGGATTGGAGGGGTGATATTTCTTATGGTCATCCTGAGTTGGTGGTTCCGCGTGGCGAGTGCTCGCAAGAATAAAACCTACACTGCAACACTCCGCAAAAATACGCAGTCTTAGTCGTTGCTGAGGACGAAGACCCAGAAGTCTTCGAGAGCTGTCTCGCCAGCATCAAAGAGCATAGCAAGCCAACTCAGCTACTCGTCTCGATTAACGACGCCTCGCGCGCTCATCAATCTCTCCGAGCAATCGCCAAAGAATACGCGACAACAGTGGTCGAGCAGCCTGAGATGATGAGTTATGATGCGCAGCTTGCCTCACTGATTGAAAAAGTGCGGCGTGTGAGCCTTGTGATTGTCACGACCCCGCGTGCGCGCTGGACACCATCGACAATCAATCTTCTCTTGCCCTTTGCCGAGCCAACTATTGGGCTCGTCAGTGGCCGCCAACAATACACTGGTGGAGCGACGCTCTCTCAGCGGATCGGCAGTTGGCTCCTTGATATGCAGCAGCGTGTTATTTTGCCCATGCAGAGCCACCACGGCCAGGCTTATGCTATCACAAGTGATACCTTTGCTATCCGGCTTGAGTTACTCAAGCAATTTACTCAGAGCGATGCAACAGCGCAGCCATGTGCCGCGCATCATCCATCAAGCATCGCGCTGTCTCTACCTGCACAATACCACGCAACCTACCAGCACAGTGCTCTCACGCAGATCAACCACCCGGCAGAGCTCTACCGGATTGCAAGCAGCTATACCCAGCTGAGTCGCGCCGCCTATTGGCAACTCTGGCATCAGCACGCACGCATCTGGCAAGCAGGGCTACTTGTCTGGCTTACGCACATTGGCTTTTGCTTTGCGAGCTTGCTTTATCTTGGGGCGCTAATCGTGCTTAGTAGCACGCTCGTCAACAACCTATACAGTACTCTGACTGGGGCAGCGACTACTGCAACGCTCTGGAGTAGTGTAACGATCCTTGGGCTTGTGCTTAGCTGGCTTATATGGCAGGCAGTGCGCAATATTCCGCACCTTAAGCACCACCCACGTGACCTATGGCTCCTGCCACTCTATCTTCCTATCGCTGGTAGCCTCGCGCTCACGAGCAAACTATGGGCGCTCGTTACACTCACTCGCCATCACGCACCCGCTCCATCGAGCGCACTTCGTCAATATGCAACTGGTCTCGCGGCAATTGTCCTGCTGCTCATTACAGTGCCACTCGCATATGTCGTGGCAATGATCCCAGCTCAGCAACCACAAGAAGCTCCGCACCGCCCTGCGCAAACTGCTCCACGGCCGCAGCAGCAACATAATAATCGCGATAATACAGACAAGAAGCAGGCTAATCGCCAAGCAGCCACCTCTGGTCAAGCGCAAGCGCAGCACACTCCAGCTCGTTCTGAGAAGAAGGAGCAGGCTACCACAACAGAGCAAAAGCCAATTATGCTAACTGCCCAAGATGGCGACTCACAATCACTCCTAGCGCGGCGCTTCATCAAGAGTCATCACCAAGCTCGGCAGCTTAACCCTGCGCAGGCTGCATATGCCGAGAATCGCTTGGTGGCCTTGATGGGGCAGCGTGATGACATTGACAGTGGCGAGACCTTCACGGTGAGTAGTTCACAGCTTGCTACGGTTGTTGCCGAGGCCCAAGCGCTCAATGCTGACGAGCAGGCCAACTGGGCAGCCTACGCTGCTACCGAATAGCAAATCCTCATCGCCACTAGCATTACACCATAGGCTATGCTATAATCAACCAAGATATTTTATAAAATCTAACGAGTAAAGAAATGGCAAAGAAGAACAATACCAAGCGAAAGATTATTGCTCTTGTGAGCAACCTCACCAAACACCGTACCTACGTAACGCGCAAGAATACAATGAACACTCCAGATAAGCTTGTTCTGCGCAAGTATGACCCGATCGCTCGTCGGCACGCTACTTACACAGAGACGAAGAAATCGCTCGGCCGTAACGAGGTTAAACCGCGCAAAGGCTAGTCTTATCGCAATAATAATCAAAAACAGCATTCACTCACGAATGCTGTTTTTTGTGGTAGCGATCAATTGCAAGAGTTAGCATAGCGACCGATGCGGTTCTATGATCGATTGCTTACACGTTACTACCTGTAGTCTCTGTTTTTCTGCGTTAGTTTTTACTCACTATTTTATTTGGGTGACATTCCTAAAGGACTATCGCGAGACCTAGCAAATTCTTAATCATTCGGGTAGACAGCCGCGTTTTGATCAGCATTAGCTCTTATTGTATTTAAGGGAAGCAGAAAAGAGAAGGGGGTATGAAAAACTATTGCTCAGGTTTCAGTGCTCAAGACTATCTATGGCGATACCCCTGGTGAATGGTGGTATGGCGCTCAGCTTGCGCAGCGGCAAGCTGCTCGGCAAACACGTCGAATGTCGCTGCTAGCCAGAGACCATCAGACACCATCCGGTCAAGCAGCTCCATCGTCGGCGTTGCCATAGCGGCATAGATATAGAGGACACCGCTCGAGATCTCAATACTGAGATCATCAAAATGCGACACTATTACCGATGCTACATCAGGTGTGAGGTAGCGTTCTATCTCGACTGCTCGCCCAAGCTCACCATACACCGTATATTTCTGCATAAATTCTTCTGGTTGCGGTCCAAACATCCCCAGTCGGAGTGGTTGCAATTTGTAACTCGGGTAGCTAGCAATCTTGCCCTGCCGACCAATAAACATATATGGTACATCACGGCGCGTGTACATATCTACCGCGACTATCAGCCACTGTTGAGGCGAAGGCTTGGGACTATTGGCAATGCGCACCATATCTCGCCGCGACACAAGTGTAACATTATAGCCGCGGATATTACCCACGCTATAGTGCCTATCGCGATGGGTCGTCGACATAGTGTAGCCGCGGATTGGGTGGTAGTCGTCATCTCGCGGGTTGATCGTTCCGAAATAAATCAAGCCAGCTTGCTCGGCAAACTGCTGCACTATCTTGCGCGCCGCCGAACGCTCTGCAAAAGCTGCTGGCGAAACCTGCCGCACGACACGCTTGACGCGGTGGGTAATGGCATCATGGGCTGACATAACTCCAGTATATCACTCCTTTAGGCAAAAAATACCTCCGTCGGGGAGGTTGAATCATACTGTGGCAGGGGCATGAGGAATCGAACCTCAATCTACGGTTTTGGAGACCGTTATACTAGCCGTTGTACTATGCCCCTCTGTACTGTCTCCAGTATATCAAATCTATAGCCAAACCGGAAGAACTTTATATGGTAAAGCGAATATTGATTTGGTTTATGCTAAAAATCCCTTGCACCACGCGGAGTCTGCTATAATAAAATACATGCAACCAACGCCTCCAGTTCGGCCCTTTGCAATACTCATGGTTGGCTTGCCCGGTAGCGGCAAGACATTTTTTGCCGCTCAGTTTGCCAAGGCCTTTGGCTCACCCTTTATTGATATTAACGAGCTCTCGGGCTACTGCCAAGACGATGCAGCCGCGGCAGTAGTAGGGAAGACATTTTTGCAAGAGATTGCTAAGACCAAGCAACCCTTTTTATACGAGGGCGATAGCAACACCCGAGCTCGCCGAAGTGAGTTCGTCCGCTGGGCACGGAGTGAAGGGTATCGACCAGTGATCATTTGGGTTCAAACGGATGTAACAACAGCCCGAAGCCGAAGTGTCAAGAACCAGCGACTCTCACGCGAGGCGTTTGATTACTATGTGCGGCGCTTTAGCGAGCCAAACGCGGGCGAGCTCTATTTTGTCATCAGCGGCAAGCACCCGTATTCATCACAGTCCCGGGCTGCCCTGACCTTCTTAAAGCAAATCGGTCAACAGACTGAGGACGAAGCTCTGCCGAGTAAAACACCAGCCACAGTTCCACCAGCAGCAAAGCAGCGCACTCAAGTGTCACCACCGACACCAGCCAGTCACCCAATGCGCGCTATGTCGAGCGCCCCACGGCGAGGGCAAATTCGCTCGACACGCTACATTGTACAATAAAATAACATCTTGGCTAAAAGGAGGGAGGCTTTTATCTATGTCTTCTACGCTCCACGACGATGAGTTTGGTGATATCGATATTAAGCGCAGCGCCAAAGCGCGTTCCATCACAATGCGTCTCGCGCCAAATGGCCAGCTCCGTGCCAATGCCCCGCGGCACGCACCACTCTTTCTCATCCGCCATAGCATTGCAACCCATCGTCAAGCACTCCGTCAGCTCCTACGCCAGCACGCTGCACATGTTTATCAAGACGGAGAGACAATTGGTAAACATCACTCGATCGCTATCATCCGCACACAGATGGTTGATCAGCCTACTGTGCGCATCGCGAGGCAAAAGCTGCTCGTCTCTCTCCCGCCAGAGCACACCATAGACGAGCCAGCCGTTCAGTGCGCTATCCGACGAGAAGCTGCGACCATCTTGCGCCGCGAAGCCAAAGCCTACTTGCCACAGCGTCTTCAGGAGCTTGCTGCGTACACCAACTCAACCTACCAGCGCATCCGATTTAGCCATGCAAGCACTCGATGGGGGAGCTGCAGCAGCACAGGCACAATTAGCCTTAATATCGCGCTCATGAAGCTCCCCGATGAGCTGATTGATTATGTCTTGATCCATGAGCTCTGCCATACCCACCACATGAATCACTCGTCAGCTTTTTGGGGGCTAGTAGAACAGTATGATCCTCACTACCGATCACACCGGCAGCGGCTTAAGCACGAAACACCAATGATATAGCATAAGCAAATGTCACACAAAACGCTTGTGCCTACCGTCATACTCCAGGTATACTAGAAGCGTGTCGCCATACGCTACCAATAGCCAAACCAGTACTGTCGTGCGAGTCAGCAGTGTTGTCTTCCCGCTCTTACTTTTTGCGTATAGCAAACTCCTCGGTCTTGATGCAATGCAGCGCATTCCTGGGGCAGGTGAATGGTCTTTCTATGCAGCAGCCAGCGCTTGGCTTGCTCTTGGTCTCTACACCTGTTTCCGCTCATCGCAGACGAACAAGCAGCGAGCCTGGCAGCTTGTCTTATATCATGGGCTGGCTTCGAGCTACCTCCTGAGCATCTCTGGTGTGGCAGTGCCGTTTACCTGTGCGTGGTCGTTGTTTATGCTGGCGGCTTTTGCTTATGCTGGCTTCTCTGGGTGGCTGCTCAGTGCACTCGTGCTTTTTATTACAGCAGCGCTTGATGCATTTTGGCTGACACCACAAAGTATTGTTGATATTACCACAACAACGTTGATGGCCTTTATGCTTGGTGTGGTCATTGTTGCCCTTGCATATCGCCACAATCTCTACCGCTCGGCACTGCATACCAGTCGCGAGGCAATGACCTTGCAGCACGATCGGCTTCTGACGATTATCAACAATCTCGCGACCGCTATTATCGCAACCGACCAGCAAGGCACTATCCAACTCTACAACGCTGCAACGCTTGATTTGCTTGATACCAACACAAGCCCGCACGGCAAACCAATCGATACCATCCTGCCACTGCGCGATAGCACCAAGCAGCCAGTCTGTCTCAGCCAGCTGCTCCACGCTGCGATCGTTACGCAAACACGCGATGATGTATGGATGGAAGTGTCGGGTGAGATGCTCCGCCTGAGCATCGTATTTTCACCAATTCGAGCAGTTAATACAGCGAGCGACTCAAGCGATGGCTACGTCCTCATCCTGCGCGACATCACGAAAGAAAAGTCGCTTGAAGAAGAGCGCGATGAGTTCATCAGTGTGGTGAGCCATGAGCTTCGCACTCCCTTGACGGCGGCCGAGGGGGCACTGAGCAATATTCAGCTCATGCTCCACCGGCGCGATATGCCGCAGCACACGCTCAAAGACCACCTTGATGCAGCCCACGAGCAAGTCGTTTTCTTAGCCAAGATGGTTAATGACCTCAGCACCCTTGCACAGGCCGAGCGTGGCGCTGCTGATATGCCAGAGCTACTTAATGTCCGTACACTTATGAATGACCTCTACCATCAATATCGCCCCCAGGCTGCCAAAAAGCAGCTCGCTCTCACGCTCGAGACATCGCCGCGGCTAGGTCATGTCGTCGCAAGCTCACTATATGTACGTGAGCTTATCCAAAATCTCCTCTCTAATGCCCTCAAATACACCAAAGAAGGAGAAATCCACCTCAGTGCGCGCAAGAAGGGTAATCGTATTATCATCGCTGTGCGCGACACTGGTATTGGCATTAGCAAGAGCGACCAAGCCCACATCCTCGAACGCTTCTGGCGCAGCGAAGACTACCGTACGCGCGAGACTGGCGGCACCGGCCTTGGCCTCTACATTGCAGCCAAGCTGGCTCGCAAGCTCGGCACGCGCATCGAGTTTACCAGTCAGCTCAACCATGGCTCAACCTTCTTCTTTGCACTGCCAGCAGCAGCCCAGCAAGCAGCACTGCGCGAGAAGCATAAGAAATCTTAGCCGCATTCTCTGGAGGAGTTTGGCTGCTACACTTCGTTTTGCCACTAGTTACCTCCCGCTGAGCCGCATAACAGGGATAGCACGTGTAAGTGCTAACGGAGAAAAAGAGTAGATTGGAGCTTTCATCTCTTGACAACCCTCACTGCAGCGCGCTACACTAGAGCTTGACAGCCTGCAAAGACAGGCTATTAAATTTGGGGAGTATGCTGTGGCGAAACCAAGCAAAAAATCATCAACCAACCGCGTGACGCGCATCACCGCGCAAGACACCACGCCCACCAAAACCAAAACGTCAAAAGAAAAGACAACCTCTGTGGCATCAGCCAAAACCGAGGCCAAAAAACCAAAAGTAACCAAGTCAAAGCGTCAGCGCCGTGGCCCATTCTCGGCGATTCGCAATTACTTTGCTGGAGCCTGGTATGAGCTCCGTATGGTACGCTGGCCCGATCGCGCAACAACATGGAAAATGTCTGGTGCACTACTTGGCTTTATTGCAGTATTTAGTGCGACGCTTTTGTTGCTTGATGCTGCATTTAAATATCTATTTCAAATTATCCTGGGGAGGTAGACAATGACAAAAAAACGCTACGACAGCACACGGCAATGGTATGCTATCCACACCTACAGCGGCTATGAAGAAAAGGTAGCCGATAGCATCCGCCAGCGCATTCAGGCCGTTGATATGGCCGACAAAATCTTTGATGCAATCGTCCCTAAGGAGAAGCAGATCCAGATCAAAAATGGCAAGCGCAAAGTCGTTGAGGTTAAGATCTTCCAGGGCTATGTCTTGGTCGAGATGAAGCTCACCGACGAAACATGGTACATTGTACGCAATACGCCTGGTGTCACGGGCTTTGTGGGGAGCGGTACCGAGCCAACCCCTGTAAGCGAGGCTGAGATTAAGAAGATCAAGAAGCGCATGGGCGTGGAAGACCCCAAGCACCAGATTGACTTTAGCGAAGGGGAAGTGGTCAGCATCATTGATGGGCCATTCAAAGACTTTGATGGCACCGTGAGTGAGATTGACACCACTAAGGGCAAGCTCAAGGTGATGGTGAGCATGTTTGGCCGTGACACGCCAGTTGAGCTTGATGCTCTGCAGGTCAAGAAGGTATAAGCCTCGCACGCGGTTTGCATTTGTATAAGCGATCCACTATAATAGCAACGTTACGCACTCAATACCAGTAGTAATTGAGTAAAAGGAAATATAATGGCAAAAAAAGTTATCGGCAACCTGAAGCTTCGTATTCCAGCTGGCCGTGCCACCGCCGGGCCACCCGTTGGTAGTACACTTGGTCAGTGGGGTTTGAATATGATGGACTTCATCAACCCATTCAATGACGCCACCAAGGCAGACATGGGTAAGGATGTTATCGTCCATATCCAAGTGTTTGAGGACCGCACTTTTGCATGGCGCAGCCTCGGCCAGCCCGTTGATGATATGATCCGTGCTGCGATCGGTATCAAGAAGGGTAGTAGCAAGCCACACAGCGACAAGGTTGGGACGATCACCCGAGCGCAGCTTGAGGAGATTGCTCAGGCAAAAATGGAGCAACTCAACGCCATTAGTCTCGAAGGAGCTATCAAGACGGTGGCGGGTACTGCTCGCAGCATGGGCGTGGAAGTTACCGACTAATCCACTCGGCACACATCAAAATACCTCTGCGTGCAGAGGTATTTTTGGTATAAATTGACATATTTTGCAATAGTAGTTTACAATAACAATATGCGTAAACTCCTTCTCGACAAAATCTCTATACCAATCCTTATTCTTGGTGTGTTCGTCGTTGCGGCGATTGGCTGGTGGCTGTATGAGGGGACGATTGGTAGCTTTACAACGACGATCTTCTATGGGCGCTTTGATCACGATGCAATTCGCCATATGGATGTGAGCTATCAGTCGGGGTATGCCATAGACGGCTGGGATGGCAATAATGGTATGGTTATTGGCACCATCACCGACAAAGCGACGCGTGATCGTCTGCTAAGCATACAACCCTTTACTGATTGCCCACACGGTTGCTCAGGGTGGTACCATTACGGAGACAATCTCCCTCACCCTGAGTCGGTATTCCGAGACACCGCCATCCTTGGTAATCATACTATTCCACCAGAGAAGTTTCGTGATCAAGCTCGAGCAGCCATCAGCAGGGACAACCGCTGCGTGGCACGCTATTCGTCGAGTCATCGCACCAACGATGTATTTTGTTTTTCACCGAGCAGCGGGGCGTTTGTCTATGAGTTTGTTGAATTGAATGGAATGTAGATAAACAGCATGCTAGTGCCAGTAAGAAAGAGAGTAATGTTGCACCACCTTCAAATTAAGAAGCTATTATAGCACAAGAGGAACGATCATGAGCACATCATCCACCCACGTCCAGCAACCACAAAATATAGCAGTGCGCCGCACCAAGCAGATGGTGCGGCTATGGCTCATTTTTGTTATTGTTGCGCTGATATCAGAGGTGATATCATATATAGTCAATTACCCTACGACTCACTACATACGAATAGATCCAGTTTGGGCAGCTACCATAATTTTCGGCATGGATGCAGCCTGCTTTGCGGCTGGTGTGCTATGGCTTGGCCGTGGTAGGAGGCCTATTTCGCGCATCATCTATGGCTCAGCAGCGTTCTTAATGGGCGCATTTGCCTTCCAGGCTGGACATGGATTCATTCCCGCCTCAATAACTATAGCACTGAGCTTCCTTGTCGCGATGCTTGCTACCATTCCTCGCTTTCACGTGCGGCATTACAGGCAGGTAGAGATAGCGATGAGAACATTGATTATCGTTGGCGCACTTGGGCTAGCATGGGCGTTTCGTATTGTTAGTATGTATCATCCACCTCTGCAAATTCATTGAAAATAGCGATGTGATTATCCTGATAACAAACGTGGTTGATAAATCTGCAGAGATATCTTTTCAGTCATACGGCAAGTGTTAAGTAGTACTGCATTATCACGTAAAACTCCTTCACTACCAACTCTAGCTAATAAGGCCTTCTTTGCGGAAGTGAAATACAACTACTAGATGGAGGCTAAGTCTGGACGGCCTTCTAGCCTTTTGCGCGCCATGATCATTCTATGCATCTCACTGCTACTTTTGCACTCGGTAATCTTTTTAAGAAAAGCTAGATATTCTGGGTCGTCAGTTTCGGGTGAAAAACGCTCTATGGGTGGCTCCTGTTTTCTGTCGTATTCAGAAAGTTCATCGAAAGCATCATTCAAGTCAGCGAGGTCACCGTGATGATCTTGGGTATCGTTTGCTTTGGCTGGTGCTATAGTTTCTCGAACCGCACTCGTCACCTTCTGACAACCTACTTCCTCAAGTGCCATAACACCGAGCAACTGTTCTCGCATTTTCTTCATGCCAATTTGCAATTCTGTTCTATTCGTATCTTCTGGATTTACTGGTGGTTTGTCTGTGAATGGTGGTATCTCGCTCATAATAATCTTTATTATAAAACAGTTAGCTAACGCATGCAATACACTCGCAAGCAATTTGCTTAGAGTAGCAACTAAAGCCAACAAATAAAAAACCTCACACTCGAAACACCTACAGCGTGAGAGTAAGACATAAAGCAAAAAATGGTCGGGGTGACAAGACTTGAACTTGCGACCTCACGGCCCCCAGCCGTACGCGCTACCAGCTGCGCCACACCCCGACAACGTCTCTCATTATAGCACAATTGGTGACGCGTGCTCAAAATACCACTCTGTTATTTTCACATTGTACAAGCTTATTATCTCATGCTGCGGGGCTATGTGTGCTATACTAGAAGAGTTAATGAGTAATCGTGGGAGGCACCCAAGCCGCTTGCACCACAGAAAGGATACTATGGCAAAAAAAGCCGATCTGCTCGAAAAAGCAGCAGAGCTGAAACTCGATGTTTCAGAAAAAAATACCATTGCAGAGATTGAGGCGGCCATCGCTGCAGCAAATGACAAGGATGTCATTGCCCAGCGCGAAGCCACTGTTGCAAAGGCTGGTAAGCGTAGCCAAAAGGCTCTCGACGAGGCTGAAGCGAAGGCTGAGAAAGAAGCCCGCAAAGAGGCTGGCGATACAACGCCTCAGGGTGATGTCGATGCAGCTATCAAGAAAGGGCCCGCACCAAAGGTTCGCCCACTGATTGAGCGCCGTGGCAAGGCTTATCGTAAGCTAGCTGAGAAGGTTGAAAAAGATAAGGTATACTCGCTAGACGAAGCACTCCAGCTTGCGACTGAGACCAATCCTGCTAAGTTTGATGCGAGTGTTGAACTGCACGTCCGCCTTGGTGTTGATCCACGCCAGGCTGATCAAAATATCCGCTCGACAGTTGTCTTGCCACACGGTACAGGTAAGACTGTTCGCGTTGCCGTCTTTGCGCCAGAAGCCGAGGTTGCAACTGCTACCAAAGCAGGGGCAGACATTGCTGGCGAAGAGGCTATCATCAAGCTGCTCGACAAGGGTACGTTAGACTTTGACGTTTTGATCGCCACCCCGCAGTACATGCCAAAGCTTGGTAAATACGCCCGTCTGCTTGGCCAAAGGGTCTGATGCCTAACCCAAAGAGCGGTACTGTAACAACCGACATTGCAACTGCCGTCACTGAGGCAAAAGCTGGTAAGGTAGAGTACCGCGTAGACAAGCAAGCAGCGATTCACCTCAGCATCGGCAAGGTGAGCTTTGGCACAGAAAAGCTCCGCGCGAATGCCGACGCCTTCTTTGCCAGCTTGCAAACTCAAAAGCCAAGCTCGCTCAAGGGTGTATATGTCAAATCCATCGCAGCTGCAACGACGATGGGACCTGGCATCAAGGTTGAGCACAAACTCGACTAGTAGAGTGTAACACTCGCCATAATACTGCCAGTCAGGGAAGCTGGCAGTATTATTTATGTGCCTACCTATGCATGGTATGATGGAATGAGTGGTGATACTCTCATACTATTCATTCATCACCATAGTAACGGAGGTGCTATATGAAAAAATATGTCTACTCGCTCGTTGGTAGTGTTGGTTATTTTGAGCGATTTTTGCAGCCACAAACACCAGAGCAGGTTGCGCAAAAGGTGAGCCAGGCTATTGCTGACCCAACTGTCCTTGATGGCAACCGCTGCTTTAGTATCTGTGTGTGGGCTTTGCCAGATGGTATTGACCATCCAAAGAATCTGCCAAAGGATAGCTTGGCTGATGGCTACTACATGCAATGTGCTGGGTCGAGTACCGGCATGACTATAGAAGTGCGCGTGCCAGATCCAGATAATCACACAGCCCAGTATCCATATATCCACTATGTAATTGCCCAAAAGCCAGTGGCTGATAAAGAGCGATTCATTCCACTCACCTGGCAGCGCGATGGCGAACCATTTACGATACGCATTCATCCAGAAGAGGTATTTACGGGAGAAGAAGCTGGACAGATTTTCACAGATTATATTACAAAGGACACTATACCGTCTGAATCTGTTTTACGAAAAATTGATATATAGGGCGTGGGGTATTTTGCAATGAAAATAAGAGGTTATGTAAATGACTCAGCACCAAGGTAACTACATCGTCATTGAGGGGATTGACGGCACGGGCAAATCAACCCAAGTAGAGCTTCTTGCCAAACACTATCAAAGTCAAGGCTACGTAGTGACAGTTGTGGAGGAGCCGAGCAGCGACGACCCAGCCCAGACCACGCCAATTGCTCACTACCTCCGCACTGTTATCAAAAATGGCAATCTCCGTCGCGACCCAAAGATTAATCTCGCACTACTTAGCACTGCACGGCGCGAGCTATGGCAGCAGATTATTCAACCAGCGCTGGAGCGGGGCGAAACTGTCCTCGCGTCCCGTAATTATTTTTCGACACTCGCCTATCAGGGGTATGGTGAAGGTCTGAGTCAGGAACATATCCAGCATGTTACTGCCTTATTTACCGGCCAACGCTATTTCACGCCAGACTACCTCATCATCCTCACGCTCAACGACGAGCAGGAACGCATGCATCGTATAAAGCAGAGAGGTGCTCTCGCGACGCTAGATACCTTCGAATCACAAGACAGCGACTTTCAGCAGCGCGTCCATGATGGCTATCACATTCTCGCCAAAGACTACCAGGTACCTATAATCCAGTGCATCAGCGATACTGGCGAATGTAAGTCTCCGCACAAGATACAGCGCGAGATCCTCTCGATTATTAATACAAATTACAAGTAAAATACCCATGGGGCTATTTTACACAGTAAAACCTTAGCGAAGGTCATCATACACACCCTTACACTTGCATAGCGCAAAGCTCTCTGATATTGCATATTTACCCACTATCTATAACAGTATGGACATGCCCTTCAGGGGTTAACCCTTGTGATTTTTGATAACTTTGCTACAGTTGTATGCACTGTGTCGAATCCAACAAAAGAGCGTACAGCTAGCCCAGTAAATAATACCTTAGCGCACGAGACAAATGCGGGCTTTGATAAAGATCGATACGATTTATACGAAAAAGCGCTCAATCTCACTAACACACCAGAGTCTAAAACAAAGCGAATTGTATCGGGCTTGAGCCTCATGCGAGACTTTGCTGGAGAGTTATTTGCAAAGTACAGCAATCACAGCGCCTATACTGCATACTTATTGTATACAGCAGGCAACCGCGATGAACTGCTCAAAACGGAGAACCTTGCCAGCCTCCGTCACAAGATGCTCGAAGATCATAAAAAACAGTGGGAAGTAGATGCATATAAAAAGTTTAACCAAATTGTTTCGATGCTGCAGGACACAAGCCAGCTGTCAAGCGCCTGGAGTAAATTTCTTAATACGCAGAAGATACCCTCTAACCCAGACACCGAGAACAAAGAGTCTCTGTACACAGCCATTACGAAAGCTCGAAAGCTCGAAAAATCAAAAGGAAGGATAAAGCCTTCCTCTGCGGAGAGTCAATATCTTACAGATGAACAGAAACAAAGTCAGCTTCTTGAGACTGCAACACACGACCGCATGCAAGCAGAGAACCTCATGCAAGAGCTGTGGCAGCAGCCAATGAATATGCTCGATCTTGATGACCTTTTAGATGCAGGAGAGAGCGTTGGGCTTTCGACTATTTTTATGGAGGCTGTCAACACGCTCAATAAACTTAACAACACTCGCTATGATACATCGGAAGCGTATGAACTAGCCTACAAGAGCGAGGCATTGCTTGCACCACTGTGCGAAATTATTGGCTTTGATGGGCTTGCAATGGCGCTCCGAAGCAAGGTGATATGCCTCCAACTGCGCAATACCGGCCAAGGGCATTTTGTGGATCTCGCTGAGCGCATCCTGTCGGAATTTGGCGTGCTGGGTACTACCGATACTGACAACCCAGATCACGTCATCACTGCCGAAGAGCGCAACCAAAACTATTGCAACATTACAGAAAAAATTCTCGCGCGCATGATTGGCAAAACAGACACAAGCGGAGGCGAAAGCAAGCTTGTCCTTGGCCAGGAGTCGAACCACAATATTGTGGTGGGGAACGGCAACTGTAGTTATGAGTGGCATACTGAGCTCCGAGCGGTATGGCGGCTCAAGTCTGTTGGATCTCTCGCACGTAAGCTTGCAGAAGGAGCAAAAAAAGCAGAGAAACAAAAGAGAGAAGAATATCAAAAAATCCGCGCCTCTATCTCACCAGACATACTGCAAGCGTATGATGACAAGATGAATGGTGTAAAAGCTAAAGAGAAAGAACGCCAGGATGGGCGAGAATTCATACCATACGAAGACTTGCAAGCATATGATGAGAAAACAATAAAGATTTTGGAAGATTTGAAGACTCAATGCATCGACGAGCTCTGTGAGCAATTTGACGATATTACACCACAGACACTACGTTCATTATCTCCACCAGAAAAAGACAGCTCACTCGAAGTACCGTTCGATATTGATGGCATCACATTCATTACAGAGGATCGCGATGAACTACTTGATGTGTTCCTGGATATGATCAACAATAACAATATTGTTACGCCATCACACGATAAAACTGCGCAAAATAACAAGACTTCAACCAACGAGGATGATGACTATATTATTACCCCATATGCTGCACCAGGCCGAGACAAGATACTCAAGGTAGAGGGAGACACTCAATTCATTAAGGATATTAAGACTGCATTTGAGGCTCGTTATCCGGGTACTCGTGCTGAAGAGTATATTGATTTTAAGGAAGACAACAAGAAGGGCTTTCGCGTTGCTAAGATGACAGGCCTGTATGAGGATCAAGCCTCAGGTATTTTGCCCTTTGAAGTCCAGGTTCTCACCAAGGAGGATCGCGAGGCGACACGCCATGGCATAGCAGCACATATCTTATACAAGCTTGGTAAGCAGCTTGGCTATCAGCTCCAGCCGACAGAAGGGCAGCTCACGCGCATGAGCAATCTCAACAGGCGTAAGCAGGATTTTGGCAAAACAACCTTGCACCAGCCAAGCCGAAGCCGCATTAACATACGAACCGCAAAATCGATGCGATGCTTGCCCAAGCACAACTGCACAGCTAAGCTACTTCTTCACTCTGTTTACGCGCTGACACAAATAGTTTTCCACGCCTTGCATCCACCTACCATCATCTGCTATAATCTCTTCCAGACATTGCCAAAGACCGTAGCGGGCTGTTATGCACGACAAAGCAGCTGATAAGTATGCTACCGAGGGAATTTCGGATACGCCGTGGCTCTTACGCCAGCGTTCTAATACGAAACTCGATACTCGTCTTTGCAATCGTGCAGAGGCGATTTTTTGCGGCATATGTCGGACATTAACAATGCGGTCGGATACAACAACAAACCAGTAATACTGCACCCCTTCTCGGTGTGTATAGGTATTACAACTCCAAAGAAAGGATTTTATCTTATGGCAATTTCCAAAGATAAAAAACAAGCTTTGGTGGCTGAAATGAGCGAGCTTCTCGCAGAAGCAAAGGGCACTGCCGTTGCGACCTACCAAGGGACAAGTGTGGCAGATCTGCAGGCGTTGCGCCGCGAAGCTCGCGAAGCTGGTGTTGTCATTAAGGTGGTGAAGAACCGTCTCGTGCGTGTTGCCTTTGCGCAGCATGACACCTACAAAGATACCGACACTTCGGCCCTGGCTGGGCAATTGCTTTATGCAATCTCGCCAGATGATGAGGTGATAGCAGCGAAGGTGTTGCACGAGTTTGCTAAGACACATCCAACAGTTCAGTTGGTTGCTGGCTTTAGTGGCGAAGGCGAAGCTCTCAACACAGCCGACGTCACTGCACTGGCTGGCTTGCCAAGCAAGAATCAGCTGGTGGCCGAAGTGGTGGCACAGCTGCTCTCGCCAGTACACGACACTACCAACGCACTTTCGGGCAACCTTCATGCGTTGCTCGATGGCATCGAAGACGCCAAAGCAGCTGCGTAACCAAGCGCAGCATTGTACTAACGTTTGCACTATGCAGACAATAATTTGTGCGATAATTCTACCGCACATCATTGAAAGGAATCCATCATGGCAGATGTGAAAAAACTGGCCGAAGAACTGGTTGCTTTGACCGTTCTGGAAGTCAACGAACTCAAAAATGTCCTCAAGGACGAATACGGCATTGAGCCAGCCGCTGCTGCAGTCGCTGTCGCTGGCCCAGCCGCCGACGCTGGTGCTGCTGAAGACGAGCAGACCGAATTTACCGTCACCCTCAAGGAAGTTGGCGGCCAAAAGGTTGCTGTCATCAAGGCTGTTAAGGAACTCACTGGCCTTGGCCTAGGTGAGGCAAAAGCTTTGGTCGACAACGCACCAAGCCCAATCAAAGAAAAGGTCAGCAAAGACGACGCTGAAGCTGCCAAGAAGACCTTGGAAGAGGCTGGCGCTACCGTCGAACTGGCGTAATCACCCTACCGACCGCATTGATGCCATCAGCACACCCGCTTGGGTGTGTTTTTGGTTGGGTTTTGCACCTCCGAGGAAGGGAGAATATCATGAGCGTCATGACTATCGCTGCCATAGTTTTGCTGGTCATTGGGCCACTGCCATGGTTCATCATACTCATCGCGGTAGGCCGAGAGCTGCGATGGCACGTTCAAGATACAGAGAGGGCAGGAGTCCGTCTCCTCTGGTTACTCTTCGCTGGTTATACTATCGAGGGTAGCGCTCTAAGCATCGTACCATTTTTACAACGAACTACTGGCTACCCCTGTTATCGCTGTGGATAACCACCAAGTGCCTTGACAAGGCCCCACCCCATCGCTATATAATGGGTTGATAACTAAGAAAACAGACAAGGAATTGCGAGAAAATATGTCTGAACTACCAGAGAAACAGGTAAAGCGATTGCGATCGCTGATTCAAGAGGCAGAGACAAACCTGGCCGCTGCAAAGGAATTATTGATGAGTATTATTGGTGACGATGGCGAAGTCGTTGTGCCAAGCAATAGCCGCGAGGAGGTATCGGGCAAGATAGTCGAAGGAATCTTTGACGGGCAAGTGATGGTCGATGCCGATGGCAAGAATTATCCTGTGCCAGCCAATTATGCCAGCAAGTCTAAGCTGGTTGAGGGTGACAAGCTCAAGCTGACAATTGCCGACGATGGTGGCTTTATCTACAAGCAAATCAAGCGGGTGGAGCGCAAGCAGATTATCGGGACGCTCACCCAACATGATGGTGCATACTATGTAGAAGCACAGGGCAGAGAATACCGGATCTTGCTAGCAAGTGTGACGTTCTTCCGGATTGAGATTGGCAACCAAGTCACTGTCATCATCCCCGAGGATAAACCCGATGCAACGTGGGCAGCGGTGGAAGCACCATTATAGCAGGTATACCTGCTGAGATATACACAGATTATGTTGTGTCTCTAAGGTACATTATAAAAAGCAACAACCGTTACTATGTGGAACTGTTGTTGCTTTGAGGTGTAATTTTTATACTTTCGTTTACTAGGCACATATAGTCAAAATAAATTGACTACTATTGACAGTGAGTTACTTTGGTGATTCACCATTCATCGCTGCAGGAATTGCCTCATCGAGGTACCATGTCCAAAATGCGCGACGAGCGTTAACATCAACATCTTCGGCAGCCTGCCAATTCAACCCGCGAGCAGCAGCAGCCGAGCAGGCGTAGCTCAAATCGAGGGAATCTGGCAGTAAATCATCATCCTTGAGATCGCTATCCATATCGACTTCGTAGTACAGATCTCGGTGGCAGGCTGACATCACAGCACTAGCTGCGGCATCGGCCACGAAGGTTGCTGGCTCGGTGATGCTGTCGAGTTCCACATCGAAGAGGAGCTCTTCAAAGTAGCTGCGTGCACGCTCCTCTGCTTCTGCTGGATCAGCCTGTCCATCTGCAACATTCTGTGCGAGCGTGAGAAGATCTTCGACTCCAGAATCATCAGGGAAAGCACGATACCAAACATCTTGTACGTGGCGGACACACATCGTATTGAGTCGGAGACGAATGTGATATGAGAGGTCGGCGTCGTTCTCATCGATCATTGCTCGCCAGATCGCAATACGGCGCTGTAGTGAAAGGATTGCTTTGTCGTTTGCAGCGAGTTCTTCGCGGCCGAGTTGTAGTTGTTGGTTGAGGTTGTTCATATCGATCAT
>CAKMNX010000006.1 GCA_927910745.1 uncultured Candidatus Saccharibacteria bacterium | reverse complement strand
AAGGTCGCGGTGTCTACCGATTCCACCACGGAGGCGAGACGCGCCCCAATATATGAATAAAAGGGCGACAGTACAGCTCCGCACCATTGACCCTAACAACCTGATGGTGCTTCTGGACTTCCGAAGGAAGCTGGCCGCCGGTGAGGGCGGCCAGGTGTGTACCGGCCCCAATGTAGCGCATCTGCCGGCTACTGGCGGGTCGGATGGCGTGGTGGGTGATGCGGACGAGTCCAGGCCGTCTCACGGGGCAGATGCGGCAGAGCCAGAAGGTGAGCCCCTGCAACGACGATGCACCGCACCGGCCGCCGGCGTGGGGGAGTGGCCGAACGGTGAGAGTGATGCGCCCGACACGCCGTCACGGTCGCCGCGCAAGGTTGGCCGCATCAAGCAGACGAAGTTCCGGCCTCTCACACCCGAGCAGCGCCAACAGGTGGTCGACCTGTACCGTGCTGGCGTCCCCGTCAAGGAGATCGTCCGACAGACGGCGTCAACCGCTCGACGGTCTACCGGCTGCGCCGGCAGGCAGGGCTGGAGCGCAGCCACCGCTTCACCGACGACAACCGTGCCCAGGCGATCCTCCTCCGCCAGCAGGGCCTGACCATCGCTGAGATCGCCAAGCGGCTGGGCTTCAGTGGCATGACCATCGGGCGTCACCTGGCGGCTGCTCGCGAGGAGTAACGGCAGCGGCGGTGAGAGCGTTCCTCCATCGTCGACGAGTGCCCGGATCCATCTGGAGTGCCGATAGCCTTTGCCACCGACTGGATCACGGTCGCTATGCGGCGACTGGCACCCCATCCCTATGAGAAAGCCTACAACAGCGCCATTACATAAAGAAGGGGCTTCGATGGTTATGAGTCCGAGTCTTGCCTCGACTGCTCCTCCGCAAACGCCCTGAGGTCAACCAGCATTTGCGTTGCTTCGGTAATGAGTCGTGCGATGTACTCCTGTGGCGTATCATTCCCGAGCTCTTCCTCTAGATAGGCCTGTCCACTGCTGCCTGATGAATGTGCCGCAATGCGTGAACGCATCCTCTGGATTCTTTGCAGCAGACGGACGTCGCGTTCGGTATGTTGGTATGACTGGGCCGTGAGGAACTTCTTGAGCTTGGCGATGCCTTTGTCGCCCTTGACGTCCGACAGGTACGACGCCAACTTTTTCTCGTTGAGATAATCTACTAAGACAAGTGCGAGATTTATCGACTGCGTGCGAAGTTCTGCATCGGTGTCATTGACGGGGATACGCAGGCGCTGAAGCACGCCAGCGTCCGGCCCTTCTGCCTTGCGATGGAGCCGCCATCCCCAGTGCTTGTCCCAAGAACTCTGTAGTTGGTTGTACGCTAGTTTAAAGCAGTGTTCTGGGTTCTTGCTGTTGGTTGGCTGGTTAAGGAATGCCCGACGAAAAGCTACTTCACTCATTTTCTGTGTCGGAGGAACATTATAGGCAAGCCAATGAGTCCAGTGCTCTGATGGGATATCTCGACCAATGTCTCCAAGAAACACCGATATGACGTCGAAGAACTCATTGTCTATTTTAACGCCCCACAGGTGGGAACACGATAGGTACCCGTCACTCACCGTGTACAGCTCGGAATCATCATAGTATCTTTGGAGTGCTTCTCGTTTAAAGAACACGGGCGTGAGGTAAGGAGGTGCGTCCGGATTCTTGCCGAAGTAGTTGGCAAGACGATCTGGATCGCATGTGTACCTGACTGGCTTGCCGTGGTCGTCTTCGCCGATGATGAACTCTGGGTAGTCTGCCGGATCAGCCTCGTCCCAAGGCCAGATTCCACAGCTGTCTTGGGGCGGAGCGGGAATAATTCGTTTTGCTAACACTCGAGAGAAGACTCGTCTCTCTTCTCCTGATATCTGACCAACATTCAACGAGGCAAAAAGTAGGTCGATGTTGCTGTGGCCCTCAAACTCGAGATCGGAGAACTTGCTCGAGTTTTCGTTGCATGGCATGAAAGTAACGGAATCGACCAATAGAACTGCATCGAGTTGTCGCGCAGCCATGTAGCGTTTTAGTATGGGTGTCCGAACTTCAATTCTGTCGTCTTGGAATCTGATGGCAAGATCTGTTGAACCGTCATTTTTGACTTCGTAGTAGTTGCCGGACTTTGGGTCCTGCCATAGGTTCATCAGGAGTCTGAATTCTTCAGACACTATCCAAGCATCTGGTACAACGCCGTGAAATTGGTGAAAGATAACCAATGGTTCAAAATCTGGCAGTTTATTGCTTCTCGTGTACGATATTTCGCCTCCACTAGTTGCAAATCCAGGAAATCCGTCACCCTTCGTGAAGTCCCAGCCGGCGTCTGAAAGAATTTTGTTGCGCATTCTTGGCTGAGCAAACACCATGTAGCGACCGCCGTTGTTCTCATTGTCGAGATGCCAGTCGTCGTACACGACTGTCCACGGACCATCGCCGTTGGTGAAGGCCGATTTGATCATCCGCTCTTGCTTGAGCCGATCCCGTATCTGCTCATGTTCGTCGTCGTCCAGTTCGCTGTGCTTTGTCATCGTGATTCCTTTAAATCAGTTGCGCTTTGTCTGGATGACGCGTTGTGTGTGGGAGGACTGTCTGTCTTTGCAATATCTTCAACTGCGTCGCCAATCACTGATTCTTCTATTATACGAGATTTGTGAGGAAATGTAGCGGCTTTCAGGGCTATTGTGCTGGAAATGATCTTGTTTGCGTCCGACTGTTTGTCTGACTGCCTGAACCAGAGGCACCAGCATTCTTCGCAATGGCGATAGGTCAGCATAGTCGGTGCGAGACGTTTGCGTTTATGGCTGACGTGTTGCGTTATACTATGACCGCATTTGCAGAGTGGCACTATCGCTGCGGGCTGTTTGCCGCTGATCCGCGTCTTCTTCCCGAGCACGACGCTGCCGTCACCGAGGAGGACGTACGGCACCAAGGGGAGTGGCCCGCCTGGCCGATCCTTCTTGAGCCAGCTGTTGTACCGCTCAATGACAACTCGCTGGCTCTCGAGTTCATAGTCACGCAACTTCTTTCCTGGAGGAAATTGTTGTGGCACAAGGAACGACCGATGGCGGCCCGGTTTGATGGTTCTATCGATATTGGCAGATGCCGTCTCAACGAGGAGGGGTCCTCGGATATCGCCCTTGGGATTGATGCGTCTGGTGCAGACAGACCAGCGTGGCCGGAGGCGTGCGGGCATGGCACCGACTCGGCTGATGTAGTGCTCAACGGGGCCGTAGTTAGTGATGTGGACGCAGCAGCCTGGGTCACCGATAGCGGACTCGAGGCCAAGCCGAAGTCCCTTGGGCTGACGGATGTCGGTGGGCACCGTCCGAAAGAGGAAGACGCTGGCAGCAATCGCAACGGGAACGGCGCTGATGATCGTGGCCCAACTGGCAACTGTATTCAGCATGACCATCCTGTCCGCTTGGGAGAGTACAGGCCAGCAGTGGCACTGGTGGCCTGCATAAGGGAATGTCACCGTCGCTGACCAGCCTGGTGTCATCTCGTTCGTTTGGCCTCGTGCAGCGGCTTCATCATCGTAGGCGGGCAAACCGCGCCAGCCCTGGGCTCCCGCACATCTTCAGCGTCGCACTCTGGTAACGATGCACGCAGTCGGTGGCCGGAGCCGGTCCACGAGCAACCTGCACTTCGTCAGCAGCAGTCACTCGCTGACAGCGGCGGCTTTCCCCGCACGCTACCCAGGCAGAGGGCAGGGATCGCCCTCACCGTCGTCGCCCCGAACATCGCCAACCAGCCCGTCCTAGCGCGCTTTTCTTACGGCTGCCGGCTACCGCAGTAGCTCCGCATCAACACCGCTTGTGCTCATCCTCGATGGACCAGCAAGCAGTTTCGTGGATAGATACGACGCTGCGCGCACCTGCGCGATCACTCGGCGTGTGCGGCAACACCGCTCAGCGTTTCATCCAACCAGCCACCCATTGACGCACGCCGCTTCGCCAACATCGTATTATTTATGGGTATTACCTATTGGTTGCGGGGCTAGACACTTCCGCCCCCGCTTTGCACGATGTTGCTGCATGTCACGACGTCGTCACAGCCGCTCTAGAGATTGGATCATCATGTCTGCCATCTTCGCATCTCTCGACAACCGCTTCAGTGTGGCCAGCTTGCGCAGGCCCAGCCAGGGCCTATACGCCAGCACTATTGCGCCCGAGCAAGTCGCACCAAGCCAGCTGGCGCGCATGGCTGCACTCTCCGTCACGCTCGTCCGCATCCCCATCATTCTCTTCGGCATCGCTGCTTTGAACATGGGCTGGCACCTCATGGCCTGCACGTCATTCGTCTCCTTCGCGCTGCTGGACTACTTCGATGGTGTGGCCGCCCGCAAGGTAGGCGAAGACACTGCCTCACGCCGGCTGGGCGATGTACTACTCGACCGCGTCTCCATCCACACCGTCATCCTCCTGACTTGCCTGTACTACGGCGGGGGATGGGCTGCCTGGAGTGTGCTGCTCCTGCGCGACCTGCTACAGGGTGGCTTCTCCTCCTACCTGCTGGCTAAGTATCGCGTCATCATTATCGGGGCCTACTGGCACATGTCGTACGGCATCGCCATCCTCATCTGGGAGTGCGCCTACGTCATGACGGGGTCCGTGTCTCAGGCGCTGACTGTCTGCACCGCCGCCATTGTGTACGCCACGGGGGTGGATTATGTCGCGCGCTGCTTGAAGTTGGTTCGCGCATGAGTTCGATTATCACTCGGGTGTGTGACGCCATAGTTGCTGTTATCGGAAGCATTTTCTCTGAAGAGGACAAAGGGAAAGGGTTAAAATACCCAACGACACACCCTCTAACGCAGGCGGATCTTGTCGGCTGGTACACTATAGGGACAATCTTATCGTATTCTGCCTTCCTTTTAATTGTAGGCGACAAGTATCATATGCCACCGATCAAGTTCTACGTAATTTGGATCGCTTTATATTTGCTATTCTGGGGGTCGATGTATGTTGAGTACATTCCTGTTGCATTTAACAAATGGAATAGCGGCATAGACGAATTCAGCAGAACCATTAACGGCAAGGAGTCGAGGAAACGATATCCAATAAAAAAATGGCGACCTCCTCGGATAGAACAGCACACTAATGAATTCCATTACCCTAAAGGTGTCGCAATACGAGTATTTCTTTTGGTGACGACCTCAATAATTTTTTCATGTTGGTTCACTCTTTACTCGGGTGGCCCGTTCCAAAGCGCATATTCGCAAGTGATCATTGCATATCCACTTTTTGCAACCAACGTTGCAAGGAACCCTAAATCACTCTTGGCGGTGTATTTTGGTGCGATTTTTTGGATGGTGATGTTTGAGACGATCAAACACTATTATGTAGTCGGTCACACAACGCAGAGCTTTTGGTGGTATATTATCGTATCGGTGATTGTGATAGCCATGTCGGGCTTAATAGCTGCAGCCAACAGAAAATATGAACGTGAAGAAATTGAAAATTCCCCAAGAGAGGAAAGTATGCACCTTTCGTGAGGAGATGTTGCACTCTCCTACCTGGTTCCGATGAAGTTCTTAACTAGGAGCGTAGACCGGCTACTACTGTAGCGCCGATTGCCGTGCAGCAAACCGCCGCCAGCAACGCTCTCCAAAAGTTAGGGTCTCCTTTGTCGGCTCCAATACATAGAGCGCAAAACAGGACTCCAAAAAAGAGCGCCACCAAGGGAACTATTTCAGCTGTGCGAACTTTTGTAAACTTAATACGCATGCTATTCTCCTAACCGGAGAGTGCAACACTCTCAGTATAAAACTATTGTCGAGTGTGAGTCAATTATTTTCGCCTAGTTCTGACAATTGTTTTTCATGCTGAGTTACATTCTGTGAGAGCCGCGATTGTTGTTGGAATGGATACTTTCCTTATCATGCGCAAATTACAAGACGGAGCGTTATATTTTCGGATGGCTCATTGACTATTTTGTCTACTTGTCACTCGTTTGCGTCTCGTCCGCAAGCACAAGCGCTCCGTCTCGCAACCAACCAACAACGGTTGTAGACAATAACAGAACGCTGCGCGCAGTGGTTTCGTCGACGTCTTGCGGCTGATCACCGCCGTGTCGATCAGGCTGGTAACCGATGGTAGCTAGCACGTCAATAAAGACGTCGATACCAGGCTTGACGTTTGTCTTACCGTTGGCTTTATATTCTCGATCTGGCAGTTTGCACGTCCACTTGTCTGGTGCTTGGCGGAGTGCGCTGGCCATGCTCCCAATGGTTGCTTTGTCGTTCTTGGGTGAGACGATCGGTTTGAGCAGTGTCTCGATGGCCTTGATAGCTCTACCCCAGGCGTCACTCAAATTTGGTTCGCGTCCGAAAGCAAGGGCCCATGCTTCTTGCATGTACTGCGAAGCTTGATCGTCTAGCTGAGTTACCTGTTCGTACTCGTTCCAGAGTGTGGGTTCAATTCGCTCCACTAGACGGCTGCCATCGGGCGATACGCGGAGAACGTGGCCAGCAGACTTTAAGATGTGTTCAAGTGATTGTGCGTGGCCGTAACCGTGACCAAGGAGCCAATCCATGACGTCGAGAGCCAATGACTCGTCGTACATATCCCAAGGACCGCTTCTTTGGATGCAAGCGATAACTGCGTCATCTGGATAGAAACTGTCAATGTTGTCGCTGAGTTCGTCAATACGCAGTTCAAGTGTCATCAGAGCTACGAGTCGATTGTCTCCATTTATCGCCTGCTGGATCCACTCTTTAATGCCATGTCTCATAAACTGAGGCACGTTGTCGACCAAACTGAACTCAGATTGTTGATTTCGTCTTACTGAAAGCGGCATCCAAGGGTTAACTGTCATGTTGTTAGTTCCTGCGATATTGGAGGGTGAGTTGTTCTATGTGTTGCGAGTTGCATGGATATATATCATTCTGATTTGCCTTTTCCTATCATAATCGCAAATGGCAGTCCTTCTGCCCCAATTTGTGTTATTGATCGAATCCACGCGGCCCATTCTGGAGGAAGAATTTTTATATTGTTGTTGCCCACAAGTATTGCCATCGCGATAATGAGCAACACGCTGAAGGCAAGCGAATATCGCACTATTGTCTTCGACAAGAGTCCTGTGTCCGCTTTGTCGGCTGCTACGTCAATCGATGCTGCTAGCTCCGGTGCATCCTTGCTGATGACAGCGTAGGCCTCAGTCCTGCTGTCGCATCAATAGGCAGTGTTTGAGTGTAAATTAGTTGCTCAAGATCTAGACCGAGCGGAGTTGTGAATGTGTCGGATTTTTTGATTGTGGCATCGTATTCTTTCAAAATTGGCGAAAAGTCAATGGCGGCAATCGACTTTGCCAGTCGCTTGTTCAAGTCTTCGTTGAGAAGATGCAACTTGCTCATTGTCTGAGTGAGTGAAGTGATCAGCTCAGAGTTGTTGGAGATTGCAACTGAAGTTTGTTGGATATGTGAAAGGACTGTCGCGCTCAATACTGAGGTGGTCGACGTTAAATTGGTTAAATTGCGTCGCATTTCGGGTGTGAAGACAATTGGTGGCAGTTGAATCTGAATTTTGCTCAAGTTGGCAGCCCAGTCCTGTTGAATTTTCTGGCTCACGTCGGCGATCGCCGATACTGCCTGAGTGAGTGATTCTTGTGTCTCTGGTGATATTGCGATCCTATTCATGCTTGCAATAGATGAATCCAGAGCGGCTGCACTAAGTTTGGCAATCTGGACAAGGTTCGTGTCGGTCACGATACTTGCGATTGACGCTTGTTTGTGCAGATCGCGATTCTCGATATCTGTCATTTCTGCTTCTTTGTATCCTTGAGTATGTGGATGGTTGTGGTTGTCGGTCATGAACCAGCCGCAGCCCTCTCCTTCGCCCACTCCCGACAGGCTCGCCTATATCGGGGCCACTCCGTTCGCCAGTGAATGCCGTCGTGGGCTGGGCAGACTGGCTGGTCACACAGGATCTGCTGGGTGATCCAGCCGAACCTGGTGTCGGCGTATTCGGTGGCGCGTTCGCGTAGGTCGCGCCACTCCGGCGCTTCGTCGAGCGGCTGGCGGCTACGCAGTGCCAGTCGCCAGAGCTGCCGCAGTTCCTGAGACTGCTCACTGGTGTCGATCGTGCCTGCGCCGTCTCGGGTGAGATCGTCGGGGATCTCGCCACGTGGCTTGAGCACGTGGCACCTCCGGCAGAGCCCGCGAAGGTTGCTCAGCTCGATCGATCCGCCGTCGATGTGGTCAACTTCGGTGGCTCGCCGCTCGTTGCAGCTAACGCAGCGGCCGTCGTTCTGTGCCAGTACCTCCTGGCGAAGCTCGTCGCTCAGTCGCGGCCTGGTGTAGGCCAGGTCAAAGGCGAGGAAGGTGATCATATTGCTGGAGATGACCAGGGCGGTTAGCGGGTCGGTGCTTCGACCATCGCGTATTGCCTGCCGAACGTAGCGGATCTTTTCGGCCTGCTTGCGGCAGTGCTCCGAGCAGAAGCCGACGTGTTTCTTCCCAACCTCGGTCGGGTCGAGCGGCGCAAGGCAACTGGCACACAGCCCAACCCTCCACTCCTGCTCCATGGGCACAGGGCCCGCCTTCTCTCATACAGCCGAACCAAGCGCCTCTACTGGGATTGCCAGCACGACGGTGTGCGAGACCGAAGCATCAGCGCAACAACTTTGTCAGTATCCCACCGAGAGGTGCCTGAAACGGTGAGTGGATGGTCACGGTTACGTCACAAATGACATGACTGCCGTGTCTGTAGATTTGAGTTGCTGAAGTGCTTACCTTGCACGGTAGCCAATTTTCATACCGTCGACCTTTATTTGCTGTCTTGACGAAAGGTGGCTAGATTCGGAACGTGTGGACTGATAGTGACCGTGCTGCGTACGACCGGTGGGGGCTTGATATGGAGTCCTCGAAAGCTTTGGATCGCTATAGGGTGCCGGACACCGGTCTTTGCTGGTGGTGTCGAGAGCAGCCAGCGAGCACTGCTGAACATAGATTTAAGGCAACCGATTTGCGACAGATGGCCGACATGACTTCAAATGGCCACGCTGATCCAAGTTCAATATTTCATGTGGGATCGTCGTATAACGGCGTACTGAAGACTGTAAAAAAAGGCAATGCGGTTCGATGGTCGAAGAGTCTATGCAAAGATTGCAACGGCGGTCGAGACCATAAGATGGATGCGTCTTACGAGCGCTATTCCGATTATGTGTGGAACCATCAGAATGAATTAGCTACGGCTCGTGTGATTGATTGGAAGGTGCTATATGGAGTAGAATGGCGGGTGTGGGTCATTGATCTCGCTCGATACTTTGCTAAACAATTAGGGTGCCTTCTCAGTCAACAGTCGCTTCCAGTTCCAGATGAAATTATTGAATTCATGGATGGCAAGAAGGAGGTGAGATGTCTTAGTTTTGAAATATTGCGTGATTCTGGCCGATTGGAGTTTCATCGAATGGCAGTCGAGCGAGGACAAGATGGTCGAGGGATTTGGATGCCTCAAGCCTATGGCTGGCCCTCAGGGGCTGGGGATAGAATCGAAATTATGGGCTGTGAAACCTATATTGGATTCGTTGGTATGCGTGTCGAATATGATGCCAATAAACGACGGTCGTCGATATTTTCCGCACGACGATACAAAATTGAGGATGTTACTTGTGTTGAGCCGCATGAGGTTAGGAAAATGATTTCTGCTGAAATTGCTGAGTAACACGCGGGTTGATGCTGACTGGCGCTCTTCACTACTTCTGCAGGAGCGTCAGAGCCTCCACCCCAATCTGCTCTGCCATCTTCTCTAGGCTCTTGAGGGTGAGGTTGCGTTCGCCGCGCTCCACTCCGCCCATGTAGGTGCGGTGGACACCAAGTTGGTCTGCGAAG
>CAKMNX010000005.1 GCA_927910745.1 uncultured Candidatus Saccharibacteria bacterium | reverse complement strand
ATCCAGCAACGAAAAATTTTATCAATTGTATGCAACAAACATATCGGCTCGTTGCCAGTAGCGTTAGTAAAGCTCCTCAGCCAAGTACGAAGTTGAAAAATCTGGCAGCCGTACTATTGCATCAGCTTCAACCCGCACTCTACTAGCCTGCGTGCCTCAACACAAAAACAAACTACGCTTCTCGTTGTTATCAAGAAGCGTGTTATAGTCGAATTATTGTTTTTCTTATTATTTAAATTTTCGAGCCCACCAAGGACGCAGTCGCCGCGAATGTAGACAGTCTTTTTTGCACTCTTGGCAGCGTTGGTTTTGTCCTCTACCCCGCCAAAGATACTATTGACCTGCGTCTTGACGATGACGTTGTCTGGAAAAATAATATTAATGCCACCACACACAACAAAAATATCAATCACCGCACCATCCTCTATCTTGGCTTGACGCAGGTCGAGGTCCACCTGACCAAACGCTGCCGAAAGCGAGTTACCTGCAAATTCGCCTTTTATCTTGCGCGTGTTGCCCGAGAAGGAGGCAACCATATTATCGTCCGACGATTTTTTTGCGATACGGCGCTGGCGCTGCGACAAATTAAAAATAATCGTCAGGCCAATCGCGATCAGCACCAGTGGCAAAAACATTCGCCAAATATTAACGTTGTTATGCAAAAATGCATTCGCGCCAATTGTTAGGCCAACTGCCACCCAGAGCGCTCCCCACAGCCAATTGCGATTGCGCAGCGTGAGCACACCAACCATGATAAATCCAAATGCGCACAAACCATACCAAAACTCCCGCCAGTAATGAAATTGCACGCCAAAGCTCTCACTTAATAATATTCCACCCAGCGCCACAAACGCCGCGCCAGCACCAATCCGTAATATTGTATTGTTCTTCATATCGCTAGCATACCATTATTATAGACAGCATACAACAAGCCCACCTCTGTCCCAACCACCGCCGCAAAGCTGCCGATGCACTGGTGAGGCGCTGCCAAAAGTCCTTATTATATGCCAACCCACACCCCGCAAAGAGACACCATCCTCTCCCACCCATAATTGTATAAACGTTATAACTATAACAACATTGCTTCATTTACCCCTGTTATTTCTCTTTGCTATCACCAAGTCAATCGTTGTTATATATACAATATATATTATTACCCACAACGTTGTGAATTCATCGCCCTACCGCCTCTGTTTTCGAATTTATTTCGTTGTGGTTATGTATGTTGTTTTTTATACACACATAGAGCGCGTGTATCTGGGGGGTATTGTTGTATATATCACACTCTGCTCATCATCTCTTGCCACCAACGATATCCTATATTTTATACAACGGTATCGGGATTTATTTTCTCTGCGCTACTATATTTTTTACAACATAGCTATGTTGTACTCTGCACAGCATAGCTCACACAGGCTTATCTGCACCAGCTAATCCAGCCAAAGCCCCCTTATGTATTCTGAGAGGCTGCAAGCTCCTCGTCTAGCGCTTAGTAGGCGCAAATAGTTTTTCGCCTCTCCTTAGCGCTTTCTTCCACCACAGCACGCTATAGTGGGCTATTTTGCGCATTCAGCAAGCGATATGGTGCGCAATGCTCCTATACAGCTCTAGCTCTGCCTGTGTTTGACACACGCAGCCACCTTTCTGCGCAGCAATTCTGCTTGTGGTCTTTGTATTAATTTATATTTTGCATATTGCTTGTTTTGTATAGCTTGCACATTTTTAATTATTTTGCATTTTTGCTCAGCGCAAAATATAGAGCGCTCAGCCTACCGCACTGCACGATACTTCGCTGTAGCAGTTGATCATATTACTCCTCCCTATGTCGCTATGGCCTTATTTTTGTACTATAGAGGCATGCGCAGGCACTGAGTATCGCTGTATGTAAGAATAGGCACATGTCGCCTTGGCATAGCCAGCACAGCAAGTAGCTCGCTATAGTCATCGCTTGGAGTTTTAAAAATATGAGCGAGCCACCAGCCATCACGCCTCCTTGTTACTTCGCATAGTATCCGCACCCAGATGCTGTGTTGGGCAGCATTGGCGCGTGCTTTGTCTTGTATGCGCCACAGCTTTCGCGCTCGGCTTGTTGCTTTCATTATGCAACCAAAATGCATTTTTAGCATACCATTTTTATTCACAAAAAATGCCTGCTATCAAGTGCTACAATTTTGCATTATTTTCGCGTATTACTTCGCCCTTCGCGCTCACGCTACAACAAATTTTTCTGCGGCAAATCGCAACCAATACTCATCTGCCTTTACCAAGCCAAAAGCTTTATCATATTTTTATCATCACACCACAAATCACTCACCCACTTTGCAAAAAACCTTCACTATTACCCCAAGCAGTGGCACACCACACACCCTCGTCATAGCTGCAACGGCTCCTTGTTGCCATACACATATCATGAGCACAATGGGAGCCATACAGTTTGCTCGTTTTGTGCAGCAGCCATTTTGCTCCCTCGCATGTCGAATTATTTTTTGCAAAAACGCCTAGTGATTGGCTACAAAATCAAACTCACTTACGCTACAGGATCAATCTCCCTTCTCCGCCAAGCTGAATGCTCCATCTCATTCGTTCAATCCTGCGCTACGTAGCACAAAGCACTACTCACCTCTTGCTGAATATGTTGTGGTTACTATTCAGACAAAATGCATCTACTACAGCACAGCAGCACTAGCATACTATCCTCATATGTGCTAGCAAATTTACGATGCGCATAAGCCTGCCAACACATTCGCTATCAATACTACATAATGAACGAAATGCTAGTTATATTCACACGCACAGGCTCGCTAATAGGCAGCATCTTCCTCTCTATCTTGCTGTTTCGATTACGTCACGAAACAATAACCTATATATTAGCAGCCCGTCGTCTTAAGCTTCATAGCTATGTTAAAATTCAGCATACATTATTTTGCACATTATTTTTCTATAACACCAAGCACAAAGCACAAGCTAATGAGCGCCTCACTTGCGTTGATAGAGCGGGTAGCTAGCACCATACCGCAGCATCACTAGCGCGAGAAAATAATGACTTACACCAATGAATAAACAAAAGAGCGCTATGAATAATACAAGATGCCGTTCATTTTAAAAAGCTTGCCATTCCTGACAAGCCCAACAATCTCACCGTGCAAAAAACAACTCTGCCTACAGCAGCTCCGCGCCAAACTTCACAATAATCAGCGCCACCGCCAGCACTAGCACACTTACGCCGCACAGCACATCGTAGCCATGGCGAGCAAAGCGTTTGGTACGCGCGCCACCAATCACCCCGGCCTCAATGCAGTAGCGCGTCATCCCAAAGAAGATCAGCAGCATGCCCACATCGAGCGTCAAGCACCACGGGCACAGCACGCGAATAACGGCGAAGCTCATATAAAACATCCACAGGGCAAAAATCATCCCCAGCACAGCACCGCCCCAGGCACTCCGCACAAACCAGCGCGGCAGACGTGCCCCAGCCAGCAGTGCTACCACTACCGTTATCATCACTGGCACGGTCATCATACCAACGAAACTGTTGGGGAATCCAAACACCGTTGCCGACCAATGCTGCGCCACTGTGGAGCAGCTCAGCACGGCATTGACGTCGCAATTAAGTGCCCCACCCGGGTGCTGCGCCAAATGCAGTGCCTCGAGTGAAAGAACAAAAGATGCCAGTAGCCCCAGGCCACCGCCCAAAGCTGCTGCCAGTAAGGCAACTGTGCCAGGCCGACGCAGCCAGGGCGCACGGCTCACATCATCCACCACAACAGTGGTCGCGGTGTGTGTCTTGGGCGCTTTAGCGGGCATAGTACCCTACTTCGTCGATGGTTGGCAGTGGCAGGCCGCGCCACATGCCCAGCACCTGGCCGTTATCCGCCAAGGCAAGGATGGTTGGGTACTCCACAATGTCGTACGTGCGGCAGAGCGACTGCCCTTCACGCGTGTCTGGGTCAAATTCCTCAATGGCGTGGCCTGTGCGCCGGCTAAAGTCGCGCAAGTAGTCGAAGACGCGGCGTGCATAGTCGCTCTCTGTCCGGTAAATGATGAGGACGCGCATATGTTTTACCTCTGTTTTTCTTGCTGCTTCGCACTCCGACGCTGCTCTAATATCTTGACAAAATCGTCCAGCGTCTTAAATTTGTAAAACACGCTCGCAAAGCGCACATACGCCACTTCATTACGCGCTGCGAGCTCATCAAGCACGAAGCCGCCAATCACGCGCGACTCAATCTCATTCTCGCCCGCATCGTGGATACGATCCTCCACTGCATCAATAATTGCTTCCAGTTCTAGCTCCGATTTGAAGAATTTACCGACCGAGCGACGCACCGAAGCGCGGAGCTTAGCTCGATCAAAGAGCTCGCGCGATCCCGTTCGCTTAAGCACTGCAATCGTTGGGTATTCGATCCGCTCATAGGTGGTAAAGCGGTGTCCATCAGGAGTCTCGCGGCGGCGGCGAATCGTCACACCATCAGCCGACTCACGCGATTCTAACACGCGGCTGTTGCCAATCTTGTCGCGGTGGGTTGTCACGCGTCTGCCTCCTTTTGCGGCGGCGGCGCAAGAAGGCTGGAGTATCATCCTCGTCGTCATCCATCGATTGATCCCAAATATTCGTCTCATTCTCCTGGGCAAAGTGAGCAGCCGCCTCGGGGTCGATGGTCATATCGACACTATCGACCGCTTCGTCAACCGTCTCGGCCGACTCTTCGTCATCTTCGGCATCGCTTGGCTCATCGTCATCAAAGAACGAATCACTATCAAAGCCAGTCGCGATAACGGTAATAATCAGCTCATCCTCCAGCTCGGGCTTGAGCGTCGCACCAAAGATAATGTTGGCATCGGACGACACCGCACCAGTGATAATCTCAGCCGCTTCTTGAATCTCGGCCATACTCATATCGTAGCCACCCGTCACATTGAAGAGCACACCCTTGGCACCGTTGATCGACACCTCAATCAGTGGTGAGTCAATCGCCTGCTGGGCGGCCATCTGCGCTCGGTCTTCGCCACTAGCCCGGCCGATCCCCATCAATGCACTACCAGCACTGCTCATAATTGCCTTGACGTCAGCAAAGTCGAGGTTAATCAGCCCATGCTCAGTAATCAACTCCGATATTCCCTGCACACCCTGGCGCAGCACATCATCGGCAATCTTAAAGGTCTCAAGTAGTGGCGTCCGGCGGTCAATCGTGTCAAGTAAACGATCGTTGGGGATAGTAATGAGCGTATCAACTTGCCGCCCCAGCTGCTTGATCGCCCACTCGGCATTGATGCGCCGCTTCTCGCCTTCAAAGGTAAAAGGCTTGGTGGCCACGCCCACACAGAGAATACCGAGATCACGCGCTACTTCTGCTACCACGTGGCCAGCCCCCGAGCCTGTGCCACCACCAGCACCAATCGTCACGAAGATCATATCTGCCCCCTCGAGCGCCTGACGGATCTCGTCGAGCGACTCACGTGCCGCAGCCTCACCTACACTGGGGTCAGCACCAGCACCAAGACCATTGGTGGTGTTGTGCCCAAGATGAATCTTAATATCAGCTTGCGAATTATGCAGTGCCTGAGCATCAGTGTTCATTGCAATGAATTGCACACCAGCTAGGCCGGCGTCTTTCATTCGATTGACAGCAGACCCACCAGCGCCACCGACGCCAACGACTTTGATACTAGCAAAGGTTTGGATCTCGCTTGGTTTTACTTCCGGCATTCACGTTTCTCCCCTTGTGCAACTATCAACTTTACCATTACCATTTAGTATATCATCCTCATCGGTCTGATTCTAGGCCTTGAGCCCTCCCAGCAGCCGACGTAGCCAGCTCAGTGCACCCTTGGCGTGCGCTGTACCACTGTTGGTGTAAGCCTGGGCAGGCTGGTGGCCACCTTCGCTATCGGCGAGCATCAGGCCGACTGCAGTGGCGAACTGCGGTTTTTCTATCTGGTCGGCCACCCCGCTCGTAAAGCCAGTTGGTCGGCCCACTCGAGCGGCTACTCCCAGCTGTTCCCTGGCATAGCTCGCCATGCCACGCATCTGAGCCATACCACCAGTCAGCACAACACCACTGGGCAGCTTGCCAGCGCGGCCTGCTTTCTTGAGCTCCTTCTGTACTGCCTCGAAAATCTCCTCCAGTCGGGCATCAACAATCTCGTCAATCTCCTCCGTCGCAAACTCATACGATTCCTTATCACGCCGCACCTTAGCCACCGCGTCACTTGCTTTGATGCCAGCCGCAGCGTGCTTGACTTTGACCAATTCTGCAACATCAGGGTCAGTTTTGAGGCCAATAGCGAGGTCGTTCGTGACATTCACACTGCCCATTGGGATGACGCCAACGTACTGCAAGTCCCCCTCTTCGAAGACCGCCACACTGGTCGTTGCCCCACCAAGGTCGACCACTGCCACACCGCTTTCGATCTGCCGCTCATTTAGCACAGCCTTAGCCGCCCCCAGCACTGCTGGTGTAATGGCGTGCGGGTGGACGGTTGCCATCTCCACCGCTTTTTGCAAATTTGCTACATAGGGCGCTAAAGCCGAGACCACATTGGCATCAATCTCCAGCCGCGTGCCCGTCATACCCAGCGGGTCTTTGATCCCCGCCTGGCCATCAAGTGTATAGCTATGCGGCACAACCTCAAGGATCTCACGGTTGGCTTGCACTTTGCCTGTGGTGGCAACTTCTTCGATGCGTGCCACATCATCATTATTAATCTCGTGATCGATCGTGCCCACGGCAATCATCCCAGTGGCACGAGTACTGGTAATGTGCGCACCATTGACACTCACCGTCGCACTGTTGACTTCATAGCCACTCATCCGCTCGGCCTCACCCAGCGCTTCGTCGATCGTGCGGGCTGGGCCACTAAGATTGACTACCATACCCTTGCGCATACCACTGTTCGGTGCCTGCCCTACGCCAACAATTGTCGGCGTACCTGTCTCTGGATTCATATGCCCCACCACGCATCGAATCGTCGTCGTCCCGACATCTATTCCTACTGCGTATTGAGAATTTTCATGCATAGTACCATTATACAGGTTATGCTGTGTCTTGTACAATATGGGCGCAATACAAAACTCGCCGTTCATTATCTCGGCGAGTTTTATGTATTCTGCAGCAAGGATAGCTACTAGGGCGAGACTCTACAGCTTCGTCATAATCTCCGCCCCTGTCTCAGTGATGAGGACAGTGTGCTCGAAGTGGGCGGCGAGGCTGCCATCGCGGCTGTAAATTGTCCAGCCATCGCCAGCAGTGTCGCTGTAGATGGCACTGCCACCTAGGGTAGCCATGGGCTCGATGGCAATGGTATCACCAGGCTGGAGCAGCGGGCCAGTACCTTTGCGGCCATAGTTGGGCACATCGGGCGGCATGTGCATCTCGAGGCCCACACCGTGCCCCACCAGCTCGCGAATAATCCCAAGGCGGCCCCTTTGTAGCACAGCTTCCACCGCTGCACCAATATCGCCAGTGCGCACTGGCCCTTTGATCGCGTCAATGCCAGCATAGAGACTGCGCTCAGTGGTGTGGAGTAGGTGCTTAATAGCCCCAGTGGGTGCATCGTCCACCACCATAGTAAAGGCGCTGTCTGTCTTCATCCCGCGGTAGGTAATGACGAGGTCGAAACTAACGACATCGCCCCGCTGTAAGATATAATCGCTTGGTACGCCATGGACGATTGCTTCGTTGGTGCTAATACAAATCACCCCAGGGAAGTTCACCTCTGGGGTTTTGTAGGTTGGCTCAGCACCGTAGGCAGCAATCCGTTCTGCCGTAAAGGCATCGATCTGCTTCTCGCTTACCCCGGCATGGACAAATTGACGGATATCAGCAAAGATCTGTGCCAGGCGCTTGCCCCCTTCGCGCATTGCCTCGAGCTGCTCGGGTGTCTTGATACCGGTGATTAGTTGGGCCATGCGTGCATTACCTCGTCATAAATCCGGTCGTGCACTTCGCCCGCGGTGCCAGTCCCGTCGAGGTGGATGATCTTTACCCCAGCCTCAGCAAAGATACCAAGTACTGGGTACATCTTTTGGCGGTAGATAGCCATGCGCCGCGCAATCGTCTCGGGCGTATCCTCCATTCGGCCTCGCTTAGCCAAGCGGCGCATGATTTCTTGCTCGGGCACTTCCAGCACTACGACGAGGTCAATGTTATCACCAGTACGCGCGAGGTGGTCATCGAGCCACGCAGCTTGCTCTTTCGTACGCGGGAATCCATCAACGATAATATTTTGGTAATGCTTGCGATACGCCTCTTGCACCGCGTGGTCGAAGACTTGGTAGGTCAGCTTGTCGCTCACCAGTTCACCCGCCTTAAGGGTAGCAATCACCGCTGGATCAGTGCTCTGGCGCAGCATCTCACCCGTCGAGAGCCACTTCCACCCCTGGCGTACTGCCAGCATCTGTCCTTGCATACTCTTACCAGCACCAGTTGGGCCAAACAAAAGAATCATCTGTGCCTCCTTGTTATTATGTGGTTAATAGTTATTATTAAGAAAAATTATTGCTCTTGTCATAAAACTACGGGGCAAGGGCACGTTGCACCAGTTGAGCGATCGCCCCACCGTCAGCTCGGTTACCCACCTTGGCCTTGACAGCGCCAATCACCTGGCCCGTCATCCGTGGATTATCTGCTCCAAGCTCGGCAATCGTCTGGGTCACCACGGCTTGCAATTCCTCATCACTCAGTGGCTGCGGCAGGTAGTGCTGGAGCACTGCCATCTCGCGCTCCTCGGGCTCAGCAAGTTCAGGGCGACCATTGGTGCGATAGATTGCTGCGGCATCACGCCGCTTCTTCACCTCACGAACGATCACCTGCTCGACGGCAGCATCGTCCAGGCCAGTCTCGCGCACACCTCGCTTCACTTCCTCATCAAGGATAGCAGCACCAAGGTTGCGCAAGGTGTCACCGACAAAACGATCGCCGCTAAGCAAAGCGGCTTTCATTTCGTCTTTGATACGCTGCTTGAGCGTCGTCACCTAGCGGATCCCCAGGCGAACTTTGGCCATCTTGTCAGCCTTGCGCTGACGACGGGTAATCGCCTTCTTGCGGCGATCGGTCTTGCTGATCGGCTTGGCAAACCGCATCGATGCCCGTGCCTTTGCTAGCACACCGCTCTTCAACACCCGGCTGTTAAACCGACGGATGATGTTCTCATTCGCCTCGCGCTCGTCTTTTCGTGTTACTTGTACCATATCGCTCCTCATTATAGCAGATGCGACAATTTTTGCAATTCTATCGCGCGCAAAGTTGCGCAAATTACTGTATCACCTACAAAAAACCAGCGCTCAGGTGTGATGTACCCCTCACTACTCTGGTGCTAGCACAACTCCGAAACTCATGCAGCTTAGCTTGCGTCGAGAGGTATGAGCAACAGCGGCACTCTAGGGCTGAGCTATTGTGCTATTTTTGCTTGGCGCATCGCTTGTCTCTGTATTATAATCAATCTACTATGACACCTTCCTCACCATACCCACAGCAATCACAACAACCACAGCCACCCCAGCAGCCTCAGCCATACGTCCAGCAACCATATCCCCAGCAGCAACAACCACCGCAGCCATACGGACAATACCCACAGTACCCGCCTCAACCACCACAAAGCGCGCCAGCACCAATGCCACCAGCTTATTCGCCCACTGCTATGCCGCGCACTGGCTCATCATTTGGTACGGTTATGCGCTGGGTGTCTGCCGGACTGCTCTTTGCGCTGTTGGTATTGTATATCGTCATTGCCGCCATTTTTGGTATTCTCGGCGCGGCATACAGCTATGTTGTGTATGCCAACTTTGGTATACTGCCAATCCTGCTCATTGTTGCACCAGAGCAAACGGAGGGTGATAGCAGTATGTCGCAGGGTCTATTCGTTACTGGTGGCATGCTCATTGTTAGCCTATTTGAGATGATTGCCCACGCCACAATCGGGATGCTTGGAGGAGACTATACCACGCCAACTCATGTGATAGCACCAAACCTCTGGAATGTCCCTTCTCATGAAGCAATTATCTCATTATGCCTCTATGCCTTCTTTATCACCGTATATGCCATCGCCTTCGTCGTCAGTCTTGTGCTATTTTTGCAAAATCGCAAGCGTGGTATGTATCGCTAGCGACTGATACTTATTATTTGCCTATTTTGCACAAAATTGCAACAAATGTGCTACACTGTTATGAATAGTTTGTGGTAGGTGATTGCAGATGGTCTGGTGGTGGCCACGCAGCGCATCATATTGGTGTGGCGACTCTCATATGCTGAGAGGTATGGATGCCTCAGCCCAAATACTCGCTCTAATATTGGGAGCCTAGAGCGAGTATTTGGTCGGAGGAAGCATAAACGGTAGAAAGCGGAGCGCAAAAAACAGTGGTATCACACAGTCACAAGACAGCAAACCGGATAAGAGTAGTATTGTCTATACCCCAGACCCAAGGACACTACTCTAGCAAATCGCGTCTCGTTTGTCAACCCCATCAGCCATGCGTGGCTCTCTTCTCTTCTACGCAGCTTATTTTCGACCAGTGTGAGTACCCTGTTGCTCTACATTATGCTTCCTCCAACTTATTCATAATTCGCTTGATACGCCGCTCATCCCCATGCGCTTTGCTAGGGGTGGCGTAGACCTCGATAAGGATAATCGTACTGGTAGCTCGAGCCGCCCGCGACGGTGCACTACGAGGCAGTGCTCGCACCACCGCAAACACCAACCACACCGCCCGTCGATAGGCTGCTGTGTCGGTATCGAGACAGAGCTGCGCTACTGTGCACTGAGCAGTTTGCTGTATAATGGCCGCCTTGCCACACGCAAAGAGCTGTTGGCGAAAATCTGCCACCGTCGTCTCGCTTGGCTCAGCAAAGATACGCACCAGCCGCGGCTTAACGCGCTCGATATCGGCTGGCAGTGTGGGGATTCGCTGTGCCAGCGCTTGAAGATCACTCGAGAATTCTGTTGCCTGCTTATAAATCATCATCTGACTCGATTACAGAGGTAACGTCCGTCCGATAAAACGTGTCGCGGTAATCAATCGTCTGTCCATATTTCGCAATCACCCATGGCGCATCTTTGTAGGCAAGGTTGCTCAGTTCAGCAGCGCTCTTGCTCCCGAGGCGCTCTAGCTCGGCATCGATGTGCTTGATCTCGTTGGCACTGAGCTCGCTCAGCTCGGCGTTCTTGAGTGGAAGGAACTTGCGCTGCTTGTGGCTAAAGTGCTTCGTCTCAATGACATCCAGCTCATCATGCGCCCGCATCTCATCGACCAAAGCTTGCAAATCTGCAGCTGGCGCGGGTCCATAGGTCTCGTGCAGATACGCCAGGCCAGTAATACTCTTGCCTGTGCGCTCGTAATAATCAAAATCGATGAAGTACAGCAGCCGATGCAGCACTGCCTCGCCCACATTGGGCCGCGCACCAATCTTGCCCAGCGTATAGAGTAACACCTGGCGCAGTTTGGTGGTGTGGAGTCGCGGGATAGCATCGCGCGACTGAGCAGTCGTAGGCTGTGCACCCTGCGCATCATCGTGGCGGTATTCGGCTGGTGTATCGCCCACATATAGTGCTGCATCGTCCGCCACCCGCCACGGACTGTGCTGAGCTTGCTGTGCAACAGTGTCCGTCATGGCAATGCCGCTAATCAATTCCTGCACACCAACTTCGTAGTATTGGCTAATCTTCGTAAGCTCGCCAAGCTTTGGCTCGCGGCCACCATTCTCTAGCTTAATATACGTCGCGCGGGCAATCCCAACTGCATCGGCCACCGCCTGCTGCGAAAGCCCCGCATTGCCACGCAGTTGCCTAATACTTGCCTCAAAACTCATTGCGATTTGGTCCTTCCTGTTGCATCATGCCTCCATTGTAACGTACTTGCCAAAGTTATACAACCATTTTGTCTAATTTTGGAACATAGTACATTTGTGCGCATAACTACAGAGGTAGAGATGTGATACGAGGATGCGAAGTATGTGTATATTCTAGCTAAAAATAGCATCACCAATATTTCATGACATATATACTGGCTCAGATTCTTCTCGTCTATCCCCTCTCATCCACTAACTTTCTCAAGTATTTCGGTACAATGAAGCAATACAAATAGTTAAAAAACCAGCCTTTGTAGCTGGTTTTATTTATTCTATCTTATCTTATCTTATGCAGCCTGAGCTGTCTGGTCATATTTACGCGACCACCGACTCGTTACACTAACTTGCTGACGCTTATTACTCCGCTTGCCTTCTTGGGCTCTATCGCTTCCGATAGCCGTTTTGCCAACAAACGCTGCCGTCGATGCTGATATACTATTCTCTTCAGACACTTCAAGCTCTTCGTTTTTCTTATCCTCTTGCTGTTCATACTCCGCTGCCTGCAGGGCGTGCTCAATAGGCAGCAGCAAGCGGCGCTGTTCACCCTCAGAGAGTTCACCCGACAGAGGTACATCGTTTGCAATCAATTCATCGTCGCTTAGCTTAATACCCCGAGCCTCAAGCTCTTGGATGTAGCTCGCTGCAAGCGCGTCGCGGTAGAGCGCACTCTCTCGGTCGGTCAGTTGTTCACTCGCTGGCTGTGGTTTATTATCCGCATCACAACCATACTCTTGCAAGAATGGCACTAATTGCTCCGCTCGGGCAGCCTGGGCGCTCGCCAACTCTTGGGCGTTCTCAGCAGTCATCTCCTCGGCTTTGTTGAGCCGCCACCACTGAGCACTCTCCAACAATGTAGCAGCGAGTGGCTGCAGTACTTCTTCTGATTCTCGCGTGTCTATCGGACGAACAAATCTTTCCATGGGACCTCCCGTGGTTATGTGGTGGATGTTCTGTTGGTATGGTTTGTTTGCCCCCTACTATAGCACAGATGATCGGGTTGGCGCAAATCGGAGCATTTGCTACACTAGCTGGTAAGAATCTAAAGCAAGGAGATACCATGCCAGACGACACACCAACTCTACCGCACCCCTATACATATCGCGCCGCATCCGTTGAGACGATGCTACAAGCTGTGGCTGACTTGACCAGTAAGTGGCCACAATCTTACAGAGAATTGGACGCACAAGTGGCAACATACCCTAATATTACCTGCGTACCAGGTGGTGATCATCCGCAATCTATCGGGTTATCCCTTGCTTCACTCGAAGGCGGCGATGCAGCGGGCAGAGATGACTTATATTACGGTGAGTATTATATGATACCAACAAACGCTTATGACGTATACGAGGTAGCCCTTGATGCGCAGTTTGGTGAGGGAACGGAAATCGAGCGTGATGATGATATGGCACACATTGAGTGGTATCTTGATGATGGTGTGCGAGTGACGCTTTCGATGCTCACCTGGGACATCACCCTTATGCTTGAGGCCTCTGGCACATGGGAGAGTATGGAGGATCTTGAGCGCCGCTACCACTCCGATATTGATCTATACGATCCACGGCGCCAAACTCCACCAAGCGGTTACTACTAAAAAAACAAAGCTACACAAAGCAAAGGAGTCAGTCGCTATTGACCCCTGTTAATAACAGGTTCACCCAGCAATAATGAGCGCACCTTCTCTACCGCTCACTCAGCCGATATGTCTGAGCAAAGGCAGCTGCCTCGATGATGTAGCGACTGCCATTGACCTGGCTCTCCACCAGCCAGCAATCTGCTTCGCCGTGCTGCTGGCCGCCCCACGGTGCATCGATGACGATCTCGCGGCCAGTTGGGTTGGGCATGGCCTTGATCTGATTCTTCGGCAGATACGCGCCAGGCACCACCGCACCATCCTCACCACGTAGCGGCTCATACAGGGCGGCAAAATCCGCTGCCGGGATGCTATAGCGTTCACCTTCTGGCCCAGTGATAATGGCATCGCCCACCTCGGCAATGTTCTCTGTCTCTACATACTGCTGACCATCCGCCCGTGCGAAGCTAGTAGTCAGGGCCTGCCGCTCGGTGGCAAACTCCGGCCGCACCGCTGCGGTTGGGTCAGCAATTTTGGTGTAGGTGTCGGTAATGGCGCTGAAGTCGAGTGCGCTGGTATCGAGGTAGAGGGGTGGCACTGCGTCGGTCTCCTGGGTTAATTCTGGTGGTAGTATAGCTGGTTTGGCATCGTGTGTCGATGCTGCAGTGCAACACTACTCATCCACCAGCTCTACATGGAGCAGCCGCCCCTCTACGCTGCGTATGCCACGCCAGTCGTTGATAGTTGGTTGAAACCAAGCCGAAATAACATCGCCCGGCTGGCGTACAAAGTTCGGTGGCGCGTTGAAGGCTAATAGTTGCAGCGCTGTGCCTAGCTCATCCTGCACGGTGAGCTTAATGTGCTGCCCATCGCCACCCATGTGGCGCACCTGTGAGACAGTGCCGCGGCGCAGCTGTAAAACAGGCTCTGGGTTGCCATTACCAAAGGGCTCAAGGCGGGCAATGTCGGCCACCAGCTGCTCCGTTACCTCTGATAAATCATCAATCGCCACATCAGCCTGCGGCAAGAGGTAATGCGTTTGGTCGGAGAGATGGAGCGAGCGGTAGTAGTCGTTCACTCGCTGGCGAAAGGCGACGATCTGCCGTGTCTCGAGTGTCACACCAGCCGCTGCCGCATGGCCACCGCCACGTAGAATGATATCATCGGCAGCGCGCACTGCCCGCTCAGCCGAAAAATCGCCAAAGCTGCGCGCACTGCCCGTTGCTGTCTCACCCCGCTCGCTAATGATAAAGACTGGCTTGTGATACGCCTCTACCAGCTTGGATGCCACAATCCCAATCACGCCATGGTTCCACCCCTGCTGGCTCACGACGAGGACAGGGTCGGTAGCATAACGCTCAGCCTGCTGGCAAGCTTCGTCGTAGATGGCCTGTTGGATGGCTTTGCGCTCGGTATTGAAGCGATCCAATTGCTGAGCCGCCTCAAGCGCCGCCAAACCATCGCGCGCCCGCAGCATATCAAGGGCATACTCAGCCGATGCCAATCGTCCTGCCGCATTCATACGCGGGCCAAGACCAAAACCGAGCGTCCGAGCGGTAATCTGGGTTGGCTGCACACCAGCCACCGCCAGCAGTGCCTTGAGGCCAGGACGGCGCTGCTTCTTCAGCACTTCGATCCCCCAGTACACATTGGCGCGGTTCTCATTCTGGAGCGATACTATGTCGCATACCGTACCCAGCGCTACCAAGTCTAGCAGCCACTTCTCATAGCCAGCTGGCAAGCCCAGCAGCACCGTCTGCAGCGCCTGGACAAGCTTGAAAGCCACGCCTGCCCCACAGAGGTCACGGAAGGGATAGTGGTGGTCGTCATATTTCGGATTAACCGTGGCGATGGCAGGTGGGCGAGTCGGTGCAATGTTGTGGTGGTCGGTCACTACTGTGTCGATGCCGTAGCGCTCCTTCGCATAGGCAATTTCCTCATGACAGAGGCTGCCGCAGTCCACCGTGACAATGAGCTGCGCCCCCATCGCCGCCACCTTATCTACTGCACCTTTAGTCATGCCATAACCCTCTACGAAGCGATTAGGAATAAAGGCCTCCACCGCAGCAAAGCCAAAGCTCGCAAAGGCATCAAGCAGCAGTGCCGTCGCACTGAGGCCGTCGATATCATAATCGCCATAAATCACGATTGTTTCGCGCCGCTGGTGCGCCTGCACCAAGCGATCCACCGCCGTCTGCATCTGGGAGAGCAAGAATGGATCGGGCTTCGCGTCATAATCGGGGTGTAAAAACTCCTCAGCGGCTGCTCCATGCAAGCCCCGCGCCGCTAATATCTGTGCAAATAAACTCATCAGAGCTGCACAGTATCCGCCGCTTGTTGACCCTTTTGCTGCTGCGAGGATTTGATCACCATGCTCTGCAATTCTTTGAAGAAGATATATTGTTTGTTCGTATAATACATTTTGGTATTACCCTGTTTTTCGGCCATCAAAAAACCAGCTTTCTCGAGATTCTTAAGCTCGCGCTGGATATTGCCCGGGTCTTCTTTGATCAACTTCGCCAAGCCGCGGACATGAGTGTGGAACTCCGGATACTTAGCATAGACCACAATGATTTTGCGCCGCACCCGTGATGTAATAAACGTTTCTAACATGCTTCCCTTAGCGAATTCTCGCTTCCGTTACCTCTACTCAACTGTTGCTTTTTATTCTACACTTTTTGATGGTAATTTGGCAAGACCACCCACCAATTGATTGTGCGTTTCGCCTCTCGCAACTGCGACTCATCAACCATCCACACGACACACGTGTCTGCTTTTTATCATACCAGCTTTGGGCGAAGCGAGCAAGATTGATGTGCACGTTTTGCACGCCACCCAGATGAAGTAGCGACGGAGAGACGAACCCCTCTGCACTCTCGCTTGCTGTCGGGTATAATAAATCCTATGCACTATTACGAAGTTGCGCCACTCAAGATTATCCGCGCTACCAGCAAGAGCTTCACCTATCACTGGCCAGAAGCATTACCGCTGGGCCAGGTGGTGCACGTGAGCGTTGGTGCGCAGCAAGTGGTAGGCATCATCATAACGCGCGCCAGAAAGCCGACATATACTACCAAGCCGCTTGATGCCATCGTGCCACTGCCACCGCTGCCTGCTCCCCTATTAGCGACGAGCCAATGGCTGAGCGATTATTATGCCACGCACCTCGCCACTGTGTTACAGACAGTGCTACCAGCTGGCATTGCCAAGCAGCGCCGCACGCCGCGCCGCTCTGCCAGCCCACCACCCCAGCGCCGCACACCCCCTTTCTCGCTCAATCCGCAGCAAGAGGAGGCCGTTCGCACCATTCGCCAAGCCAGCCCTGGCACAGTACTCCTTCACGGTGTGACGGGTAGCGGCAAGACGGCGGTGTATATCGAGCTTGCACGCCACGCTTTGGCTGCAGGCCGGTCGGTGATTGTCCTCGTGCCAGAGATCGCCCTCACGCCCCAGCTGGTGGCGGAGTTTCGGCAACACTTTGCCGATATCATCCTCACTCACTCACGCCAGACAGAGGCCGAGCGCCACCGTGCCTGGCTCGCTGCTCTGACAAGTACACAGCCTCGGGTGGCAATTGGCCCACGTTCTGCCCTCTTCTTACCGCTACAGCATCTGGGGTATATCATCATCGACGAAGCACACGAGACTAGCTACAAGCAAGACAAATCCCCCCGCTACTCAGCGTTGCGGGCCGCGAGTGTCCTAGCTCAGCACCATGGTGCGACCGTGGTGCAGGGGTCAGCCACACCGCTGGTCAGCGAGTATTATCTAGCGCAAAAAGCCAAGCGGCCGATCGCTACCCTACCGAGCAAAGCTCGGCCCGAGGCCACCACCCCCACCATTCAGCTGGTCGACCTCACCCAGCGGAGCAACCTCACCCAGCATCGCTTTTTGTCAAATCAGCTTATCGCCGCCATTGATACCACACTTGCAGCGGATCAGCAGATCCTGCTTTTTCATAACCGCCGTGGCAGCGCCAATGTATCGCTCTGCACCAACTGCGGCTGGGCAGCCGAGTGCCCACGCTGCTTTGTGCCCCTCACTCTCCACGCCGACCGTCACCAGCTACAGTGCCATATCTGTGGCTACCACACCACAGTGCCAACGATGTGCCCCACCTGCCATAGCACAGATATCGTCCACCGTGGGATTGGGACGAAGCTCATCGAGGCAGAGGTGGCAGCGCGCTGGCCCCAGGCACGTATTGTTCGCTTTGATGGCGACAGCAGCCCCGCAAGCAGCCTGGAGCAGCAATACCAAGCCCTGTATGATGGCACCGCCAATATCATCATTGGCACGCAGGTGGTGGCCAAGGGGCTCGACCTGCCGCAGCTGCGCACCGTTGGGGTAGTGCAGGCCGACGCTGGCCTGGCCTTGCCCGATTACACCACCAACGAACGCATCTTCGAGCTGCTTGCTCAAGTGGTGGGACGAGTGGGGCGCTCTGCTCACGCCACTACAGTGGTGGTGCAAGCGTATCAGCCGCAGCACCCAGTGATTCAGGCTGGCCTGGCTCAAGATTATACCGCGTTTTATCATCAAGCCTTGGCCGAGCGCCGCCGTGGGCAGTTCCCGCCCTTCGTCCACCTGCTTAAGCTCACGTGTGTGTACAAGACGGAGGCAGCCGCCATCCGCAATAGTCAAGCACTCGCTCAGCAAATTCGCCAGCACCACCCCGCGGTCAGCATCCTTGGCCCCACGCCCGCCTTCCACGAGCGGCTGCGCGACACCTACCGCTGGCAGCTCGTCATCAAAGCCACCCAGCGCCGCGACCTCCTCGCTGTTATTGCCGATGTGCCTGCCAAACATTGGCAGGTGGATATCGACCCACAGTCCTTGCTGTAGGTAGATCTGACCACAATTATCTACCGTCAAATTTCGCAACCATGCATCATTCCGAGCTCCTGTAATAACCTACCGAACAAGAAAATATCTGGAGGCCAGCGATAAAGCCAGCGGATAAGCTCCCTCTTCCATCTGGCCGGAACATTTTCGGTGCGGTGGGTTATTGCAGGAGTGTTCGTGAGGTTTTGGTATTTCTCGCCACACCCCACTCGCCCACCCCATCCACCATCTGCTATAATAAAGCTAATGAAAAAAGACGCTATTATTACCCTACCCAACCCGCACCTGCGCCAGAAGTCGCAGCGGGTGCATGTTATTACCGACGAGACACGCCAGCTGGTGGCCGATATGACCAGCGCCAGCATCGACTGGGAGAATTCCCGCCCGCATGAGATCAGCGCAGCACTGGCGGCAGTGCAGATCGATCAGCTAGAGCGAGTCGTTATTGTACGCGAAGATTTCGACGACAAAGACAACCGCAGCTTCATCCCCCTCATCAACCCAGAGATTGTCAAATATGAGGGCGAGCTAATCAGTGATTATGAGGGGTGTCTGAGCGTGTCGGGCCGGATCTATGGCAAGGTGCCACGCTACAGCCGCGTCCGGGTCAAGGCGCTCGATATCAATGGCAACACCATCCGCCTCAAGGCCGACGGCTTCTTAGCGCGAGTGCTACAACACGAGATTGACCACTGTAATGGCATTGTGTTTATCGATCGCATTCGCGATGATACCAGCGCATTTTATCAGCTCGATGAGAAGGGCGAGCTCCAACCAGTTGATTATGACGAGCATATCAAGACCAATCGTATTCTTTGGGACTGAAGACTTCAGCGCCATCAGCCTCACGCAGCTGCTGGAGCATGGCTTCCCTGTTCGGCTCGTCATCACTAAGCCAGATAGCCGGCGCGGGCGCGGCAAGCAGCTCTGCCGGCCAGCAGTCAAGCAGCTTGCCCTAGCGCACGACATTCCAGTGTTGCAGCCCACCAAACTGCGCGATATTATCCCCGATATCCAAGCGCTCGGCCAGCCCGTTGGCGTGCTAGTGAGCTTTGGCAAGATTATCCCCCAAGTAGTGATCGACTGCTTTTCTCCAGGGATTATCAATCTCCACCCATCGCTTCTGCCACGCTATCGCGGCCCTTCACCAATTGAGAGCGCCATTGCCAATCGCGATACCGCCACTGGCGTCAGCATTATGCAGCTCAGCGCCGCTATGGACGCCGGGCCGGTCTATGCGCAGCTCACCCACCCCTTACGCGGTGACGAGCAGCAGCTCGAGCTCTACAACACACTAGGCCAGCTTGGCAGCAAGGCACTAGTGCAGCTCCTGCCACGCATCGTGAGTGGTAGCCTCCAGCCCACACCGCAAGACGAGTTCACTGCAAGTTACTGCCAGCTCCTCACCAAAGCCAGCGGCATTATCAACCCCGCTCAGCACACTGCCGCAGAGGCCGAAGCAATGGTGCGTGCCTACCATCACTACCCACGCGCTCGCCTCCAGTTGGGCGAGCGGCAATATATCATTACTCAGGCACACACCGCGCGGGCGCCTGTCACCACACTCGATCCACGCTGCAGCGACGACACCTATCTTGTCATCGACCAGCTCATCGCCCCCAGCGGCAAAGAACTCAGCGCCGCAGCATTTTTGCGCGGGTATCGGGTGTGAGTAGTGAAGATATAGAGGCTTGAATAACCTCAGCCACAGGCTCTTCTTACGCTTTCTTGGCGCTATGCTACTTCCTCTTGGAGAGATGGTCTAGATCGCAGCCATCTTAACCTAGCAACTTGCTATCCTCCTCAAGATCTTGGAGGTAATAGAGAGCAACATAGCTAACACTCCCTGCTATAAGGGTAGCCGGTTTGTGTATGTAGCTAGTGCAATATCTCACTGTCGCGCAAGAAAATATCTGGAGGCCAGCGGCAAGGCAGGCGGACAAGCTCTTTTTACTATCTGGCCGAAACATTTTCAGTGCGACAGTGAGATATTGTGGCGCCAATCAAAGAAGCTAATCAAACACAAAGCCCCTGCATCCACAGGGGTTATACGTGTTTTTACTTGGTCATCATCACTACGCAGCAAGCGCCACATCAGGGTCGGGGTGGCCACCCTCAAGCTCGTCTGGTGCATCGCCATCTGTTGCATCACTGCTCTGGAAGATGCTAGCCAAGCCCTCTTGGGTAAGAAACTTCTGCGGGTCTACCTTGGCAAGATCCACGAGGCCCTCAAAGGTCTCGCGCACGACGGTCGTGTAGTCTGGGCGGTTGTGAGTGAGCCACTTAAGCTGCGCATAGTCCGCAAAGAGTGCCAGCTGGTCTACCTCCACGCCACGCTGCTCTGCTGCCTTCTCATAGGCTTTGCGCTGGCTCTGGTATATCTCGTCCTCTTCGTAGTCGGGCTCGTGCTCGTCGATCCACGCTGTAATGACCGCAGCGTCTTGGTTCATAAACGACTCAAATTCATTGAGCTGCACCTCGCTCAAGCCATCGCTCAGCACTGTGCCAACACGCAGCTCCAGCACCTGGCGAAAGTTGTCGACAAAGCGCTGCCGCGCCTCTGGCGGCCAGTCTGCTATACCGATTTTTGCAAACAAGCTACTGAACTAACATGTTTTCAATTCCTCCTCGCCCTAGCTATACCA
>CAKMNX010000004.1 GCA_927910745.1 uncultured Candidatus Saccharibacteria bacterium | reverse complement strand
CCAGCACCAGCAAACCCTGCGCCTGCCAATCCTGCGCCTGCTACACCCGCTCCGGCCACACCTGCGCCCGCAACCCCAGCTCCGGCAAATCCAGCCCCAGCTGAGCCAGCCGTAGAACCTGCACCAGCAGAAGAGCCGGCTCCAGCTGCAGAGCAAGCACCAGCAGCCAACCCAGCACCTGCAGCTAAACCAGCAGCAGAGGCTGCCGCTCCTGCTAAGCACGAAGGTCCAGCTCTCGCTGACACCGGTGACAGCGTATGGCTCGTTGCTGCACTCGCAGCCAGTGGTCTTGGCGCCGGAAGCTTCTGGTTCGTCAAGAGCCGCAAGAACTAGAGCACTGCACTACAGCGTCTCTATACCCAAGAGAAAGGCATACAGTATGCCTTTCTCTTTTTTGGTTGGCAGGGTAGAGTGTGGCCTGTATTAGAGTAATTATATTATATTGAGCGGCTCGGGTACTGACGTAGCGGCGATATAGCATAGCTGTGCTTGAGCATAAGCAGCAAGGTAAATAAATACCCTACACAGGTAGAACGCTAGCACTAGCGCGCTGCTAGGGGCTCTTGGGTGAGAATAGGTGGGCCGCGGCCATGTTGGCGCCGCGGCCTTTGCATTGCGCGGTGATGGTCGGGGTTAGAGACGATGGCAACCGATGGAACTTGCTTCCTGTGCGATGTGTCTTGGTAACGATCACTAGTGTACCAGCCTTGTGAGCACATCAACGGCGGCGTGAGCGATTACATTGAGCCAACGAATAGCCTTCCGCCGATGAGGGCAGCTTGTACTTTTTTGGGGAAACGTATAGCGTGCTTTTATTCTTACCCAAAGCAGTGCGGGAGATGGCTAGAACGCCAACTCCACAACTGCCACCAAGTGCGAAACTTCGCTCATACCAGCAAGCTTGCATACACAGACTAATACGCGCGAGGAGGCAAAAGAAATCGGCTTGGATAGCATAGTATCCAAGCCGAGGTGTACCTGTGCGGGGTAGTAGTGCGCTACGAGCGCCGCCTGCGGAGCATCCACACCCCGCCGCTGCCCAGTGTAATTGCAGCGAGGGCGATGGGGAGGAGGCTGTCGCCAGTGTTGGCAAGGAGGCCACTAGGCCGCGATGAGTTGCTGGTAGAGCCGGTGTGCGATGTATCTTCGTAGATGGCGATGGGGTCGAGGATCGTGCCGTTGGCAGTGCCATCTTCGTCACCAAAGTCGCCGTCGGTTACGTCGTAGGCAATTGTTGTGCGTGTGCCGCTCGGGTTTGTGCCAAAGTTGATCCGGCTTGTGATGTCTTCGATGACTGAGCCACCTTTGGCCAGCTTGAGCACGGTGAGGCGGCTTGGGTCGCGGTAGTGCGTGCTGAGTGTGAGTGCTACATGGGTGGTGTAGCCAGTGTGAGTGGTCTGCCCAGCACAGGTGATGGTGAAGCGCACGCTGTTACGCAGAACCCGGCCTTGGTACTGTGCGGGGGCGGTTGCCGGCTCGGCTGAGGCAATGTGGCTGCACGGTTTGCCGGCCGTAGCGAGCGATACCGCACCGCCGTGTGGCTGGGTAATGGTAGTTGAGTTGGTTGGATTCTTTGGTTGCTTGGGCGTTGGTGTGGATGGAGCTGATGGGGCCGATGTGATGGCGTTAAGCCGAGCCTGGAGGGCGGCTTGTTTGCGTGCATCCTTGACGGCGGCAATGTGAGCTTGGGCAGCAGCAATGTCTACAGGGCTCTTGCTGGCTTCGGCTCGGGCCACAGCAGCTTCGGCAGCGGCCAGTGTGCGATCATCTACCGGTGGAGTGGTGGTATATATCATGCCACCGTAGGCAGCAGCCACCAGCTTGCTCCCATCGGTCGAGCTGGCAAGAGCCGACCAGTTGGGCACGCCAGGCGACGTCTGAGCCACCCACGTTGCGCCGCCGTCGGTCGATACGTAGATATAACCACCACCGCCAGCTGTTGCAGCGAGGGTGCCGCCATCGGCCGAGATGGTTGCTGCTGTCCAGTTGTGCCGGCCGTCCACGCTGCGTTCCGTCCACGTCGCGCCACCATTGGTCGAGATGTAGACGTTACCGCCAGCAGCTGTTGCGACGAGCTTTGTGCCATCGGGCGAGCTGGCAATTGATGTCCAGGTGCGGTTGCCAGCTTGGGCGCGTTCTGTCCAGGTCTTGCCGCCGTCTGAGGAGGTATAGATAGCACCGCCTTCGACGACTGCAGCTAGTTTATTGCCATCAGCCGAGCTTGTGACGGCGCGCCATTTGCGGCTGCCCGACTTTGGCTGCTCCGTCCACGTTGCACCGCCATCGCGCGAGGTGTAGATAACGTGATCCTTGGCGACAGCCACCAGCTTATTACCATCAGCCGAGCTGGCGATCGACATCCAGTTGATCGACCCACTCATCGCGTGCTTGTGCCACGTTGCACCGCCGTCTTGCGATGTCATGATGTAGCCGCCCCAGTCGTAGAGTGCCGCAATCTTGCTCCCATCGGCCGAGCTTGCGATGCTCACCCAGTTGCGCACCTCAGACTTTGGCTGCTCCGTCCACGTTGCACCGCCATCGCGCGAGGTATGGATTGTGCCACCCCAGGCGGCAGCTGCCAGTTTGCTGCCATCAGCCGAGCTGGCAAGGGCAGACCATTTGCGGTCGCCCGCGGCATCATGCTTGGCCCATTTCGTGCCGGTTGCTGGCACTGGCGTCTCGGGTGGCTGCGTGCCCGCACCCTTTTGGAAGACGCGCACATAGTCGATCAGCATCGTCTGCGTGGGGAATGGATCGGATGGGTCGATAGGGCTGAGGTTTTTGCTAATCTCGACGTAGTCGTTGAGGATGAATTGCCAGCCGCGGTGGAATGCACCATTGATATTCTCTTGGCTGGCGACCTTCGTCAGTGGTTCGGCATCCGTCCTGGGGAGGATGTTGCCATCGTCGGTAGGGCTCACATGGTAGCGATATACCTTGATGGGCTCGTCGTCTACAAAGTACTTGACCGTCGTACCATCATACTCAACTGCCCAGGTGTGCCACTCGTATGCAAACGAGCCTGGCCGCGCACCGGCATAGTGCTCGCCACTGTGCGATAGGGCACGCGTCCGCCAGCCAGTCTTCCACTTGGCATCGACACCGTGGTGGTAGCACGACATGTGTGTGGTAGACCACGCGTAATTTGGTGTGGATGAGTACCACTCGATGATGTCTAGCTCGCCATATGGGTCGTTGGCCTTGGGGTTGTCGTTGCAGTTTTGTAGGGTATTGCCACTTACCATCCACAGCGATGGCCGTGTGCCACGCTTGCCATTCCAATTAAACTTCGCCCGAATCTCGGCTCGGAATGGCTTCGTGCCGTCCACAACCTTGCCCTTGTTTTTGACCCGTCCACTAAGGTAGCGCGTTGTGGTGCCGCTCGGGCAGGGCTGCTCACTCATGTTGGCACTGGTAAGCGGCTCGTTCAAATTGCTCACGCAGTGGCGCTGCGTGGTAATCTCGAGATGGCTGTTGGCAACCTTGAGATTATTCGGGCTGTAGGCGAGGTGGGTATTGCGCAAGTTGTCAGTATTTTGCTTTAGTATGTCCCACTCACCAGACACAGCCGAGCCAGTAAACTCGTCGTGCCACACCATACCCCATTGGTCGGCATGCGTCGTGCCATGATAGAGAAGTGCAAGCAACACAACACTACCAAGTGCCGCAAGCACAATAATTGCTTTTTTTATCACCGTTTTGTCCCCCCCTGTTTTTGTCTAAAAACGTTATGAGCATGATTATAACGCTTATGGTTAGTTTTTTTGCAAGGGGTTAGGCCCATAATCTTGCAAGACTCGCTGCATAATGCATATTTTTTGCCAGGGCGAGAGAGCACTGTATATTCTCGCAGTGTGGGCAGTTATCCACGCGATTTCCACAGCACGATGTGGTTTTTACACCGCTACAGAGATGGGGTAATAAGGGGTGGTCTTTTGGGCTATTGCAGCAGAGGGTAGTGGGGTATACTAGAGGCACAACAACCTAACACGAAGGAGGGTGTATGACGAAGTTAATTAACTATTCGCTGGCAGGCGTGGCAGTAGCCGCAGCCATGGTGTGCCTGAGTGGTGCACCAGCCCATGCGACCGACCAAGAGCTGAGTGCAGCGCGTGCAGCGTGCAGCACAGTGGTAGGCCAAGTCAAGGCGGCCAATGCATATGCCTACTGGAAGATGCCCGAGGGCTATCCAGAGGACCACAGCGCCGACGCAACCAACAGCTTCCGCCAGCAGCACGGCTGGGTGGTGGCCGGCACAGAGGTATACGACTGGGCATCCAACGAAGCCTTCGCCAATAGCGGACGCTTTGTCTGGGGTAGCAAGACAGTCAACTTTGCGCCAGGCAACTTCTGCTTGAGCAGTGGCAAGACGACGGGTGGCCGCGAGCTCCTTCTTACCTTCCAAAAGGATGGCAACCTCGTGCTCTACAGCCACACTGGCACGGCCCAGTGGGCATCCAACACACAGGGCAAGGGTGCACGCCTGGCCTTCCAGGGCGATCGCAACATCGTCGTGTACGACAAGAACAACAAAGCCATTTGGGCATCCAGCTGGCAGTGGAGCACGCCACGCCGCGGTGCTAAGATTGCTCAGCCTGGTCAGCGCTGGTGGCACGGCTATGCCAAGGCGCAGCAAACACCAGAGTGGTTCCACGCCACACGCCGCACCACAACCAAGCCACAAGACACTGGCGTGCTCACTCTGCGGGCGACCGACCGCACCATCGAGGGTATCCCCGAGACCAACTGGGCCTCGCCACAGTACCCACAGCGCGCTACCTATGGCTCGGTAGTGGTAACCAACGAAGCACGAGGTGATGGCATACGAAACCACGTCAACATCGTTGGGACGTTCGACAACTAAGTCACGCCCGTCGCCAGTGGGTCAATAGCTCGCTTGGTTCGCCAGCCCCGCATCAGATGATGGTGCGGGGTTTTGGTAGGTGGATGGTTTAAATCAGAGATGAGAGGTGGGGGAGTGTGGTATTCTTGTGTGTAGAGAAACAGAGGTATCTCAGATAGTTGTCAATTATGCATCGATTGTGTCTTTTTGTTTTATATGCATTGGCTATAATCAAGCATATATATTAGCCTAACTCTTCTCTACAAAGGAGTGATGACAATGAAAAAGTTAGCAATCTACCCGCTGGCCGGCGCGGCAGTGGCGGCTGCATTGGTGTGCTTTGGTGGTGCACAAGCTGGTGCAACCCAGCGCGAGATCAATGATGCTCGCAATACGTGTAGTGCAATGATCGGCCGGGTCAAAAGCATGAACTCATACGAGTACGGAAGACAACCGAGGACGGTCGTGGCCTAGGTGCTGCGGGTGGCCCCAAGAACGAATTCTACGATACCTACCACTGGACGCTAAGCGGCGGCGAGTATTATGATAAAAAGACGAAGGCCGTGTATGAACGCACTAGTATTTTCGAATGGGGCAACAAGACCGTCAACTTTACGCCAAACAACTTCTGCCTGACGACGGGCAAAACCAGCGGTGGCCGCGAATTCATTCTCACCTTCCAAAAGGATGGTAACTTAGTACTCTATAGCCACACCGGCGCTGCCCAGTGGTCATCCAATACCCAGGGCAAGGGCGCACGTCTGGCCTTCCAGAATGACCGCAATATCGTCGTGTACGACAAGAACAACAAGGCTGTGTGGGCATCTAGCTGGTACTGGACGTTGCCACGCCGCGGTACCAAGATCAACCAACCCGGCCAGCACTGGTGGGACAAGCGCGCCAAGGCTCAGCCAGCACCAGAGTGGTTCCAGGCCTCACGCCGCGTTACGACCAAGTCACAAGACAGAGGTGGCATGCGGATGACTGTGGCTGATCGCACCATGAACGATGTTAGTGAAACACATTGGGATCCAGGCTATAACCCAAACAAGCGGCGCCACATTTCGGCAACCTATGGTTGGATGTTTGTCAGTAACTGGGTAAATAACCCTGACGGCACCTCAACTGGTCATATGAATATTGTCGCGACGTTCGACAACTAAGCCGCACCCCGCAGTATACATAAGCAACCCCACACTAGCGATAGTGTGGGGTTGTTGGGTGCGCTAGGTGTTGGGCACTCTTACTGATACACCGCCGGCTTCAACACACCAATATACGGCAGGTTGCGGTAGTGCTGGCGGTAGTCTAGGCCGTAGCCCACCACGAATTCATTGGGGGTGGGGATGCCGATATAGTCTGCCTGCACATCCACCGTGCGGCGCTCGGGCTTATCTAGCAGGGTGCAGAGCTTAGTGCTGGCTGTCTGGCGCCCCGCAAATAAATCAAACAGCGCCTGGGCAGTGTGGCCCGTATCTACAATGTCTTCCACCAGCAGCACATGCCGGCCAGCCACGTCTGTGTCGAGGTCCTTGAGGATGCGCACATTGCCGGTGGAGGTTAGCTCATCGCCATAGCTCGAGACATCCATAAAGTCGATTTCCAGCATGCAGTCCATCGCCCGCACCAGGTCGATCATAAAGGGCGCTGCCCCGCGCAGAATACCCACCACCAGTGGGTTTTTATCGGCATATTCCTGGCTCAGCTGCTCGCCCAGACGCGCCACAGCACGCGCAATGTCATCTTTGGTAAAGAGGATTGTTTCGATATCATTATGCATAAGGATTATTGTAGCAGATATGGGGTGCAGGGGCGAATTTTTTGGAAGATGATGTGCAGTGAGAAATGCGTGAAGGCGCGAACAATGCTACAATGCCATCATGACACAACGTACCATTCCACCCCATGCTCGGATGATTCCGCTCGAGGCACAGTGTGTCTTTGCGGGTGAGATATTTAGTGTTTATCAGTGGCCACAGCGGCTGTATGATGGCTCGGTGGCGACCTTCGAGATGGTGCGCCGGCCCGACACAGTATTCATCATTGCGGTCGATGATGCGGGCAAGGTGCTGGTGAATGATGAAGAGCAGCCAGGCGGCATCGTGCGGCGTGGCCACCTGCCAGCCGGGCGGGTTGACCCCGAGGATGCGACCATCATTGCAGCAGCCCAGCGCGAACTGCGCGAGGAGACAGGCTGGGAGTTTGCCAACTGGCAGCTACTGGAAGTGGTGCAGCCCGAAACAAAGATGGAATGGTTTGAGTATCTCATATTAGCCCAGCAACCAGTGCACCACATGCCACCGCGCTGTGATGCGGGCGAGCGGATTACCACTCGAGCGATCTCCTGGCAGGAGCTTGTGCAATCGGCGGTGCTACTGCGGCACTTCCCGTGGCTACGCGATGTTGCCTCGGTGGAGGAGCTTGCGCCGCGTCATAGAGGTGACCTATAAGGGCAATAGGGGCGTGGGTATATCATATCTCCTATCCAGTGATATAGCTAAGCGCCTAGTCGATATTGCATACACAACAGGGTAAAATAATTGCCTTCTGCGCTTCATACGGTATAATAGAAAAATTATGAATCGACCAATCAAACAGATAAAACAGATCAAGCAGCAGGGCAAACTCCTGCGGATTTTTTGGCAGGCGCTGGTAGTGGCGACAGTGGTGGTGAGCGTGAAGTTCGTCCTGCATCGCCTGGGGTGGGAGCCGATTGAGCAGAGCTCATTGCACAATAGTGTCATATCTAGCGTGACCTTTGTGATTGGTTTTTTGCTCTCGGCTACGATTGCAGACTACAAAGAATCGGAGCGGATCCCAGCGGAGTTTGCAGCGCTACTAGAAGATATGTATGATGACGCCGCGGCGATTCATCAGAGCTATCCGGTGTTTGATCTCGATGGCTTCCGGCGCCAGCTGCATGCTGTGGCCCAAGGGTTTTCGAGCGATGTGCGCCACTCGGCCTACGACGCCCGGCAGGATATTCGGGGCTTGACGCCGTATTTTGCCACGATGGAGCAGGGCAATGTGCCGCCCAACTTCATCGTCAAGCTCAAGCAGCAGCAGACGGTACTGCTCCGCCACCGCCATCGGGTAGACTACATTCAGCGGATCCGCTTTATTCCCTCGGCATCTATCTTGGCGCGCTCTATTGTGGTGGCATTGCTTGGTCTCTTGCTTATTACCAACATCGACCCATTTGTCGCCAGCCTGACGGTGGTGGGGCTGATTAGCTTCATCTTGGTGTATATGATCATCCTCATCCATGTCATCAGCACGCCCTTCCATAAGGCCGGCAAAACCCGCGACGACGTCAGCCTTTTCCTTATTCGCGATGCAGAAGAATACCTGAGCGGCTCAAGCGATGCGGCGAGTAAATAGATTACCACGATAGCGAATCTCTGTGCTTTATCAATAAAGACGTAGATAACAGGAGTATTACCCATAGAATGGAGGTATACGGCTATAGCAGCTCCCTTTTCGCTAGTAGGTGGCTCGCTATTATCGCCCAACATTGCTATAATAAGACAGTACCAACACTAACCATGGAGGATCTCACATGGGACTTACCGATGATATCAAAGCCAAAGCCGATGATGCACAAGCTAAGGTCAAAGCAGCAGCCAGTGACGCAAAAGACAAAGCCGAAGAAGTAGCCGAGAAGGCCAAAGATGCTGCGCAAAACGCCGTTGATACTGTGAAAGACAAGGCGAACGACATCGAGAACAAAGCTCACGAAACCAAGGGCTACGTAAAAGGCAAGATGGATAAATAACCCCCGCCTCTTGATAGCTACGAGAGCTGCTCTGCACATTGGAGCAGCTCTTTTGGTGCGAGAGTGCACGTTTGCGAGGCGTTGGCTACTAGGATATTCCGCAAGTGAGTGGTATCTTCTTGCGATGACCTCACAATAGATACCCCATACCCCATAGCACATGTCTGCAGGGGGTATTAGCTACCGCCAGGCCATGCTACACTAAGGAGTATGACGAAACCATTTGTACTACTGCAGTCGCGCCCGGAGGATGAGGCATCGGATAACGAATATCAGGCATTCTTGCATTTTGGTGGCCTTGCGCCAACCGACCTCGAGCGAGTGCGCATCGAGGCAGGGCAGCGCCCCGCGCAGCCGCTTAGTGCCTATAGTGGTGTGCTGATGGGTGGTGGCCCAGCCAACTTTGCCTACGCTCCGGCTGAGAAGCCTGCCGAGCAGCGCGAATTCGAAGCCGTGATGATGCCACTCCTGCGTGAGATTATTGCTCGCGACATCCCATTTCTTGGTGCCTGCCTGGGGGTTGGCGCGCTGGTGTCGGCGCTGGGTGGTACGCCGAGCTTTGCGTATGGTGAGGCAATTGGTGCCGTGCCGATCACCCTCACGCCAGCAGCTAGGGATGACCCACTCCTCGCTAGCTTACCCACTACCTTCGACGGCTTCGTTGGGCACAAAGAAGGGGTGCTTGAGCCACCGGCTGCCTGTACTGTCTTAGCACGCTCGCGTAGGTGCGTGCAGATGCTGCGAGTGGGGCGCAATGTGTATGCCACGCAGTTTCATCCCGAGCTCGACCCGGAGAGCCTTGCTCTGCGTATCGATATCTATCGCCACGCTGGCTACTGTGCTCCGGACGAAGCCGATACCCTCATCGCCAATGCCCGCCGGCAAACCGTCACTGAACCAGTCAAGATTCTGCGCCAGTTTGTGCAGCGCTATCAGCGGTGAGAGCTTTAGACTCAGTTTTGTTTATATCCCGCTTGTGACACTTCCATCAGGCTGCTGGTGATCGACATTTGCGCTGCATGCATTGACTGCTGAGAGCTGGATGAAAGCTAGCTCATAAAGCACACTTATTATTTGCCAAATGAGATGGTAGGGGAGAGCTCGCACAGGCAGAAGTGATTTTGATGTAAGAACGTGTATTATTTGTCTACTTCTTGTGTAAAATATACCCCTTGGCCTATATAGGCAGTAGGCTATAGCACAATCTTTAGGTGATAGTCATAGCAAGATATTAACTGTATCTTGCTTGAGCATAACCTTATTAAATTTATCCATGAGCCCATATAGGGGATGGCCTATAGGGTATTGATAAAAACAGAGGTAGCATGACTTGCAAATTGTCAATATATCATATATGATAAGGAGCATTATGAAATTATTTGAAAAAAGTTCAATACCAATACCGAATTACGTACAGATTCATACTGATTCTGTTATTCCGCCATCGATCAAGCACTACGACGGTGCACATACTGCACCAGTTAGCCTGGCAACTGACATACGTCTAGAAGGTGAAGGGCCCGAGCAGCGCCTAGTGGTGGATACCGTCCATACGACGCAGGGCAGTTATATGGATTTTGTCGATCGGCGCATTGTGCCAACATGTGATTTTGCAGCTACTGCGTTGCCTGGTATGACAAGCGAGCTGTGTGGCTGGGTGGGCGAAGGTGAAGGTGATGGTGAAGGTGATGGAGTAGTAAATGTCCTCGCACTTATTCGGCCGGATAATGCTACAGAGAGAGGTGTAGCCAACGAGCGGCACAGCTCAGCGGTAGTGCGCGCACGGTGTATTGGTAAGCTCGCTGCTATGGCAATGGCCCAGTACCTGCTCCTTGACAAGCAGGCTAAGGCAGATATGACCTTTGATACGAAGACACTGCAAAAAACTATGAACAAGCATAAAAAGCGTGGTGACGTAGCAATACTCCTGCCGTAAGCTCATGCCTCGCAAGGGGTATAGTTACGCTATATTACAAGCCTGTGGAAACATAAGAAGCTCGGTAATTTATACGAGCTTCTTTGTTTTTGGCGGTGGCTGAAGCATCGCTTCTCGCGGAGAGATCAAACTGCCATGCTTAGCTACTATTGATTGAGAAAATGACCTTCGCATAGATACCCCATCACCCACCAATAGGGTAGGGCTGCCCCTATACAGCAGCGTGGCACACTGCCTCAATATTATGCCCGTTTGGGTCGATGAGGAAGGCACCATAATAGTCTGGATGATAGATCGCCCGCACGCCTGGTGCACCATTGTCCTGTGCTCCTGCTGCTAGGCCAGCCGCATAGAACGCATCAACTGCTGCCCGTGACGGTGCAGCAAAAGCAAAGTGTAGTGGCGATGATGGCTCGCCTTGCCCAAGCCAAAATATCCCGGTATGCTGTGTCCGGTCTGGATTGCTAAAGCCTACGCCATATGATTCATCGATTGTCTTGGCATAGCCTAGTGGTGTCAATACCGCCTCATAAAAGGCTTTGCTTGCTTCAATATCTTTAACGATAATGCCAAAATGATCGATCATGAGGTACCTCCTTGTGATATACCGATTAGTGTATTGCCTCTTAAGTATACGCCACAAATGATGACAGCAGTGTGTCAGTATTGATTGTTTTTGTGTTTTTTTGATCTCACTCTGCGTTTCGACACCTCAAAGCGATCTGCTAGTTCCTGAGCAGTGGCTTTGTCTCGCTCGCAGAGGAGCGATAGAATGGCGAGCAGGCGCTGGAGTTTCATAATAACCGTACCAGATAATTCGTATAGCAATTATATACCACTATTGTAGCAACGTATGGCTCGTCATGACAAAGAAAGATGTTTATGAGAACAGATTATAAATAGGCTAATAGTATATAGATAGTAGGGGTATAGGTATTATTACAGGGTATACAGTCCCGTGTGCTGCGTGGCTGCTTGGTAAGATAGTGGCATCTAAATATGTGAATACGTGTTGATAAGCTTATGAAATGGTTGCTTTGCGTAATGAGGGTGCTACCTTGGTTTCACTTCCTAGCATCACCCCCGGCGAAAGACATAGTGGATTTGGATAGAAATACAGCAGTGTAAAAGCGAAAAATGACCACCGAACAGTGGTCTAGTGTTGGTAAAAAAATCTCCACGACTTTTCCACATCACCTTAGACACTAGATATGGGCACGCTATATATAGTGTGGGTGAGACGAAACTCTTGATGCTAACAGAGGTAATAATATACAAAACTTGCACAATACTGTATTTAACGAGCACTCCGCACACCATATGGTATAATTACCTCGATAACCCCATAAACAAGGAGACAAGCAGATGAGTAATTTTCCGGTAGTGCGCGTAGAGCGTGTTGATGTGCGGAATGAGAGTGCGTCGAAGATAGATGTGTGGGCACGCATTAAGAATGATTCCGACCGGCAGGTGAAGGTTGTGAGCTGGGAGTATCTAGGGAGTATGCGCAACGAGTCGCACACGCTTAACCCGGGCAACACAGTGGATGTGATGCTCTACAGCGGCGCACCCAAGAATTATCCAGACCAAATGTATATTCGCTACGAAGCCGAGCACGATGGTGGTAGGCATTACTTCTTGGCGCGGCACCAGGCGAAGTTTGACGAGCGCTATAACAATGACACGAAATGGTATCGGCCATCAGATTGGATGGAGTTCCAGCGCGTGGACCGCGGTAACTAGCATGGCAGCTACTCCGCGTATCTTCTACACCGATGGCAGTGCCAGCCCCAACCCTGGCCCGGGCGGCTATGCCGTCATCGAGCAGGGCAAGCCCGTGGCGCTGGGCAGCGAGCCAGGCAATACGACGAATATCCGCATGGAGGGGATGGCCCTCATTGCAGCCATGCAGCTGGCTGGGGCTGAGGAATGTGAGATTCATACCGATAGCGAATTTTGGGTCAATGTCCTCACCAAGTGGGCGCCCGGCTGGGCAGCCAAGGGCTGGCGCAAGAGCAGCGGGCCGATCAAGAACCTTGAGCTCGTCCAAGAAGCCTATGCGCTTTATACCACCGTGCGGCCGAAGCTCATCTGGGTACGCGGCCACAACGGCCATGAGCAAAACGAGCTCGCCGACCAATGGGCCAACCGAGCACGAGCCGGGGGAGCGGCTAGAGGAAAAATAAGTAGCTAAAAACCGGTCAATAGCGACCGTTTTTTAGTTATGGAGGATCTGGCTACGGGGTGTTTGCTATGTATAAAAGAATGTATATCCTACATATCAGGTTCAAGCTCGTTGAATAGCCTTGGATCGTAGCCAAGCAGCTGAACAGCTCGTTCTTCCTCTAACTTAGAGCTGGCTGCTGCTTGAGCGGCAGCTTGGGCAGCAGTATCTTTCTTGTCGCGTTGTGCTGCATCAACGAGGTAGGTATTTTTGGCATAAACGCTAGCCAGTACAGGCTCAAAAGCTCGTGTAATATCATCGCGAAGTGCGTCACCAACCGACTCGGGCAGCCCGTCATCGTATGATGCACGCGCATCCTTCTCAAACGCAGCGATCACCTCAGATTTCTCAGGAACAACTTGATCAAGAATCGGTGCAAGCGTTGTCGTGCTATCCTCAAGATGATAGAGTGGGTCGAGCTTGCGGTTATGTTCAGCAATGAGACTTCTAAGCTCGTAGGTAGTGGCGGTCGCGGCCTGATGTCGATCGTCGATGAGTTGTTTGACGTGCTTTGTTTGTTGGTGGGCATGCCAACGAGAAAGTGGGCCATAGATCTCAAGCTCATCAGCTAGTATATTGCTAGCCATGACAATGTTGGCATGAATACCACTTGCAACCGCACCCATACCAAGGCTAACAGCTGCTTCTGCGAGATTACTTTCTGGTATGTCAAAATTATACATGACACCTGCTGCAACACAGAGACCAAGAGCAGCTGAGCCTAGCGCAAGCTTTCTTCCACTATCAAATGTGCGTTCGGCATATTTCAGGGGGATCTTACCATCTGCCAAATAACTCTTGATGACAGGCAAACTCAGTTTATCAAGCTCTTCTTGTGGGCAGTCAACCCAGCGTATTTCGGTTTTGTCTAAATATGCAGGGTGCTTTGGCAGACCGGGAGGATTAAAGAGGGGGTACTCGTGAGGTATTGATAGTAACGCCATGATATTCCTTAGAGATGTTTATAAGTTGATATAAATGTGTACTTATTGTAAGAAGAGGTTACAGTACTGTCAAGATATCTGTTGCAGATATAGCGTATGCAGACGCCGCCTTATGCTATACTATTACCAATATCACTAATATCCAGAGTGCGACGAGGGACTGGCCCGATGACTCGCCAGCAACCTGCTCGAGAAGCGAGTAAGGTGCTAATTCCAGCCTGTGCGCAGGGAAGATATGAGACGCGTAAGAGAGCAGCTCCTTTCTCGCCTGGTAGTGCAGGATAAGAGAAGGGAGTTTTTTATGACAGCAACGACTATAACATCAGCGCAGTTTCGCACTGCCGAGAGCGTAAGCCCAGGCCACCCCGACAAGCTGTGCGACCAAATGAGCGACGCCATCCTTGATGCCTATCTAGCCCGCGACCCACAGGCACGCGTGGCGGTGGAAGTGTGCGGCGGCCATGGCACGGTGTTTGTGACAGGCGAAGTGACGTCGCAGGCGACGGTGGCAGTGGCGCCGATTGTGCAGCGTTTGGCGGGGAGTGAGGTAGAGATAATTGAGCACATTGCTCAGCAGAGCCCAGAGATTGCTCGCGGTGTGGATGAGGGCGGGGCGGGCGACCAAGGCGTGATGATCGGCTATGCTTGCAACGAAACGCCTGAGCTGCTCCCACTCGAAACAGTGCTGGCGCGGCGATTGAACCAATTTTTGTATCAACGTTGGCCCTACGATGGCAAAACGCAAGTAACACTGCGTGGCGGGCAGATAACGGCAATTGTTGCAAGCTTCCAACACGCACCAAAAGACGAATTAACAGAGGCAGTCAAGGAGTGGCTCCAGCAGCAGACGTATGTGAACACATTTTTTAAGGATAAGCAATATGATGTGCCAGTGCTACACTGCAACCCAGCAGGGGACTGGCAGATTGGTGGCTTTGCGGCTGATGCTGGCCTGACGGGACGCAAGCTCATCGTCGACAATTATGGGCCACGTGTGCCGATCGGTGGCGGGGCCTTTAGTGGTAAGGATGCCACCAAGGTGGATCGCTCGGCGGCGTATATGGCGCGGCGCATTGCAGTGGATTATCTGCGACAGCACCACGCACAGGAGGTGCTGGTACGCCTGGCGTATGCAATCGGCCACGACCAGCCCGTCGAGGCGACTGCCATCATCGATGGGGTAGAGCGGCCCATCACAGGCTACGACCTCAGCCCGCATGGCATCATTACTACGCTCCAGCTCGCCCAGCCTATCTACGAACCAACCGCCCGCTGGGGACACTTTGGTGAGGGGTTTGTGTGGGATCGGTAGAGTGGTGAGGTTGAGCTCTTACTGGTAGAATGCGAGTATATACATCTTATACTATTCTTTCTATTTTCACCTCTTGCGCCTACTTAGAAGTCGCCTCCATAAAGATAATTGCATCTTTTAGGCGAGCTACCAAGCTGTGCTATGAGTAGCATTGTGCTGCTCGTAGCTCTTGTATACGGCGTCGAGATGAGGAGAGAGTGTTTCGTGCACGTCGTGCCGTAGCGCGCTATAGCCCGATGGGTCACGCAGCGCATCGCTCATTTCATACTGGGCAAGGAGGGCAGACTGGTCTGGCATAACACGGTCCACGACTTGCGCCAGTGCAGCTGTGTCGAATGGGTTGATTAGTATGGATGAGTCTTGCTCACTATTACGCTCGTTTATCATACATTGCAAGTCTCGTACTGTGCTGGTGACAGGCTGGTATTGCTCACCGATGAGCTTGCGCAACTGCCGCGCCTTCTGGTGGGCACGCCAATGAGCAAATGGGCCATAGTGGCCACGATCGGCCAACATAGCTCGGCCGCAAACAGCAGCAGGAGTGCCAATCAGTGATACAGCAGACCCAATCGTAAAACCTGTTGTCAGTTCTTGCATTGGTGTACCGTCAAATCCATACGCGTAGGTTGCCGCAGCCATTGCACATGCACCGAGCGTAGCAATGCTTAGGCCAGCCTCTGCGTATTCTTCAAGCAATGTCACATCTCGTTCGCCAAACCGTGGTGGCACCTTGTGATTATGAGTGCGAGTGTAGGCGATGGCAGCGTCTGGATCGACAGCGTCGAGCAGGGGCTGTGGGCAATCGGCCCATACATGTACTCCATCATTTATATCCTTGGGGGCGTAGTTGTATCGAGATAGTAGCGCCATATGTCTCTCCTCTCGCTTAAATAAGTAATGTATCTATGGTAGAATGGTGTTGCTGCTATGTCAAGGTTGTGGACTTGTGAGTGGAGTAGGTATAACCGTGTTTGTACGATTGTATTTTTCGCCCCATTGTGCTTTACTATAATAATTCTATGCGCGAAACAATTGTGACATCCGGATCAGTAGCAACTGCGTATGTGAGTGCGTTTTTTGTTGGTGAGGAGTGCCCAGCAGTACGGCTCGGTATGGTGACCAACCTCACCTTTGATGATAAAGATAATCCAGAATTTGATATAGCAATTGGCAATTATGGGGGGCACTGGCAGCTTGCTCAGCGTGCTGGTAAGCATAATTTGCGTGCACCATTGCCGCTGTGCTGTGCATATGACCAAGGTATGGCGCGTGGGTGGTTTGATGAAACACTTGGTGGTAGTGTGGCGCATGGCGTAGACGACCTCCGCGAGACGAATATTCAAACACCCGAAGAGACGCGGCGTATAGTGGCTATTGGTGGCTTGGTGGTGGCACATTTTCTCGATAATCCACAGCAGGCACTTCTTGCTCACCTTAGTAGTCGGCACGCAGTGGCAATGCAGTCATTTAATACAGCGCAACTGCAAGCACTTGAGCAGGCGCACTACGCGCAGCTCATTCCTGGTAGTGCAACATTACCACAATAGACTACACATACTTTGCCTCTCACCCCACAACCTTGTATACTAGAGCCTATGGATCAGACACTTGCACAGGAGATTTTGCGTAGTGGTCAGAGTGCACTGCTGACAGGACCAGCGGGCACAGGTAAGACATATGTGTTGGGGCAGTTCATCCGCCAGTGTAGGGCGGATGGCAAGTATGTGTCCGTCACCGCCACGACGGGGCTTGCGGCGACTCACCTGGGCGGCAGCACCATCCACGCATGGGCGGGGATTGGCATCCACGATAGCTTGCCGAACAATTTTTTTGATCACCTGTCGAAGACGCGGCGCGATATTATTGCCAAGACAGACGTACTCATCATCGATGAGATTAGTATGCTGCACGACTACCGCCTGGATATGATCGACGAAGTGTGCCGTCGCGTGCGCGAGATGCCGAATCAGCCTTTTGGTGGGCTGCAGGTGGTGATGAGCGGAGACTTCTTCCAGCTACCACCAGTTAATCGCGATGGTGGGCGGCAGGGGAGCTTTGTGGTGCAGTCGCAAGCTTGGCGACAGCTCGACCCAGCCATTCTATACCTCGACCAGCAATACCGCCAGCAAAAGGGCGACGCCCTGCTAGACATCCTAACGGCTATGCGAGCTGGTGATCTGCGTCGGCGTCACGCTGAGCAACTACTAGCTCGCACAGAAGTAGAGCCACCTCACGAGAGCGACCTAACCGAGCTTCATACCGTCAATATCGATGTCGATCGGATCAACCAAGCTCGCCTCGCTGAGCTGTCTGGTGATGAAGTATTGTACCAACGCAGCAGCACTGGTGGGCAAAATTATGTTGACACGCTCCAGCGGAGCATTCTTGCGCCAGAAGTGCTAGTACTCAAGCGGGGTGCACTGGTGATGGCTATCAAGAACGACCAAGCGCGGCGCTTTGCCAATGGGAGCATTGGCCTGGTAGCAGACTTCGAGCCGGGCACAGACTACCCCGTGGTGGAGTTTCGTAATGGCCATGTGGTGACAATGCAGCCTGACACCTGGGAGCTGCGCGATGGTACGCGCAAGCGGGCCAGTATCTCGCAGCTGCCACTGCGCCTGGCTTGGGCGATTACTGTGCACAAGAGCCAGGGGATGACGCTCGATAGTGCACGCATCGACCTACGCAAAGCCTTCGTCCCGGGCATGGGCTATGTGGCACTGAGCCGCGTCAAAAGCCTAGATAATATATATCTCACTGGTATCAATCGGATGGCGCTTACCATGAGTGATGAAGCATACATCATCGACACGCAGCTGCGCACCCGTGCCGCCCAAGATGCCGAGCGCTTTGCACATCTGCGCGAACAGGCTGCTCAGCGTGCCGCGATGCCGCAGAAGAAGCCGACGAGTAAAACTGGCAGCACTAGCTGGGCGGCCAAGATCGCCACAATGCGCCAGACCCACCCCAATGCCTACAAACCATGGACAAAAGCCGACGATGAGACGCTCAAGCAGGCCTTCGTCCAAGGCGTGAGCATCCGCCAGCTCAGTCGCACTCTCGGCCGGCACGAAGGCTCGATAAAAATGCGACTGCAAAAGCACTTTGGTGAGGATGCGGTGCAGTAGCGCATTGCTATCCCAAAGTCTGGGGTCGTCTCATGTTTCTCGGTGATTATAGCAAACAAAAATGAATGTTCTTGTAACGTGCTCAGCTCCTATACGAGCGTTGCAAACCGCTCAGTACCTCCCATAGTTTGCTAATTGACAAATCTCCTAGATATCTCTTACAATAAAGTAATCTAGACAATAAGGAGAAAATATGGCAAATTCAGAGAGAGAGAGAGCCTTAACAGGCAGCGCTGAGCGCCGAAGCATAGAAGACTCCATGATCATCCAATCGTTGGGCCAGTTGTCGACCCATCGTGTAATCACGCTAGAAAATACATCACCGGGTACAGCTAGCATCATAAAACAACCAACAGGTACTGCCTCCATCCGACAGAATAGTGTTTTCCTTAGCGCTCGAGAAAAGATGAAAGACACTAGCTTCATTATGTTGGGGTGTGCAAAGGAATCTCAAGCGACCATGCGGCTTAATTCGCATGATATTGCCTATGTAGAGATGAACTCGTCTGGAAGGGTATCTCTTGAAAAAAACGAGACGGGTGTGATAGCGACGAGCGGGTTGATGGGCTGCACTGGTGTGGCTGGTTTGCAAAAATCGAGATGGGAAAATTCAATCATTTGTTTCGCATTATGATGCTCTGAGTCAGAATGGCCGCATAACAAGAAAAGATAGTCCGGTCAATCGGGATCTCTACACTTTTCGCTACCAAGTAGAAAAAGACGACACCCAAAGTACGCCATTGTATGTTGTTTCATATCCTGCATCGAGTTGCTATGATCAGGATTATGGTAAGCGACGGGGAGTGTTTCGAGAATGGCATTATATGGATCAGATCAATACTACAATAGCGCAGCTGGGCAAAAACGCACAAGTCCTCCTCTTGCCATATGAGCTTAACTCGCAAGGTCACTCTCTTGCGAGTGGCCGTATGGATGGCAAAGAAGGGATATTTTGGGATGGTGTCTATATTGATTTTGCTGACTATATTGGCGATACGGTAACTAACAAACAGTAACAAGTTTAGTTATAAAGGTATAGTTGTAGTAGAATAGCTACATGCATAACGAACCAAACACACAAACCCCCACTACCGATACCACCTCAGTAACGCCACCAGAGCTAGCTGCTGCGCCGCAGAGTGATGCAGACGTAGCTACTCATGCCGAGACTCAGCCAACAGATACTACCGCGCAGTCTACTGCTGACACGTCTACCGATGCCACCGATATCTTTCTCTGGGCTAACCAAGCCGATCGCGACAAAGACCAGCTAGAGGTGGATCTCTTCCTCTTTACCAAGGGCTATACGGTGTATGCCACCAACTATGCAGCTGAGCTCAAGGCACAGCTCAAGGTGCTCTTCCTCTACGATATGATCACAGCGGTGCAGACGGGTGCAGCGACTGGCCTGATGGTGCGGGACTTTGAGGCGGCCAAGGCTGAGGAGAATGTCCTCGAGCGCACCACGCTCGACCGGGTAGTGCATGCTCAGGAAGTGATCGAGCAGATCACCTACAGCGAGGCGGATCTTGAGACCTTCAACGAGGGTGACCATGAATTCAAGAAGGTTAAGGGTATCATTGCGCGCTTCCGGATGGGTACAGATGGCGAGCCATTCTTTGTGGCCAAGCTGCTACCCCAGTCGCAGGTGCTCAAGGGAGCAACCGCCTGGATGTACAGTGGTGGGTCGTTCCAGCCATTTGTGGCTGATGCTGGCCTGCGCATTACGCCGGATAATCAGGTATTGATCGTCGGCAACGATATCTTTGCCTTTAGCGAGAGCAAATTCGTCCGGCTCTTTGGCTACGATGCCAAAAAGCACGCTGTGGCGGAGGAGAAGATCGCTGCCATCACGCAGCAGTTTAAGCTTACCTTGCCTGAGGGTTTGACGCTCGACCGCCTGGTGCGCGACACGCCAGCGCTGGTGACCAAACTGCAAAAGCTCGACCCTGCCCAGGTGACACAAGATCAACTCATCGACCACGCTGACGAAATGGGCCTGGGCTTGATGACGGACGATGCGGCAGGGAGTATCATTATCATGGATGCCAAAGATGCAGCCGTTTTTGTCAATCTCCTCAACGACGACTACGTCACGAGCGACCTGACCGGCGTCAAATACGAAATGCGCGGCAAGAAAATCTTGCGCGAGAATGAGCAATTGCCGGAGTAGGGGAGCGGTATTCTCTGTGTCTAGCTAGTATCATGCTATTGGACAAGAAAATATCTGGAGGCCAGCGACCAAGCAAGCGGGAGTGCTCTGTATTTCGTCATAGGGTGTTGATCCCAAAACTCTCATGTATTCTCACGCTCCACCTCCCCACACTCCCTCCTCAGGAACACTATAAGGGTCGACATTCGCTGGATGTCGACCTCTTGCGCTGGGCTGAAAACATATTATTGCAATCTGTTTTCACGCTCCATCAGATGAAGTATGGGAAGGGAGAGCGTACGCGAAGAAAGAGAGACGATGTATCTACCCAATAATTCTATTTTTCTTAATCCTCTGCTGATGGTACAATAAGCATTATGGCTAAGCAACAATCTACGGTGCAATTTCCAAAACATTTCCTCTGGGGCGCTGCCACGAGTGCGCATCAGGTCGAGGGTGGTATGCACAACCAGTGGTCGGAGTGGGAAAAAGCTCAGGCCAAGACCCTCGCTGCTCAGAGCCAATATCAATACGGCGACTTGCCCAACTGGCCGCACATTGCCAGTGCCGCCAAAGATCCAAACAATTATATCTCGGGCAAAGCTGCCAACCACGCCGAGCTCTACGCCCAAGACTTCGCCCTGGCCAAGAAGATGGGCCTCACCTCGTGGCGCTTTAGTGTGGAGTGGTCGCGCATCGAGCCTGAAGAGGGCGCGTGGAATGCTGAGGCGATCAAATATTACAAGGCGTACTTGGCCGCGCTGGCCGATGCTGGGCTAGAGCCAGTTATAACACTGTTTCACTTCACACTGCCGGTATGGTTTGCTGCCCGTGGGGGCTTTGCTAAGCGCGATAATGTGAAGTACTTCGTGCGCTTTGTCGATAAACTGATGGATGAGATTGGTGCCACGGTGCGCTACGTCATTACCATCAACGAGCCGTGTGTCTACGTGACGGAGAGTTACTACAATGGCACCTGGCCACCCAACGTCCGCAGCAAGTGGCAGACCTACCGCGTGCTAAGCAACCTTGCCTACGCGCACAACCAAGTAGCCAAAGTCCTCCATGCCAAGAGTCGACGCTTCAAGGTGGCGGTGGCCAAGAATTCAGCCTACACCTACCCAGGCGACGACGCCTGGCTGAGCCGAGCAACGGCGCGGGTGGTGCAGTTCTTCCAGGATGATTATTTCCTGCGCAAGGTGGTGCGGCAGAGTGATTACATCGCCGTCAATTATTACTTTAGCAATCGCGTCTATGGCTACCGCATCCACAACCCCGAGACCACGCCAAACGACCTTGGCTGGACGATGCAGCCCGATCATCTCGAGCTTGCGCTTAAGCGCCTCTGGGGCCGCTATAAGCTGCCTTTGCTCGTGACAGAGAATGGCGTAGCCGACGAGCGCGACCAGTTCCGCAAGCAATGGCTCACTCAGTCTATCCTTGCTATGCAGCGCGCCCTTGGCAATGGGGTAGAGCTGCTGGGGTATATGCACTGGAGCTTCCTCGATAACTTTGAGTGGGATAAAGGGTTTTGGCCACGCTTTGGCCTCTTTGCGGTCGACTACAAGACGTATAAGCGGACACCACGCCCGAGTGCAGTGTGGTTTGCTCGCGTATTGCAACAGCAGAAGAAACAGGCAGAGCGGCCTATCGAGCCATTGCCGTCTGTACCAGCCCGTAAGAAGCCGAGTGCTAAGCCAGCTACTGCGCAGGCACAAGCTACATCTTCATCGCCGCGCCCTGCTCGCTCTACGCCAGCCGTGCCACCCAAACCGACGCCGCCGACGCCACCCCAAACACCCCAAATGCCACCATCTACACCAGGGTCAGCGGCACGTTCGAGTGGGGTGATTGCACCACCGCGCCGGCCAGCAGTTGCATCACGCAGTCGTTCACGTAGTCATAATAATCGGGAGGAATAACACATGGCACAGAGCAATGGTGGAGCACGCGTCGTCGTCATCGGCGGCGGGACAGGGAGCTTTACGCTCCTGACAGGTCTGAGGCAGTATGCCTCGCAGGTCACGGCACTCGTCAATATGGCAGATGATGGCGGCTCGACGGGCCAGCTGCGTGATGAGCTCGGCGTCTTGCCGCCTGGTGATGTGCGCCAGTGCCTCGTGGCGTTGAGCAATAGCCCCAAGGTGCGCGACCTCTTTAATTATCGCTTCGATGAGGGGAGTTTTAAGGGGCATGCCTTTGGCAATCTCTTCCTCACAGCACTAGAGAAAATGACCGGCAGCTTTGCCGAGGCGGTGGCACTAGCCAGCCAGGTGCTTAATATCGATGGGTGCGTTGTGCCCGCAACACTCAGCAATGTGACGCTTTGCGCAGAGGGTGAGGATAGTCAGCCTATCAAGGGTGAATATCTCATCTCACAGCAGGCGCTGGCGCGTCGGCCCAAGATTTGGCTTGAGCCAGAAGCTCAGGCTAACCCTGCCGCGGTCGCGGCGATTCACGCGGCAGATATGGTCGTCGTGGCTCCCGGCAACCTCTATGGTAGCTTGGCACCCGTCTTGGTCATTCGCGAGATCCAAGAGGCACTTGCTGCCACCAAGGCACGCTGCGTCTTTGTCTGCAACCTCGTCACCAAACCTGGTCCGACGGACGGCTTCTCGGTGAGTGACTTCGCGAGTGAAATTGAGCGCCTAGCAGGCAGTCAGTTCCTCGACTATGTCGTCTTCAACAACACGCGCCCCAGCCCCGAGCTGATGGACAAGTACGCTCACGATGGCGAGCTGATGGTCGAGTACGACATGGACGAGATGCATCGCCAGCACTACCGCTACCGCGCCGCACCAGTCCTCGCACAAGACGTGTGGGATGGTGCCCAGGCTAGCGATCCATTAGCTAGCACGCGCAGCTTCATCCGGCACGACCCCGATGTCGTGGCGCGTCAGCTGATGCGGATATACTTTGCATAAATATCAAGGACTGGCTATACTGTAAAGATCATGGAGCATATGACGGGCCACTATCACATCTACGTCGACCTTGACCGGACGATCATCAACACCACGCAGTGGCTGCGCGAAGTAGCAGAAGCACTAGCACAGCTCTACCCAGCGCAGGTGACTGCCAAGGAATTCTTGGCAGCGCAGCCTCGCTACATGCTCCGGCCAAAGACGAATCCTACCGCCCCGACCTACGTCTTGGCGGCGCAGCTTGCGGCGCTCGGCCTGGATGCGGCGTCTGTTATAGAGCAGCTCGAGCAGACGGCTCTGGGTGATGGCCACCTCCAATACCCCGGCGTGGCACAGATGCTGCGCGCGCTGAGTCACTATGGCACGGTGCAGATACTGACCTATGGTGATCCCATCACCCCGCATTGCAAAGCTCGTCTGTGCCCAGCAGTGCGTGCGCTCGTGGCTCAGCAGGGCGGGCAGGTGATCATTACTACCTTGCAAGATAAAGCCCAGTGGCTGCGCCGTGCTGCCGCTGCAAACCCCGGCCAAACAATCTATCTGATCGACGATAAGCCCGTTGCCGTCGCCTTTGCGCCTGAGCCAGATCCGCCTATCCGCTGCGTGCAGATCGACCACACGGGCCAGCTTACGCCGCGCTCCATCAATTGGCGTTCAGGAGATTGGCCCATTTGTCATACATTAGCTCAAGCAACTAATATCATACAAGGAGACATCGAGTATGCAATGCACCAAAGCAATCATCCCCGTAGCAGGCTGGGGGACACGGCGCCTGCCCGTCACCAAGACGATCGAAAAATGCATGCTACCGCTGGGTAACCGCCCAGTAGTAGACTACGCTGTGCAAGACTGCATCGCGGCGGGCATCCGCGATATCTACTTCGTGGTGAGCGAGCAGAGTACGCAGATTCGCGACTTCTACCGCTCCAACGTCGACCTCAACAATTACCTACGCCGCAATGGCAAGGCAGATCTCTTGCCTCTCATCGCTCCACCGAAGGTTAATCTACACTACATGGTGCAATCGAGCTATGGTAAGTATGGTACAGCCATCCCGGTCAGCCTCGTGGTGCCACAGCTCGACCCGGGCGAGCCGGTGGTCGTGCTGATGGGCGATGACTGTGTGTATAATGCCGATGGCACATCAGAGGTAGCGCGCCTCATCGAGGCAGCAGGGGAAGACCGCTCGGCCATTCTGGGTGTGCACATGCCACCCGACCAGCTCAGCCACTATGGCGTGCTGGATGTTGCCGATGATGGCCGCCTGCGCGGTGTGGTAGAGAAGCCAGCGCCGGGTGAAGCCCCCAGCGAGATGATCAATGTCAGCAAATACGTCCTCAGCCACGACCTCCTGCAACGCATTGCTGCCCACGCCGACCGCGATGATGTCGCGGGTGAATACTACATCACCGACCCCTTCAACGACTACCTCGCCGCTGGTGGCCACATGGCCGTCGTCCCCACCAAGGGTCACTACCTCGACACTGGCACGCTCGAGACCTGGGTAGCAGCCAACAACTGGCTCCTCGAGCATCAGGGGTAGGGGCTTAATGCCAGTAACATTCTTAAGAACACACTTTCTATGCCGCAACAGCCGATTCCACCCCAGTCTCAGCCACAGCCACCCCAGCAAGCGCACCCACGGCAGCCCACAACATCACCCGCCTTGGCTCGTCAGTACGCAGCCCTGGGTACGGTGCTTGGTATAGGTGGTGTGTGCAGTGGCATTATTAGCATTCTCATGCTAATTGCGAGTACTACTTCAGATGAATCTACTAATATGAATCGTGCTGCTTTTTCTGCTGCCGTTGTTGCCAGTATTGCTGGTATTGTCCTTGGCATCAACTCTTACGATAAGCTACGCGAAGCAGGCGCATCGCGTGCGTGGGGCATAGCGAGTATTGTGTGCAGCGCTGTCGTGGTTGGGTGGATTGTGCTATGGCTTTTATTCCTTATTGCAATGATAGCCCTTTTTCTTGTTACGTTCTTGATCGATTCTCTGCAGAAGTAGGTGGAGAGCTCGTAGCATGTCTGCCTGGATATTAATTAGATCATAGCTTGTTAAAACGTTATACAAAAAACACAGCCCACCAACTGCCACGGCCAAATCGGGCTTCCAGGCCCGAGAATACTCGTAGTGGAGTACTCAATCAGGCGTGGTGATTGGCGGGCTGTGTTGGTGGGCTTTATTGAGCCCGAGCCCCTGTCTCGTAGTAGCACAGCGCTACTACATGTCTAGCGTTGATATAAGCTGGGCCATTCGTATTACTGGCGGCAAGAAACTCGTTTAGTTTTGCCGCCCGCTCTACTAATCTCCCAGTCTCATCAGGACTTTTTACGGTCCTGGTAAGAGTGTAGATGTCGCCGTTGATAAGCGTAACCTGTACTTCGTACCGTGTCCGTGTCATGATGATATTCCTTCCGAGATCCAGAGGTCAAAGAGCTGCTTTCTGCTCTTTGAGGAAGCCTCTGAGCTGAAAAGCTAATATATATATCAATATATGAGAGCGGCGTCAAGCTATTTTGCTTATAATGCCATAAAATCAGCGTATTTTCTCATTTTGTACGTATAAAATAGTAAGATATGTCCACTATAGGCGCGTCTAAGTCAGAGCAAAATGCCCAGCAATCTCGCTTATTCTTATCCACATCGTGCGGTATGGGGAAAACTACTGACCCCTGATACTGGTTGAGCTTTTCCACAGATTTGTGGATAAGCGCCAGCGTGGCGGGGAACGCCGTGGGTAAAAGGGGTTGCGTGTGGGTGAGAGTGGGTATTATACTGGGAGTAGTGGAAGAAAGTGGGTAACCACGAGAAAAACAAACACCACTGCACAAAAACAAAATAATTCATCTGTAAGGATCGCCACACCCCATGGATTACTTCGAACGCAAGCTGGATGACAAGCGTCGGCTCACCATACCGACGGAGCTTCGGGCGGAGTTTGCCAGCGGCGTGGTCCTGACGCGCGGCTTTGGCAGCTACCTCCACCTGTATGCGCAGGATGTGTGGGATAGCCAGGTAGAGCCAGCGCTGACGGGTAGCATCCTGGATGAACATGTCGCCGACCTCAACGTCAAGTTCCGGCGCGGCAAGACGGCTGCCACCCTAGACCAAAAGCAAGGCAGGGTAACAGTAGAGCAGCATCTGCTGGATTATGCCGGGATATCGCGCGAGGTTGTGGCGGTGCGCGCCGGCCAGTATTGGCGCCTCATGGCACCAGAGCAGGCCGAGTAGCAAGGTGGTTTTTGTGATGCTCTTTAACAAATACGTGTAACTGATATCCTCGAGATCGACCATCTGGTAGTGAGCCATGTGGGCACCCGACCCACGCAAAACCCTGTCGGGCGCACCTTCCTCACAAACACCTCCCAAAAAACTCCACCTCATATAATTGCTACGGCAATTATACACATAAGTCTCTCAAACGATCTTTGGCGGGCTCTCTCGGCCTGGTACAAACAAAGATCGTCAACAAAAACAAACACATTTTATGCGAAAACAAACAGGTTTCGCTACCAGGTGGGTGATCTCGAACCCGCATCGGACTATCTCGCAGTAGCCTGAGCGGGGCGTATCTTTTAGAATCAATAGCGTACATTGCTTTGGTGTATCGCCTACTGCATTCGGGAACTCTGTAAGGGTCGGACACTCCCCGAGTATCGACCTCTTGCGTTGGGCTGAGAATCTGTTGGGACAACAACAGATTCTCACACTCCCTCAGCAGCAGGTCGATCCACCAAAGCGAGAAGCCGTATGCTGTTGCATTGTAGACATGAGCATAATAATAGCATGCCACCAGGCAAGAATATTATTGCGCACTATGCTACCATAAGAAACGTATGAGTATCAAAGCACATCCACCACTTCATGTTCCGGTATTGCTGGAGGCAGTGTTAGCCCAGCTCCAGCCACGCCCAGGTGAGCGCTATCTCGACCTGACGGCGGGGTATGGCGGCCATGCCACAGCGATTCTCGAGCAGACCCAGACGTATACCACGGCGTGTTTGGTCGATCGCGACCAGTATGCTTTGTCGCAGCTTGGTAGCTTGGCAGGGCAGGGCGCACGGCTGATGCATTGTGATTTTTGCAGGCAGCACAGCAGTTGGTTCGCGAGGGTGAGCAATTTGATTTGCTGCTACTGGATTTGGGGGTGTCGTCACCACAGCTCGATCGAGCTGATCGAGGGTTTTCCTTTACACACACTGGCCCGCTTGATATGCGGATGGATCAACGCCAGGTGATGACTGCCGAGCAGATTGTTAACCACATGGCAGAGGCAGAGCTCGCCCGATTGATCACTCGCTACGGCGAAGAACCGCCAGCGATAGCACGGCGCTATGCTGCTGCTATTTGCGCGGCACGGCCACTGTCGAGTACTAGAGAACTCGCGCGCGTCATCGAGCACGCTACCCGTGGCAAGCGGGGCAAAACCCATCCAGCCACGCGTACCTTTCAGGCAGTCCGCATCGCCGTCAATGATGAATTGACGCAGGTAGAGCAGACGCTCCAGCTGGTGCCAGCCTTACTGCGCACTGGTGGACGTGTGGGAGTGATCAGCTTCCATAGCCTCGAGGATCGGCTCGTCAAGCGCTTCTTCGCGGAGCAGCGCCAGGCAGGCTACGAGGCCGAGCTGCGCATCCTTACCAAGAAGCCAATCGCGGGCAGCCATGACGATGCTTACAATCCGCGTGCCCGCAGCGCCAAGCTGCGAGCCGCCGCAAAAATATAAAAAACAAAAAAGGAGTAGGGACATGCCAGTTCGTATCCCCGTACAAAATCAATCAATCACGACAACCGTATTGGTTCGCCACGGCAAATAGCCCTTGGCTTAAGACCTCGCGCTGGGGCGGCGCGTTATCCGCCCCACCTAGACCTAGAAACGACCCCATACCAACGCTAAACAACACAAACACCACCACAATGACAACCTACACACGGACAATGCAATTTAATAGTCGACGCCAGAGCACCTGGAAGCGCAACCGTAATACCGTTGCTTTTGCTTCGGCTATCAAACTTGGGCCAATCACCCACACAGTGCTGATTGCCCTCCTTATCACCATCCTTGGCTTGATATATCTGGCGCAGGCAACGCATACGGTAAGCTATGGCTACGAGGCTAGCAAGATCGACGACAAGATCTCTGCCCTGAGCGAGCAAAAGAAAGACCTAGAGGTCGATAACGCCCGTCTGACTGCCCTTAAGGAAGTGCAGGGTAGTAGTGTGGCCAAAACAATGACAACACCAGCCAATACAGCGTACGCCAGCGAGTAGCCCATGCTGCAGCGCCATCTTGCTACGCCACGCGCTCAGGCGCTCGCCACTGTGCTCGGTGGGCTGCTTGTGGTGTTTGTGCTGCGCCTGGGGTATGTGCAATTGCTGCAGCACGACTACTATGTATCGCAGGCCGATAGCGAGCAAGTCAAGCAATTTCGCCTGCGTGCCCAGCGTGGCGAGATATACACCATGGATGGCACCACCCCTGCCAAGCTCGTCATGAACGAGACGGTCTATACCGTGTGGGCCGACCCAATGGCTGTGACGGATGCAGATAAGATCGTAACGGTGCTCAACCAGGTGGCTGGTGGTAATGTGCGCGAGAATTTTCGCCAATACATCACGCGTAAGCCAAGCCGCTACCAAGTGCTTGCCACCAAGGTAAGCCGCAAGCAGGCTGAACTTATTAAGAAAGAGAATCTCGCCGGCGTGGGCTTCGATGCGATGAGCCAGCGCGTCTACCCAGAGGGGCAGCTGGCCAGCCAAGTGCTGGGCTTTGTTGATGCCGAGGGCAAGGGGAAGTACGGCTTCGAGCAGGCGAATGATGACAAACTGCGCGGCACAGATGGGGTGCTTAAGACGGTAACGGACATCCGCTCGGTGCCGCTGACGATAGGCCGGACGAATATCAACCAGCCTGCCAAGAATGGGACCAACATGGTACTGACAATCGATCGCAACATCCAGACGAGGGTGGAGCAAGCGCTCGTCGATGGGGCCAAGCGCAGTGGTGCGACTGATGTCAGTGCCGTCGTAATGAATCCGCAGAACGGTCAAGTTTTAGCCATGGCTAACCTCCCCACTTATGACCCGTCCAACCTGAAGACGATCAAAAGCGTCGCCGCGCTCAATAACAACACCATCACCACGCCATACGAACCGGGCTCCGACATCAAGACATTCACAGTAGCAACGGGCATCGACAAAGGGGTTATCACGCCGCAAACGACATACAATAATACCGATAGCATCAAGGTAGACGACATCACCATCGGTAATGCCAGCAAAGGACAGACGGGCAACATTACCATGCAGCACGCCCTCAATTGGTCGCTCAACACTGGTATGGTCACCGTTGCACAGCGCTTAGGCAATGGCAGCTACATTACTCGCCAGGCGCGCGACACAATGTATGACTACTTCTATAAGCGCTTTCGTCTTGGGCAGCTGACGGGAGTGGAACTCGCTGGTGAGGCTAAGGGTAATATCGTATCGCCCACTCAGCAGCAGGGCAATGCCGTGCGCTACTCCAATATGTCCTTTGGCCAGGGGATGGATGCGACAATGTTGCAGGTCTCAGCCGGTTTTAGTGCAATTATCAATGGTGGGACATACCATAGCCCCACCGTCATTGCGGGGACGATTGACGACAATGGCACCTTTGCCAAGGCGGCACGCAAGGCCTCGTATGCTCATGTTATCAAGCCGCAGTCATCTACCACTGTGCGCGAAATGGTACACCAAGCGCGCCAGGCCTTTTATGCGGGTGGCGATCGTGCGGGGTTCTACATTGGCGGCAAGACGGGTACATCGCAAACCATCAAGGACGGCAAGTATATTTCTAACCAAACCATCGGCACCTACCTCGGTTTTGGTGGGGAGGTTGGCAAAACACCAGCGTATGTTATTATGGTGGAGGTTTCGGGCAAAGGGCTGAATATGCAGGGGGGTCAAGACGCTCACCCGATTTTCACGGATATATCTAATTGGTTGCTCGACTATATGAAGCTCGAGCCGAAAGGAAACACACCATAATGAACCTCACCACACTCGTTCGCGAGCTCAACGCGACATTTCTTCTCAGCGTCGCGGCCTTTTTGCTGGCGATGGCCCTCACGCCGCTCTATACCTACTTTGCGTATCGTTATAAGTTCTGGAAAAAACAGCGGGCCGCTAGCACAACGGGCGAGGAATTGACGGTCTTTACTAAGCTGCATGCCGATAAATTCACGCGCGATATCCCCACTATGGCAGGGATGGTTGGTATTGTGGCCATTGCTGTGGTGACGCTGGGGTTTAATCTTGACCGAGCCCAGACCTGGCTCCCACTGGCGGCATTGCTTGGTGGTGGGGCAGTGGGGTTGCTGGACGATGTGATCAATATCAATAGTGATGGCTCGGGCTCGGCAGGCTTGCGCGCCTGGCTGAAGTTCTCAATGATCGCGGTGATGGCGGCGGTACTGGCCTGGTTCTTTTACGTTAAGCTGGGCTATACAACAGTGCATGTGCCGTACTTTGGCGACTGGCAGCTCGGCCCGTGGATTGTCCCGCTTTTTATCTTTGCGGTGGTAGCAACTGGCAACGCGGTGAACATTAGCGATGGCCTGGATGGTCTGGCTGGTGGGCTGCTGGCGGTAAGCTATTGCATCTTCGGGGTGATTGCCTTACTACAGGGGCATTTGCAGTTGGCAGGCTTTTGCTTCACCGTAGTGGGAGTGCTGCTGAGCTACCTGTGGTTTAATATCTATCCAGCACGGTTCTTTATGGGCGACGTGGGGAGCTTTGCCTTTGGGACGAGCCTAGGCGTCGTGGCGATGCTGACGAATACGCTGTTTTTGCTGCCAGTCATTGGTGTGCTGTTTGTGGTAGAGGCGGGCTCGAGCCTTATTCAAATCCTCAGCAAGAAGTTCTTTCACCGCAAGGTGTTTATCTCGGCACCAATTCATCAGCACTTTCAAGCAGTCGGTTGGCCAGAGGTGAAGGTGACGATGCGTTTCTGGGTAATCTCTTGCGTGACAGGATTTATTGGCCTGATGATGGCGCTGGGTGGGGGGCACATCTAGAATGGCTGCTGCTCGCCGCATTCGTGCTGCTCACCGATCGGCTTCGGCTCGGTCGGCTCAGCCGGTGCGCCGCGAGCAACGTAATGCTACCTCCGCTCCATCTGTCGCTGTGCCGCGTTTGCACCGGCCGGATTATCAGATTATCCTCTGGGTGGGGCTGCTCATGCTGCTGGGTTTGGTGGTAATGTATGCCATTGGCCCGCAGCGTGCCAATGTGCTCAACTCTGCACACAACACCAACTACTACACCGATGGCTATTTCGCCATTAAGCAGACGGTGAGCTTGCTGCTGTCAATTAGCGCTTTTGTAGGGTTGTCGCTCGTGCCCTTTGCGTGGCTACGCCAGAAGGCGGGTACGCTGCTAGCGAGCGGCTTCGTGCTGTGTGCACTGCTGTTTGTCCTTGGTAATATGCTGCATGTCTCGGCGATTGCTCAGTGTAGCCTGGGGGCGTGCCGCTGGTTCTCGCTGGGGCCACTGGGGAGCTTCCAGCCGGCCGAGATGCTGAAGTTTGGCATGCTTATCTATATGGCACTCTTCCTTGGCACACGAATGCGTCAGGGGGTGATAAACGACCTCCATCAGACGATCATCCCCATGGTAATTATGATGTGCGCAGCGCTCTTTT
>CAKMNX010000003.1 GCA_927910745.1 uncultured Candidatus Saccharibacteria bacterium | reverse complement strand
GAGAGAGCGCCGCTGGCAAAGAGGCCGACCCCGCCGAGATGAACGCCGCAATGATGCGCAATATGGCGAAGTTTATGCCAGTGATGATGTTTATGATCATGATGGGGCTGCCGGGGGCGCTGGCGCTCTACTACACGGCGTCCAACTTAGTAGCGGTGGCGCAGCAGTCGTATCTCCTCCGCAAAGATAAACAAGAGCTTGAAGCAATTGCCGATGAAGTAGATATTACAACACCCGCCAAGAAAAAGTCGACAAAGAAGCGCGCCAAGGCGGCTACAGAAGCCAACATCACACGCATCAAAGCCAAAGAATAACAGAGGAGGAGAACCCGATGGATCGATACCAATCAGTAACATTTGCCCGAGAATATCTCCAGAACATCATCTCATTTTTTGGCGAAAATATTGCGGTATCGGGTGAGGACGATGGCGAGGTAATGACACTTCGGGTAGAGTCGTCGGATATTAATAGTATCTTGATTGGCCGCGGGGCAGAGACGTTGCGGGCGCTGCAATATATCGTCTCATCGGCGCTGCGGGCGCAAAATGCCGCGGTAGTGCGTGTGAGTGTTGATATTGCTGATTATAAAAAAGCAGCATGAGGAAAAAATTGCCGACAAAGCGCGGGGCTGGATCGAGCGCGTGCGTGCAACTGGTGAGCCCTACACCGCTCACCTCAACCCAGCCGATCGACGCATCGTCCACCAAGTTGCTGCCGACGCAGCTGGTATCACGACCATCTCCGAAGGCGAAGGCCGCGAGCGCCATGTGATCATCCAGCTGGAAGAGGCTGAGTAAAAGCAAAAGCCTACATACAACAGGGGGGTGAAACACTAAAGAACATTCACCCCTTATTCTGTATATCTTTGAGAAAAGGTGGCGTATTTAGTAGAATAACTGTTTGACGCCGCAGAGAGAAAAAAGTATTATAACATTGTTACATACTAAGAACTACGAGGAACCCCTATGTCGCGTTATGAAGACCCATATTATGAGCAGGAAAAACAAGGGAATTAGCAACAGAAGACTTTAATAGTCTCGTTGATAAACGGCTTAATAAGAAGCCATTTATACACCATGGCGACCCATATAATGGCATAAGTAGGCAAGAGAACTATATAACAATCTACACCTTGGAAGATCTTGCGAATATTGCAGAGCAAAATATGTCTGATACCATTATGACATTCCTGCAAGATGCGAAGCAAAAAGCTGCCCACATAGCACAGTATAAAGGGACGGATGATAATGTACGCGTTGCAATAAGTATTGCAAAAGAATACAACAAGGGGAGTAATAAATACGAGCCATTAATTCGCCGCGAAGTAAGCATAGATATTACAATGAGTGAAGAAGTAGCGAGGCGTGATATAAATACAAATATGACCTCTAACGACCAACTACATGAATCGGGGTCGATGACAGAGGAGCCGATGATTGGGTCTATGAAATTCTTAACAGTCGATGGTGGTTGGCTGGATATACATCAAACGGTAGAAGGTGTGAGAAAAAAGAATAACCCATCACTAGACGATATAGCAGCCCTTAATATGTTACTCGATCCTTCGTGGAAGGAAGTACAAAAGACGCAAGCTCGAGGGGCTGCTGTACAAGCCTTGGTAGAACGAGCGACGAGTACACCTCAGATATAGCCATAGTAGCAATTCCTTTAGGTTCTGTATCGAACTATAGGAGCTGCTACTGTATATAGGTTACTCTGTTATCTATGTATCACGCTTACTGCTTACCAAGTGCTTGCTCATACACCGCTAACGTTTCCTTGCCGCAGCGCTCCCACGAGTAGCGGGCAGCTTGGGCTTTGCCTTTGACGATGAGTTCGCGGCGGCGAGCTGGCTGGCTGAGGACGCGGTCGATTGCACTAGCAATGGCATCAACGTCGAGAGGGTCGAAGTACTCGGCAGCATCGCCCAAAATCTCGGGCATACACGAGGCATTGCTCGATATAACAGGGGTTGTGCCATACGCCATCGTCTCGAGTGGTGGCAGGCCAAACCCTTCCATTAATGATGGAAAGACGTATGCTTCGGCTTTGTTAAGCAGCCAATCGCGCTGCCCGTCGGGGATAAACCCAGTGAAGTGAATATTGCGATAGCCTTGCTGCTGGTAGTAGGCTTGGTTGCGCTTGGTGTCTTCATTCATCCGCCCGACAAAGACCAGACCAAGGTCTGGCCAGCGACTCAGCAGCTGCTGATGTGCGGCTGCGAGGCGCCGCAGATTTTTATAATCAGGCTGCTGCCCAACGTAGATGATGAACCGCTTGAAGGGAAGATCAATATACGGCGTGAGCTGCCCAGGGTGTGCCTCGCCCGCCTCGTAGATGACCGAGATTTTGCTATCGGGGATTTTGGTAAAGTCCTGGTATTCTTGCTTAGTCGTCTGAGAGATGGTAATGATATGCTCGCTGGTGTGGGCGATCCGCCGAAATACCCAGCGCCCCACCAATTGCTTAAGATGAAACACCAGCCAATTTTTGTCGGAATTATACGTCTTAAGGAGGGTCATATCGTGCACCGTTGTGACATGCTTACCTCTGTAAAAAACCGGTTGCTGCGGCATACAAAAATGTACTAGGTCGGGCCCTAGCTCATCTAGGTAGCGCCGGAAGCCAAGCTGCTCCGCTAGCGAATAGTTAGCAAAGTCAACCGTGCGGATGGTGAAGTTAGGATTGTGCGGTTGCCAGTAGTCGCGGTCCTTGGTGGGGACGAGGATGCTATAGCGGTTGGTTGTATCAAGCCGCTCCAGCTGCTCAAGCAACTTCACGACATATGTGCCCGTGCCAGAATTGATCACGCGGGCGTCGATTGCAATATGAAAACTCATACTTTCTAGTATACAGCCCCCGCACCGAAAGTGCCAGATGGACACGCGTGTGTCAAGGCGGATAATAATAACTCAACTCTGCATAAAAGTGTTATAATACCCATATTATCGTAATATGACGGAACTACAGCAACACATAGCAGTCCAGACGAATCTGGCGCAGATAGAATATATTCTTCACCAGATGGGCTACCATATCACTAGGACAGACAGCCAGCGGCCATGGGGTGGTTTTATCTGTATTGACCCAGCACAGGCAGAGCAGTTTGCGGCGGATTTCTTTGCAGTATCAGAAGTAATAGCTAAGGACAATGCTCATGTGCCGCTCAGTCCTAAGATTCTTTTTGTCCGGCCAGGGGCGCGCCTGAGCTGGCAATATCATCATCGGCGGGCGGAGTTGTGGCGTTTTCTGACTGCTGGTGCGTACTATTGCAACACGAGCGACGAGCTACCAGCCCAGCCAACGCCAGCTCAGGCAGGTGATATCGTAAGGTTGGCGGCAGGGGAGCGCCACCGTGCTTGCGGTGATGCTCAGCACCCAACGATTATTGCTGAGCTCTGGCAGCACACCAACCCAGCGCACCCATCAACAGAGGATGATATTGTGCGGGTGGCGGATGATTATCAGCGTCAATAATAGGTATGAATGTACAGTGAGTTTGTAAATGTACGGTTTAAAAACCGTATTTTTAGCGAAACATTATCTCTCTGTTGTTCGAAAAACAACACGATCATACAAACAATAATTCCACACCAGCGATGCACCAGTAGCAATAATTTTTGCGAGCAGCAGCGCAAGTGACTCAGCATGAATAACAGAGGCCAGGATAGCGAAATGCAGAAAATAACCGCATTTTGCAGCCCCCACAAACCCGCCAGAGTGACAACAACAAACAAGATCAGTTGCCGGCGCACATCACCCTGAGCGCGAAAAGTGTACGACTTATTAGCAAAAAAGCTAAAAATAAAGGCTAGGCCCGTTGACACTGTATTAGCTGCAAGCTTTGGCAGGCCAAGTGTGGTGAGCCCAAAGAGCAAGCCAATATCGATCGCTGTATTAATCCCACCAACAAGCGCAAACCGCAGCAGCTTACCTCTGTTATTTGCGATGACGAGCCTCACGATGTTCCTCGACGAGATAAGGTGGGCGCTGCTTCGTTTCGCTAAAAATCCGGGCGATGTATTCGCCAATAACTCCCAAACTCAGCAGCTGCACTCCACCAAGGAAGAGAATGACTGCCATGAGTGACGAATAGCCTGCACCAGTTGGCACACCAAACAGTGGTCGAATGAGTAGATAGAGGATATAGATAGAGGCCAAGAAGGCGATAAGGAAGCCTAGCACGGCCGAGATACGCAGTGGCGCGGTCGTAAAGCTTGTGATGCCGTCAATGGCCAGGTTGATGAGCGTGCGCGGATTTTGCTTGATGGTACCAGCAGCCCGTGGGTCACGGTCATAGAGAATCTCCTTCTTTTTGTAACCCACCCAACTAAAGATCGCTTTGGTATTGCGCTGAGATTCGCGCAGTTGGGTGATGGCAGTGACGCAGCGTTTGCTCAGTAAGCGGAAGTCGCCCGTGTCGATCTGAACAGGAATATGCGTCGTACTCTGGAGGAGGCGGTAGTACCAAGCGGCAGTTTTTTTCTTGAGCCAAGTCTCGCCTGAGCGGCTTCGGCGCCGCGCATACACATCATCATACCCCTGTTCCCACAGCTCAATCATCTGCGGGATGAGCTCTGGTGGGTCTTGCAAGTCGGCATCAATTACCACGACAGCATCACCCGCGGCGTGGTCGAAACCAGCGAGCATAGCAGCTTCTTTACCAAAGTTGCGCGAGAGATTGAGGTAGGCGATGGCGGGGTTGTGTTGCTGCTCGATCTGGATGAGCTCGAGCGTGTGATCCTGGCTGCCATCATTAATAAATAAGAATTCGAACTGGTAGCGCCGGCGATCAACACTGCGCTGCAGCGTCTCGAGCCGGGCAAACAGCTGTGGCAAAACAGCTGCTTCGTTGTAGGCAGGAATAAGAATGGTGATTGTTTTCATCGTAGCCTTATTGTATCACTTATTGGTTGGTATGAGCGCGATGAGCGACTGGATGGACGATGCCACCACTGTGCCACTGGCCTCGAGCCGTGCCGTCTTGGCCTGGGCCGATTCCAGCTCATCTGTGCCAAGGATTGCCCCAGCATGGCCCATCTGTACTCCAGATGGTGCACTGTGGCCCGCAATGTAAGCATAGACTGGTTTGCTTATATGACGCTTAATATAATCCGCCGCGGCAATCTCGCTCGTGCCACCAATTTCACCGATTAGCACAATCTGCTCTACCGCCACATCCTGTTCAAACAATTGCAAGCAATCAATAAAGCTACTGCCACCAATCATATCGCCGCCAATCCCAATCACATAGCGCTGGCCAATACCCGCCTGAGCGAGAAGGCTCATTGCTTCGTAGGTGAGCGTACCACTGCGGCTGACGATGGCAGCGTGGCCTGGCGTGGCGAGCGTGGCAGGGATGATGCCAAGGTTGTGCACGCCGGGGATGAGAACGCCAGGGCAGTTGGGGCCGATCAAAATTGAAGAACTAGTTACCAGGCGTTGTTTTATATGCAACATATCGTGGACAGGCACACCCTCGGTGATGCAAATAATGAGTGGCACCTCCGCGTCGATTGCCTCCATAATCGCTGCCTTGGCATAGGCTGCTGGTACAAAAATGACGGAAATATCGACAGGCTGCTGCGCTTGAATTTCGCGAATTGTCCGGAAGACAGGCACACCGTATACCTCTGTAACCGATTGGTTGGGTGACGTACCGCCAACGATATGTGTACCACTTGCTAACATACGCTCAGTGTGAAATGAGCCATGTTTGCCAGTTATACCCTGGACAATAACATGCTTACCACGAAAGATATCAGGGGTCATCATACGGCTTCCTCCAGGATATGAGAGAGATTATTGTAGAGTGGAATGTGCTCGTGGGCAAGGAGCGTCTTGGCCTTGGCCTCGCGGTTGCCCGTTAGGCGGACAGCGAGTGGCGGGAGGTCAGGTAGCTGCTGCTTGGCACTGATGATGGCCCTTGCTACGTCGTCGCAGCGCACAATACCACCAAAGATATTAATAATGATGAGCGCCACGGCAGGGAAGCGGGCAATCTGCTTAAAACTAGCCAGGATCTTCTCTGGAGTTGCCGTGCCACCAATGTCAAGAAAATTAGCTGGTTGCACACCACGGGCAGTCACTGCATCGACAGTTGCCATTGCCAGACCTGCGCCGTTGGCAATCGTCGCAACCGTCCCATTATGGTCGAGCGTGACGAAATTATGATCTTCTAGGGCTGCTTCGTGCCACTGTGGGTGGCGAAACAGTGCCGCATCGTCGATCGTCATCTTGGCATCACCAGCGACGAGCTGGCCATCTGTCGTCACGACGAGTGGGTTAATCTCGAGTAATAGACAATCGTTGTCAATAAAGCAACGCAAACAATTCGCCACCATATCCTCAAGTGCAAAGGCTTGCTCTGGCAGCGACAGATATTCCGCTAGTGCTTCGGCTATAGTAGGAACTGTTTGCGGTGTAATGGCCTGGCGAAAGAACGCTGCACGATCGTGTTCTTCCACATCAATACCACCGCTGGTGTGGGCAAGTAGCTCGATGGATGATTGCTCACGGTTAATAGTGAGCGAAATATAACATTCGCGGGCGATGGAGAGAACTTCCTCGGCAAGAAGCTTCGTGGGGGTGTAGCCACCGATATCGAGAGTAAAGAGACGCTGAATGGTTGGCGTAACAGCGGATTGCTCGCGGACAATCACCACACCACCTGCCTTGCCGCGGCCACCGATCGGAACTTGTGATTTGAGGACGATAGGGGCGGTAGGCACTACTGTTGCAGACTGTACAACATCGCTCTGCGGTACTGCTACACCAGCCTCGGCCAAGCACTGCTTGGCCTGATATTCAAGAAGACGCATAGGTATTATTGTACGCATAGATGGCGAATATGCAAAATGATTGCGTGTGTAACAGGGGTAAGACGGAGTGGGTTAATTGCATACGAATAGAATATGGTGTACTTCTTTCGTATAATAACTGTACCGAAAATGTTCCGGCCAGATCCTATATAGTGCTTTTCCGCTTGCTAGGTTACTGGCCTCCATATATTTTCTTGTACAGTTATTATACGAAAATCGGTCTTTAAAATTCGCTTCTTTGGCGCTGACCTGTCGTCTCAAGCCGAGCTATTCACCGGTAAAAAACTTCCGGAACTTGAGTAGGCCTGTCTGGTTAGGTAGTGGCCCGTTGTGGATAATACTACGGATATAATCGACCGATACCTTGCGCTGCCGCTGGATAGTAAAGCGCTGGTGATAGGCCGCTGGCTGGTGAATAACAGAAGCGAGCATACCACGCAGTGCTGGCCAACCATTGCCATGGCGCAGTGCACTCAAGAATATCAGCCAGTAGGTGAGGCAAAAGCGCGCCCCAATCGACCAAAACAGTCGTCCTGGCACATTCTTGATAAAAATAAGCGGCAAGTTCTTAAAGGTATTGTATACCGCGAGCCCTGGAACTTTGCTACTGCTGGCACCAACCTTGTGGTATGCGACGGCGTGCGGCGTGAAGCGCACTGTCCAGCCTGCTAGCTGCGTGCGAAAACTGAGGTCGACGTCTTCGTAGTACATGAAGAATGATTCGTCAAAAAGATCAACAGTGTCGAACAGTGCCGTGCGATACACTGCTCCGCCACCCGTTGCACCAAACACCGCTCCGGCCTCTGTTGGCGCATGGCTAATTGGCTCATCGCGGTGGCGTGGGCCAGGCAAACCCCAAGTGGTGTAGAAGTCGCCCGAGCTATCGATGGTCGTCCCATCGCGGCGAGCCAGCAGCCCAGTAGCAATACCACAGTGCGGATGAGCTCGCAGCTCGTCTACCAAGGCTTGGCACCAGTGTGTGTTAGCCACTGCGTCAGGGTTGAGCACACCAACAAAGCGAAATTGCTGCTTCTGTGCGTAGCGCAGGCCTGTATTAATACCACCAGCGAAGCCGAGGTTGCGCTGATTCTCAATGATGACGAGACTGAGCGCAGGGTGTTTAGCTTGATATGAGCGGAAGCGTGCCACCGAGTCATCATGCGAGTCGTTATCGACCACGATAATAGTCGGCACCAGCGTCTGCTGCGCCAACGAATCGATGCATTCTAGGGCATCATCGGCGCCGTTCCAGTTAAGAACTATGATTGCAAGATTGTTTTTTACCACGGTCATATTATATAATGGCCAGAGAAACTATGAAAGTAACAAATCTTTTGCAACGAAAAAACCGTATCTTGCTGCGCGAGCTGGTCGTAACGGACTTCAAGCTACGCTACCAGGGATCGGTGCTGGGTTATTTGTGGTCAATCCTCAAGCCGATATTTTTGTTTATTATTTTGTATATCGTGTTCGATAAATTCCTCGGCCTTAGTAAACAAGTCGAGCACTATCCAGCGTATCTTTAGTGGGAATTGTGCTATGGAACTTCTTTAGTGAGGCGACGGTGCAAGGGCTGCAGTCGATTGTCTCGCGCGGTGACCTCATCCGCAAGATCAACTTCCCCAAATATATCATCGTTATCTCTGGTACCATCTCGGCCTTTATCAACCTCGCTATCAATATGGTAGTGATTCTGGGCTTTTGTTTGTTTAATGGTGTGCATTGGTCGTGGGAGGCGCTGCTTGTGGTGCCGCTGATCCTCGAGCTTTATGTGCTTTCCTTGGCGGTGGCGTTTTTCCTTGCGACGATCAATGTGAAATACCGCGATATTGGCTACCTGTGGGAGATATTCATGCAGGCTGCCTTCTATGCTACACCGGTTATTTATCCCTTGCAGATGGTGATGGAGCGTATGCCGGCTGCTGCGCCATACCTCATGCTCAACCCAGCCGCCCAGATCATCCAAGATGTCCGCCAGGTGCTGGTAACACCCCAGACTATCCAGCTCTACGACCTCGTGGCATACCCTATGGTGCTCATACCATTTGTTTCGATTATCATTATCATCCTGCTGGCGGTGTTTTATTTCCGGCGCAACCAGCAGTACTTTGCGGAGAGTATCTAGATGGCGCAACCAATCGTTGTTATCAATAACCTCACCAAGTCCTTCAAGATCCCGCTGGAGGCGAGTTCGGGCATCAAGCAAAAGCTCATTAACCTCCTCAAGGGGCGCAAAGGGTATCGGGTCTTTACTCCGCTTAAAGATATCAATTTTACCATTAACGAGGGTGATTTCTTTGGTATTGTTGGGCGCAATGGCTCAGGTAAGAGTACACTGCTCAAGACGATTGCCGGCATCTACACCCCCAATAGCGGAAGTGTCGAGGTGGGCGGTTCGCTGGTGCCGTTTATCGAGCTGGGCGTTGGCTTCAACCCAGAGCTAACGGGCCGCGAGAATGTCTTTCTCAACGGTGCATTGCTGGGCTTTAGTCATGACGAGATGGAAGCAATGTATGACAAAATCGTCGACTTTGCTGAGCTGGGCGACTTTATGGAAGAACGACTCAAGAATTATTCCAGTGGGATGCAGGTGCGCCTGGCTTTCTCTATTGCTATCCGTGCCCATGCCGATATCTTACTACTAGATGAAGTCTTGGCGGTAGGGGATGAAGCCTTCCAAAAGAAATGCTACGCTTATTTCGATAAGCTTAAGCGCGAAAAGCGCACCGTTATTCTCGTCACGCACGATATGTCGGCGGTAGAGCGCTTTTGCAACAAGGCAGTGTTTATCGAGGATGGGAAGGTGAAGATGATCGGCAAGCCATACCGCATCGCCGCCGCCTATAGCCGGAGCAACATTAAGAGCTACAACGAGTCAGAAGGGCTAGACGAGCAAATCTCAGACGACTTCGACATCACCCTACGCGGCAGCGATGGTAATGAACAGACGGTGTATGAGTATAACGAAACTATGACGGTGGAGTTAGAGTGGCAGCAAACAGGGGTCAAGCACGTTGGTGTAGCAATCTTCCGCGAGAATGGTGAGTATGTCTATGGCCCCAACACCTACCAAGAAAAGGTGAAGATTGCTGGCAAGAATCGCGCGACCTACACTGTGCAGCTCAACCTCAACGAGGGGAGTTATTTCATCAAGGCTGGCTTGATGGGGGCGGACGACACCAAGACGATCGCCTTTACTGAGGAGGGGCCGCACTTCTCCGTCCAGCGCGATTATGATCATGGCCGGTGGGGTGGTGTTACCAAGCTCAAGCATACCTGGAAATAGGGAGAAATGTCGTATATATTACATCGTTTGACGCACCTTATCAAAGCCAATCGCCATCTCCACCGCGCGGTACGTTGCCTCCTGGTGCCGTATCGAGCCTATCTTGATGCTCGCCAGCGCCGCATCTACGATGTATGGCAGCGTCAGCATACTGAGCAGCCGCCAGCACTTGCCTCACTTACTGAGCAGCCGCGTATCTCCATCATCGTACCAACGTATAATACGCCAATTCCATTCCTGCGAGAGATGGTACAATCGGTGGTGACGCAGTCGTACCCGCACTGGGAGCTCATCATCGTTGACGATGCCTCAACCAATGAGACTACTCGCCAGGCGATTCGTGACCTAGCCGAAGATGTACCGCAGCTCAAGCCATTCTTTTTAGACAAGAACCGCCACATTGCCGGTGCAACCAACTATGGTATCGCACAGGCTACGGGCGAGTACATTGCGTTGCTTGATCATGATGATATCCTTCACCCTGATGCGCTTCTGTGGGTTGCGGCCACGATCGACCGCACTGGCGCGCAGTTCGTCTACACCGATGAGACGAAGATGGACGAACATGGCCGGCCGTATCAGCCATTTTTCAAGCCCGATTGGAACGAAGATTTTTTGCGCGCAGTGAATTACATTACGCACTTTGCCGTTATGTCACGCCAGTTACTCACAGAGGTTGGCGGCGAAGATGGAGCGTATAATGGCACGCAGGATTGGGAGCTGTTCTTGCGCCTGACGCAGGCTTTGCAGCCCGAGCAGATTGCTCATGTGCCGCAGATTCTCTACTATTGGCGTGTCCACCAAGCCTCCACAGCGAAAGATCTCGATGCCAAGCCCTACGTCATCAATGCGCAGCGTCGCGCCCTCGAAGCAGATAGCGCCGCTCGCCAGCTGCAGACCCAGGTGGAGCGCGACCCGCAGTATGGCGCTCAGTGGCAGATGAGCTATATCTTAGACCAAGCATATAGCACTGACACCACGTTGTTCGATGAGTCGACCACTGTTGGTCAGCTGCTTGAGACAACCACTGCCGAGATGATATGCCTGACGCAGCATAATGCGCTGCCTTCTAGCACGCTGCAGCATCTCGCTGCCGATGCCGCTCGCCCAATGATTGGTGCGGTGGCGCCACGGATTGCCGATGAGCAGCAGGTGATTGCAAATTTGTCGTCGATTTTACAACCATCGGTGGTAGGTCTGCTCCAGCAGCTCAGTCGGCGCTCATTTACCAAACATATCTACTTGACAGCCCGCTATAATCTTGGTACTATCGACGCACCAACAGTGGTAGTGGCGCGCACCAAACTTGCCGCTCTTGCGCCAGATACACCGCTCACCAGTGCTCAGATAACTGCTGCACTCTGTGGTAAAGGATACAACACACTATATAACCCGCACGTAACGCCAGAGGAGGACGTATGATCGGTAAAGTACACAAAGCCGCCAAGAAAAGCATGAAGATTATCAAAGACGATGGAGTAGTTGGCTTTGGCAAGCGTGCCACGAAGTATGCCTATTATCGTAAATTCCCCGAGCGCAAACAGAAGTATTACAAAGATATCCTCTTTATCAACGGCTGCACCTTGCCGCATCCCGAGCGCTACCGCGTAGCACACCAGATGGAACAGCTGATGTCGCAGGGGCTAACGGTGGAGAGTGTGTTTTATGATCGGCTTTCGCTGGATGACCTCAAATATTATCGTGGCTTCGTCTTCTTTCGTTGCCCAGTGACAGAGACGGTGCGGGAGTTTATTAAGCAAGCGAAGTTCTTCAACAAGACCTGCTTTTTTGATATCGATGATCTTGTCATCGATCAAACGTACACCGACGGTATCAAATACGTCCAGCAGATGAACCAGGCCGACAAGCAGCTCTACGACGATGGAGTAAATCGCATGCGCGAAACACTCAAGCTTTGTGATCACGTTGTAACGACTACAACGCAACTGCGTGATGAACTGCAAAAGTACACCACCGGTGATGTCCTCATCAACCGCAATGCCGCTTCTGATGAGATGATCAAGACGTCTAATATGGCGCTGGAAGACCTTAAGAAAGGTATCATCGAGAAGGATGAGAATAAGCTTATCATTGGGTACTTTAGTGGGAGTATTACGCACAATGAGGACTTTGAGCTGGTGATCCCAGACTTGATTCGGCTGTTCGATGCATATCCACAGCTCCACCTCAAGATTGCTGGTATTCTCGACGTACCGGCCGCGCTTGAACCGTATAAAGAGCGAGTGATGACCTCGGGCTTTGTCGATTGGCGTGAACTACCTAAAGTGATGGTGGACTGCGATATTATTCTTGCACCACTGGTCGATACAATCTTTAACCGTGCGAAGTCTGAGAACAAATGGCTTGAGGCTGGTCTCGTTAAGGTGCCGACGGTGGCGAGTCAGGTGGGGGCCTTTGCCGAACAGGTCAAGGACGGCGAGACGGGCCTCTTGGTTGGCGCGGATAACGATTGGTATGCAGCGCTCGATCGCCTCATTACCGACAAAACACTGCGCACTCAGCTGGGTGAAAATGCACACAAGATTGCCGCCAATGATTATTCGACGGTCTACACTGGTTACACGCTTGCGTCGTTTATACGGGAACGCTTAGCACGCAATATTGGCTTTGTTTTGCCTTCGACGGATATCTCGGGTGGAGTGATCGTTGCCGTCAAACACGCTGACATTCTCCGTAAGGCGGGCTGGGATGTAACACTGATCGATTCGGTGAGCAAACATGCCCTTAAGCAGGCCAAAAAGACCTACCAGTACCGCTCTGAATTGCCAGGTTTTAATGTTATTACAGCGCACAAGACGAAGATAGAGGCCTTCTTTGACACGCAAGTGGCGACGCTGTGGTCGACGGTAGAGATTATCAAAAAACACCCCAATGTACGCAATCGGCTTTACTTCGTCCAAACTTCGAGACTGATTTTTATATCCCCGGTACGGGTGGGCCACGCTTCGCGGCCAATGCATCGTACTGCGACCAGTCGGGTGTGCGCTACGTAACAATGTCGCTCTGGTGCCAGAAGTGGCTCAAAGATATGTTTGGCAAGGATGCGAAGTATGTCTCGAACGGCATCGATATCGAGTATTATCCATACCGCGAGCGCGATTTTGACAGTGGTCGCAAGATAAAAAATCCTCGTTGAGGGCGATAGTAAGAGCGAGTATAAGAACACCGACGAAGCCTTCCGTATTATCAACCAACTCGACCCTGCGAAGTATGAAATTTCATACTTATCGTACCGCAAAGAGCCCAAGGACTGGTACCGCGTCGATACATTCTACAATCGCATTGCGCCCGAGAAGGTCGGCGAAGTATACGCTAGCTGTGACATTCTCATCAAAACAAGCATCCTCGAGAGCTTCTCCTATCCACCACTTGAGATGATGGCAACTGGTGGTCTTGCAGTAGTGGTGCCTAATGGCGGTAATGTCGAGTATCTCAAGGATGGTGAGAACTGCCTCCTCTACCAGCAGGGTGATATAGCGGCTGGTGTAGCAGCCGTAGAGCGCCTGGTAGCGGACAAAGCGCTGCGTGACAAGCTCATTGCAGGTGGCCGCCAAACCGCCAACGACTATCAATGGAAGAATATTGAGGAGAAAGTGGCAGCGATTTACGAATAAAGTTGTTGTCTTATGTTGGTCACTCGGTACTCTTCTCGATGAGCTTAATCATCACTGCTTCGACATGTGAGCTGGGCCGGTCGCCAGCTACTTCGCCATTCTTTTTCCAGCCCTGCCAGCCCACCCAGGAGAGGTGAGTGTTGTAATAAATATCGTAGCGAGCAGCGTCGGTGGGACTGAGGCTAAGCTTGAGGGCTTCGAGCGCTTTGCTCTGGCCAGTCGTGCCACAAGGCTGCGATGGTGAGAGAGTGACTGGTGGGAGCCACTGGCCAGCAGTTTTTGCTTCGCACTGGATGGTAATAGGTGAACCATCGCGCAGCGATACGGCTTTACCAAGGCGGATTGCCTCGAGGTAGCGCGATTTGCCAGTGGTGCCAGCCATGATAGGGTGTGACACATCGGGCATCCAGCCGATGTAGCCTACGTGGGCAGCGTAGCTCAGTTGATAGAGATCGGGCACAGCAGTATTGGTTGGGTTGTAAAAGGCACCGCCAGGCAAGCCGAGTGTATGCTTCGGCACAAGGCGCACCTCGAGTGCTTCGAGCTGTCGGTAGGCACCGGTCGAACCAGCTGGTTGGCCATTCTTGGCCCAACCCATCCAGCCGACGTATTGCGAGTAACCTCGGTACCAGATGTCGTATGCAGTGGCAAGTTTGCCAGTAAGTAAGAAGCGGACTGCCTCAATGGAGCGGAACTGCCCTGTGGTGCCGGATACGTCGCCCGCTTGTTTCCAATCTTGCCAGCCGACGTAGCTAACGTGTGATGAATATTGGATGTTGCCTGGCAGGCCCGTTGTGTTGTGGAGCGATGCTTTGATGGCTTCGATGCGGCGGCTTTGGCCAGTGGTGCCGCTCATCATCTCATCGCGTACTTCTGGCTGCCAGCCAACCATACCGACATGTGAGCTGAGTGAGAGTCTAAGGGGTGATGGATCGCCATGTGTTGCAATATTTTTATATGTTACCCCAGATGACTCAGGCGCAGGCGTTCCTTTGCGTACAAGCTTTATTTCGATCGCTTCGATAGCATTGTTAGCTCCACCAGTTGCACCAGCCACTTCACCATTCTTAGCCCAGCCCATCCAGCCAATGTAGCTCACGTGGGCGCGATAGTAGATGTCGTACGCCTGGGCGAGAGTACCGGTTGGCTGGATCTTGACGGCGGTGATTGGCCGGCCAAGCCCTGTTGTACCCGATTGCATACTACCCTGCACAGTGGGCTGCCAACCACGCTCGTTGCTGTATGAGGTATAAGTTACCTCACCATCGATCGTAAGAGCTTGCATTGCCTTGCTTTGGCCCGTAACGCCTGTAATGCCGCGGTTATGAATGACCCCTGTCCAGCCGATGTAGCTGCTGTGCGATCGGAAACTGATAAGTGGTCGGCTATGCTGAGTCGAGCCAAACCAGTCGTTCCACACTCGCCAGAAGTTGCGGTTACCATAGGCGCTGCAATGGTCGCCTAAGCCATACATATTAGCCAGGGCTGCTTGATTGGGTTGGTAGGGTGTATAGGTGTAGAGTGCCGCTGTTGCCTTGCTCTCGATATACACATCGCCAGCGCCGCAGCCTCGCTGCACCACATTCCATAGGATACGATTGGTCGCAAACGGCTTTTTGTACGACCACCACGGTTGTTGCATACTATCCAGATACCAGCGGATGAGCTGTGCTCCTGAGGCAACTTGCATCGAGAAGCCAGCATAGTTGCGATCGCAATTAGCACTGCCACCCGGGCCACTATCGGGGCAGTGCGAGCCCATGGCATAGGTGTATTGGTTTTGGAGGGGCCAAGTGTCAGAGGTGAGCGGGCCAGCCGACTCAGTAGCGATCTTTACCAGCAGGACTTTGGGATTGAGATTATTCTGCTTGGCGGCATCGTAGATAATTTGCGCGGCGCTGACTGCTCCAGCGGGAATCACTCCACCGAAGTTATTGGCAGGGATGTAATTGCCCGGTGTGTATTTAGGCACTTCATAATAGTCCTTGAGGCAGACATATGGTGGCCCATGCCAACCTCGAGCGGCGGCATACTGTGCTCGGCTGATATCGCGCCTGCCATGTTCGGCAGCAGGCTGCCGGCCATAGGTGTCGCATTGTGGGTTGAGGCTATTGAGAAACGCCTGAATATCTGCCACTGACATATCGTCGCTATTGGTAAAGAGCAAATCATCAACGATATTGCCTGCTCGCCAATCAGCCGCCGTCACTGCTTGGGCTGGGCGGGATAAGATAGTCGCAGCAAATAAACTCACACACAAAACACCAGCAAGGATATATCGCCAATACGTCGAGAAGGGACGAGTGGTGGAATATGATTGAGCCATCATCTAGCGAATCTCCTTATCGAGTGTCTTCGTGAGTGCCTTGCCACTAAGCGGCGTGACAGCGAGAGAGATATGCCACGTACCCTTGGGTAATGATCGGACGGGCACAGAGAAGCCAGCACAGGTGGAGTATTCTGGTTGGTAGATGATAGCAGCGTGCTGCTCGGAGCGCTGCTCGCTACTAGTGATCGTCAGCACACACTGACCAGAGGAAAAGCCTTGTTCTCTCAGCTTAGTAGTCACAACGACCGTTTCGCCTGACTGCTCAGCAGAGAGCTCAATATGTTTCGCTGACGTTGGGATTGGCGCGGGCTGAGCCTGGGTGGTGCGCTGCTGCGAGGTCTCTTTGGTAGTATTCGTGTCGTGGTTTGTGTTGTTGTCTAGAAATGATTCTTTCGTGGCGGCATCGGTCTTGTGCTGTGTTTGTTTTTGGGCTGGCGTTGGCTCGTCTGACAGGGGTGGTAGCGAGGCGGGGCGCGTTGCGATATAGGCACCATAGCCGCCGGCGGCGACGAGCGCAATGCCAATACTAATGATGAGCGTGAGACGTTTTTTGGATAGAGTACGTAATGATTTCATAATGCTTGTGCTATTAGTGTTCTATGTCACTATAGCATAAGCGTAATGAAAGGGGAAGGTGAAAAGAAGGATTTTAAAACTTTTATAGAATCATATATTTTGTATGATTCCTCCTTCAAGATACGATAGAGTCTATGACCCAATCTCCCAGTACCAGTGCTAAAACTCGTTAGGATAACGACAAATCAGATGAAACAATGGAGTGGAGGAATTGATGCCAAAAGAAAGCATTGAGATTTAAGCAGATGAAGTACAGGCTAGACAGGCAGAAAAACAAAGAGCTTTGAGAGACAGAGAATATTTTCTCTTACGCCACCGGCGGCACTGGTATCGGCGCGTGGTAAGCCCAATAGGTGCCAAAGGTATAGTACAGCAAAATTGCCCCGCAGCCAAAGAATATAAGGGCGTGAAATACCTTAGCCGAGGTAGTATGGAACCAAATATACTTGCGTAGCCACACCCCACAGGGGATGAGGAGCACGAGTAGCGCCGTAAAGTAACGCCCCTGCACTCCATCGGCGTAGTATGCACCAGCACCAAAGCGAATTGGTAGCAGCGCCCAGGCGGTGTACATCGCATATGAAACCGCCGCAATAAAGACGGCAACAGTAGTGAGGTTGGCCGCGGCTAATCGGCCAGCAGCTGGGGCGAGTGCTTGTTCTTCAGCCTTATCACGCTTGATGAGTGCAAGAAAGACCAGCAGAAAGAGTGGAATTAAAACAAAGAGCGGCAGGTGATATTTGAAGCTTGAGAAGTCGCCCACACTACCACGTACCACAATGTCGGTGTAGCCGATGTTTGGATTGATGTAGGTATTAAAGAGGATGCGGATAAAGCCAAGCGGGTTGTGATGAAGCGGGTTATCGGCTGCACCAGATGAAAGGAGCGCACCATCATAAATCTTTTGCCAGATGAGCAGTGCCGCCAGCGACACAATGCCAGCACCCGCGATCAGTGCCCACTTGTGTAGGCTGAAGGGGAGCTTCTTGAGGAACGACGGCAATTTCGACAGCTCGGTATTTGAGACGAAGAGCCGCCTTGGCAAAAACAGCAGTGGAAAGAGCAGTAAGCCATTAACCGCCTTGGTCAGTGCCAGCAGCGCCGCTATAGCTAAGAGGCCAGCAACTTGCTTGCGGCGGATGGGTGTTTCTTGGGTGTAGAGATTGAGTGTCGTGGCGGTAATGAGGAATATCGCCACGTTCGTCATGACGTCGCTCGAGAGCGAGGCAGCGAGATGAATCATCAGTGGTAGCAGCCCCACCACTGCAAAGACCCACTTGCCAATGCGCACCCACTTGATAATGAAAAATACACTGAGCGCATAGAACAGTAAGTTTGCAATCCGCCCAAAGAGAATCGTCAAGCCCGTCGATCCGTTGAAGAGATTAGCAATAAAAATACCAAGCGTTTGCGGCGCATGCATAATAGGTGCATAGCCCACGGCACTGTTACATTTGCTTGTCTTGAGTTCTGAGCGGTTGATAGGGCGCGAATAATCAGCGCTGATATTGCCATGATACACTGATGATGCTCGGCCATTAACGTCCACTGGGTAGGTGCAGCGCTTGGACTCGAGGCGCCCGTCAGCCAGCGCATACGCCCGCAAGTAGTGCATATTCTCATCACTCACTGATAGCTGCGGCACAAAAAACGCCGATAATAAGCCAAACAACAAACACAGCGAAAGAAAGACTCGCTCTGGCCGTGCAATAAATGATTCGAATGATGCCCAATATTTCTTCATAACACGCCTGATTATAGAGCACAAATCACAACAGAGCAAATTATGGTCTAAATCGCAGGAAATAATCAACCAGTGGTATACTAAATAAGATTATGCAATCTAAAAATTATATCTGGAACTCTATTGGCTCCTTTTTGCAAAGCGCCATCTCGCCAGCGCTCCTGCTGCTTATTACGCGGCTTAATGGCATTGCTGACTCGGGGATTTTTTCCTTTGCGCTATCGCTCTCGGTAGTGTTTTGGGCGATTGGTTTGTGGGGTGGGCGTACTTATCAGGTGTCGGATGTGCGCAAAGAGTTTAGTAGTAGCAGCTACCTTGCCGTTAAACTCGTGACGTCGATCGTGATGATGGTGGGTGCGGTGCTGTTTTGCGCGGCAAATCACTATGATGTCGTGAAGTCGAGTATCATCATCGCGCTCGTACTCTTCAAGGCGCTGGAGGCAGTGGCCGACGCACTCTATGGTGTGCTGCAGATTCACCACAGACTCTACGTCGTTGGCTATTCGCTTACGATCAAGGCGGTAGGAGGCTTTGTGGCATTTTTGCTCGTTGATATGCTTGTGCATAGTGTGCTGTGGGGGGTGGTGGCAATTGTAGTGGTCAATGCTCTTATGCTTGTGTTGTACGATTGGCAACAGGTACAGCGGTACGAATCTATCCAGCCCCATATCGACCATCTCGTGCCCAAGCTGCGTCATGTTGGGGTGATCATGCGGCGCTGCGCACCAGTGTTTCTCACCACATTCTTGACGATGTTTTCGCTTAATATTCCACGCTATTTTCTTGACAAATTCCACACGCACGAGATCGCTTATTTTGGTATTATGGCCATGCCCATTACATTACTCTCACTGTTTATTACCTTCATTATTCAGCCCAATATCGTGCAGCTGTCGGAGCTCTATCACCGGCAGAAGCGCCTTGAGTTCCACGCGCTGGTGAGCAAGATTATCCTTATCGTCTTGGGTATTAGTGCGCTGACACTGATTGCGACATGGCTAGTTGGGGCACCGCTTCTTACTCTCATTTTTAATGCACGTATTACCGATTACCGCACTGAGCTACTCATCATGGTAGTGGGAGCGGTGGCTAATGCGCTGGTGTCGATTTATATCAATATCCTCACCGTGCTGCGCGAGTTTACGGGGCAGTTCTACATACTTTTGCTGAGTAATATCGCGCTCACAGTGGTGTCGTATGGCGTGGTGCAGCACTATGCGATGCTGGGCAGCGTGCTGTGTTTTATGGTGGCAGGCATCATCCAAGCGGCGCTACTCGCGGCAGTTTATCGCCGACAACTGCGCTCTATGGCTGTGTAGTAGGAGTGGATAATTTCTACCTCCCCACACTCCCTCCGATGAAGTATTAAAAGTATTGAGTCTATGAGATACTGACCTCATATGCTGGGATAAAATCGATCATTACAATTGATTCAGTGTATTTTTTGTCTCACATCGACCATACGATTTCATATGTTTCAAAAAGCTTACGCTAACTGTGCTATAATAGCGGAAACAAAGGAGGGTATATGAGCAAGGGGATTGTAATATTGGGTTGTAATGGCCAAGTGGGGCGGGCACTCCAGGAGGTATATCCAAAGGCAACGGCGCTGAGTCACCAGCAGCTCGACATTGCTGACGAAGAGCAGGTGCTTGGGTATGATTGGTCGGGTGTGGATGTCATTATCAACGCGGCGGCGTTCGTCAATGCCGATGGATCCGAAACGCGTGAAGGTCGCACTAAAGCGTGGCAGGTTAATGCCGTTGGCCCGCGCAACCTCGTCAAGGTAGCGCTGGAGCATGATATTACATTGGTGCACTATTCATCCGACTATGTCTTTGATGGGACGAACAAAAACCATGGTGAGGATGAATCGCTCTCACCACTGTCGGTCTATGGCGACGTTAAGGCAGCAGGGGATCTATTGGTTAGCCTTGCGCCGCGTCATTATGTGCTGCGTGTCTCCTGGGTGATTGGCGATGGGCACAACTTCCCGCGGACGATGAAGCGCCTGGCTGACATGCGCATTAATCCCAAGGTTGTGGATGATCAATATGGTCGGCCAACCTTTGCGTCGGAGATTGCGCGTGCCACCAAGCACTTGCTAGACACCAAGGCCGAGTATGGTTTGTATCATGTGTCCAACTCCGGGCCGATCAAATCATGGGCAGAGCTTGCCGAGGATGTCTTCGAATATGCAGGGCACGATCGCGATAGGGTTGTAAAAGTGTCAACACAAGAGTATAGTAAAGACAAGATTCCGTTTGCACCTCGACCAATGTATAGCGATATGAATTTGTCGAAGCTGCACAACACAGGATTCATCAGTGAGAGCTACCAGCCATTACTGGAAAACTACGTAAAAAACATAGCAGCGGTGGAATAAAGGAGAGAGGCAGGCCATGCCCAGAGTCAAAAAGAAAATCTTAAACGTCTTGTATCAAAGTGACGATAACTACGCAGTGGTCAGTGCGATTTCGATCGCATCACTGCTTGAGAACAATAAGACACTCGACGAGATTCATATTTTTTATTGTGGGTATAAGCTGAGTAAGCAAAGCAAAGATCGTCTTAAGAAATTGGTTGAAAAATACCCTAATGCCTATTTGACATTTATCAATCCCAACGCGTATCACAAAAAATTACAAAAACTGGGTGTTAAGCCGTGGCATGGTGTGTATGTGACATGGCTCAAGATGCTGGCGCTAGCCGATCTTGAGATCAAGACCGATCGCGTACTCTACCTCAACCCGCACACGATTATTACCAGCTCACTTGATGGTTTACTGGAGCTTGATTTTGGGAAAAATATCATGGCACTGGCCTACGACACCCTCACCAATCAGCACAAAGCAACAATTGGCCTCCAGCCCACCGATGGTTACTATAACTGTGGTATCATGCTTATCAATCACAAAAAATGGCTCAAAGATGATGTATCGAGTCAAGTGATAGAGCACCTGTCGAAGAAAAGCGACTATGTCATTGCCGATCAAGACCTCTGTAATGTTATGTTCCGAGGGCAGATTAAGACGCTCGATATCGCCTATAATTTCTCTAGTGCTTTTTATGCTTACCGGCCGCAAGATCTGCTGCGCATTAATAATCTTAAGCAGCCGTATTTCTATAGTTACGACGAGATTATGACCAACTATTACAGTCCCAAGATTATTCACTCGCTCTATGGTATTCAGGGTAAACCGTGGGAAGTTGGCAATAAGCACCCGAACCGGCTGTTGTGGCAAAAGTATTTTGCACTCACTCCGTGGAAAAACACCGAGCTCCCACACGCTAAGAAAACACTGGTGTGGTATCTGTATGATATCTTACCTCGCCCGATCTTTATGCAGCTATACATCATGGCAGTGGAGCGCAAGTTTGCCGAGGTCGATAAAGAGAAAACCGAGACTACTGAAGCGAACGTGAGGTAGCGTATATAATAAAACAAACCGGCTCGAGGAAATCGAGTCGGTTTTGTCGTGCGCTGCAAAGGGTAATATTTCTTGATGTAGAATAGTGTAAATTTTTTACGCTCTTACTATCATGTATATTACTCAAGACAGCGCGTTATTCTAAAACTTCTCGATATAAAAAGTGTTTTATAAAAGTGAAAACCGGTTTTCGCGTCCATTATCTCGTCTATGATGAGGCTGGAATGAGCTAATAGAGAAAATAATAAGCGAATTGCTGCTAATGAATGTATTCTCAAGTTCTACCATACAGTAGTACAAGAGCAAAGAGACGCTAATTTACCATAAAATAACCTATTTTTATAGAGGTTAGAATATATTCAGGTTACATTAACTACGACAACAACTGATGAATGCGCGATGTAATATGGAGCCGCGCTGCCCGAGCGGCTTTATGCCAACCAACCGATGCGAAGCGCTGAGCATAGCTATTATATACTGCATTTTCTTCTGCAAAGCGCACGCCATCCTTTGACTTTTCTTTGCTTGAGAGCGACTGGGCAAAGCGTCGGTATTGGAATGTTTCAGTCTGATCAAAAGCAAGTACCGCTCCGTCAAGAACGAAATCAAATACCAAGACAAGATCTTCTAGTATAGTATACGTCGCGTCAAAGGAATACCGCTTGAGCGTCGCTGTCTTCCAGACGATCGATGGGAAGTAGAGCCAGTCGCCATGACTCAGAGATGTTGCAAGTTTTTCGCCTGAGTAAAGCCCTGATTTATGAGGTTGCAAAAATCGCTTAACACGGTCAACCAACGGGAGATATAGCTGCCCCTTATCATTAATCACTTGCACTCCTGGCTGATAAAAATCTGCCTCACCAATTGTCTGTAGTGCTACTGCCACGCACTCTGGCAAGAGCCGATCATCACACCCCACAATCATACAGTGCGGTGCCGTTACGTGCTGGACGGCAAAGTTGAAGTTGTTGGTGATGCCGAGGTTTTTCTTGTGCCGGATGTAGGTGATGCGTGGGTCGGCGAGTTTTTTGTAATAATCGCGTGCTTCGGTCGATGGGTAGTGGTCATCAAGAATGGTCAGGTGCCAATCGTCGCTTGTCTGAGCCAAGACAGAGTCAACCGCCTCTTTGAGGAGAGCGAATTCGCCCCAATAGGGGATGACGATATCGAGTGATTTATTTTTTGTCATGAGCCGAGAGTTTAATTGACAATTCTTGATGGAGGTCGCGCACGCGGCGTTCGTTTTGATCGATCCGCTGGCGCTGTGTGTTGACGATGTAGAAGAGCAACACGATCGCTGTCGTCTGGACAATATCAAACAAGCTCAACTCCGACGCATCAAACGGTGGGTGGCCGATTGAAATATTATACAGCGGGAAGCAGCTCAGCAGCACTGCCATCACCACCAGCCACATCACCACTTGGTGGCGTAAGCGAGTGACGGTGATTTTATTTAGTTTGTATTGGGTGATGATGTTGACCAGTGCCAAAAGAATAATTGGCACATTAAGTAAGACAAGGGCAAAATATCTCATTCGAAGAGCTCCGTTAAGCGTTGTTTGAATAAGCGTTTGACGATATTGATAGCATTCCAGTTGTTTTGACCTTTAGCACGGGAGTAGTCGGTGTAGATTGCCTTGACTGGATATTCACCAATTGCCATCCCCGCTTGCTTGGCACGCCAGATCATCTCCGAGCAAAATTCGTAACCAGTTGACTTCCAATCGAGGTCATCAATGGCGCGGCGCGAATAGATACGTAGGCCAGACTGTGAATCTGTCACATTAATGCCAAATAAGAGCTTAGTAATCAAACTCAAGCCTTTATTACCGAGCACCTTTGTCTTGGACATGCCGGTGCTGTCAATGAGACGACTACCAATGAGTAGATCAGCCTGACGCTCATCGATCTGCGTGATGCCCGCCAATACATCTTCTGGCGCGTGCTGGCCATCGGCATCCATCGTGGCGGCAATGTCATAGCCATGCTGCCGAGCATACGATAGACCAGTTAAGGTTGCACCGCCCGCACCAGAGTTAAGAATGTGATCGATCGTAATGGCGCCGCCTTTTTTGGCTTGGGTGAGTGTGTCGTCCTTCGACCCGTCATTGACTAGCACGACATCAATTGTATAGCCAGCTGCCTTGGCTTTGGCAAAGACTCGCTTGGATTGTTTGATCACATCCTTGATGACCGTCGCTTCGTTATAGGCTGGGACGATCACACAGACTGTCTTAGTATTCGTTTTCATATTGGTATTATTATACTACGCCGAGAGGTAATTTCCGTAGCCTGATTTTTTTAACGGTGCAGCAAGTTCGGCAAGCTGCTCGTCGGTAATCCAGCCATTGGTATGCGCCGTCTTTTCAGGGCTGCCAACGACTTGGCCGGTGCGATTCTGTACAACGCGCACAAAGTCCTCAGCATCGGTCAGGCTGCTAATCGTCCCAGTGTCAAGCCATACATCGCCGTTGTCTAGTGTCTGTACCTTCAGTTTGCCGCGACGCAGATACTCAGCATTTACAGAGGTAATCTCTAACTCACCACGGTCGCTTGGCTGGACATTCTTCGCAATTTCTACCACATCATTGTCGTAGAAATAGAGCCCTACCACCGCGAAGTTCGACTTAGGCTGAGCAGGCTTTTCTTCAATCGACACTGCATGATTGTTATCGTCAAAGGCTACAACGCCATACCGCTCTGGGTCAGATACTTTGTAAGCAAAGACCACACCACCATCTGGGTCGGTGCAGGCACGCAGCGAATCATCGAGCGCTGCGCCGTAGAAGATGTTATCGCCCAAGACGAGCGCCACCTTGTCATCACCAATAAATTCCTCACCAATGATAAATGCTTGGGCGAGGCCATCGGGGCTGGGCTGAATAGCATATTGCAGATTGATACCCCACTGCGCACCATCGCCAAGCAAGCGCTGGAAGCCTGCTTGATCAGCTGGGGTCGTGATGATGAGGATGTCGCGAATCCCTGCTTGCATCAGCGTTGTGAGAGGGTAATAGATCATCGGCTTATCATAGATGGGCATCAGCTGTTTGCTAATTGCTTTAGTAATTGGCCACAGGCGCGAGCCCGAACCACCTGCCAAAATAATACCTTTCATACGTAAAACTCCTTATGTTCTAACTATATACTTATCATACCAGATATAGTTATAGTACCATAGTATCAAATATGATGTGATATGAATATAGAGTGGATGATAACAGTCTGTGATAATCGGTTGAACAAACGAGAGATTTGCTTGTGTGTTCACTTGAGAGTATTATGAGTTATATCATCAGGAAGATAAAAGGAGATATATGGCGAATCGCGCATATCTATATTCAATTGATCGAAAACCATACACCGACGAAGACATCAGCAAAGCTCGAATAGTTGATCTATCTGAATATAATACGGATATACCAATCGTATATCGTATTCTGCTCAGTAGCAAAACAGAGATTGTCGATTCGACAATATTTAACAGTCTTGAAGAGGAGGGCAAGACTTTGCCACTTGCTCTCATTGCAGATTATAAACGTGGCGTGGACCGGCTTGAAATGTTCTTTGCTAATATTGAAGAGTGTATTGACCCTCAGGTGGTCACTAAAACACTCAATTTCTTGCACAACGAAAAAAACGCTCAGCAGTATTTTTTGCTCGAGGCGGGCGAAATATATTCACTGTTAGCTGATGATGATGCGGGTGTGATTGCAGAAAACCGCGATCTATACGAAAGCATTAGAAGTGATGATGCTGACTCTGAAGTCGCACAAGTCTACAGTGATTTTGTTAAGCTGCAGATTTCCATGGGTTATACACAGACCTTAGATCAGATCAATAATATATATTGGTCGAATGTGTTATATTTCCATTGGTCTAATAAGAATGGATCGTAGAAGAAATTCTAGGGTGTCATTAATGAATACTTCTCACAACATATTCATGTAGTGCATCCTGCCAGTCTTGGCTCGCAAAGCCAGTCGCGTGTAATTTTTCAAGGCTGAGGTCACTATTGAGTGGTCGTGGTGCGACGCCGGGCTTATTAGCAAAATACTCGGCGGTGGTTGTATCTGTTACTGGTAAGTCATCACGTCCTGCCAGGGCAAAGATCTGCCGCGTGATGTCTGCCCAACTTACCAGTGGACCACTATTTGTTACATTGTAGGTGTCGTATGGTGCCTTATTCTCTACTAAGTAGTCAATCGCCCGTGCAATTTCTGGCGTGAAGCTCAGGCGGCCGATTTGGTCTGCTACTACTGTTGGTGCGATATTTTTTGCGGCCAGGCCGAGCATCGTTGTCACGAAGTTTTTACCGTCACCGATCACCCAGCTGGTGCGGATAATATAGTGCCGTGGCGTGGTGCTCGCGGCAATGTCGCCTGCTGCTTTGGATGCACCATAGACGCTTAAGGGGCTAAATAGCTCATCTTCGGTATGTGGTGCTGTCTCACCATCAAAAACATAATCGCTCGACACATGAACCAAGGTAATGTCTCGCTCGGAGCAGATACGAGCAAGCTGTCCCACCGCTTGGGCATTGATGCGCCAGGCTGCTGCGCGGCCCTCCGATGTTTCTGCGCCGTCAACATTGGTATAAGCAGCAGTGTTGATGATTGTCTTAATGCCGGACCAGTCGAAGGTTGCAATAGCTGCTGCGCTGCAGAGATCGAGGTCATTATGCCCAACCGCCCGAGCACTAGGGTATTGCTGCTGCATTGCTTTGGCCAATTGCCCGTTGGCACCAATGATGAGGGTAGAGGTGTAATCTGTCATGCACGCTTCCTTTCTTTTTATAATTCCATTGGCTGTACGTCGCGCAGGAGTGGGTGCGCAGCATCTTTGTGTGAGATGATCGCCTTATCTTTGCCAAGTGGCCACGCAATATCGAGCGCTGGGTCAAAGAGATTGACAAAGGTATACTGCGCATCTGGTGACCAATGGGCGTCAACCAGGTAGGTGTATGCCACATTATCGTCCAGTGTCTGGTAACCATTTGCCACGCCCTTGGGTACAAACACCGCTGTGCCAGGATTAATTTCTACAGAGAATGTGTGGCCAAAGGTTGGGCCTTGGCGCACATCACACCATGCACCGAACACGCGGCCATTCGCAGTACTAATGAACTTATTCCAGGGCTCGGCGTGTAGCCCACGTGTTGCACCAGCTTTGTCATTAAAGCTGATATTGTTCTGTACAATGGTAAAGGCAGGTAGCCCCAGCGCTTCCATCTTCTCCTTCTGGTAATTTTCTTTGAACCACCCACGGTTGTCACCATGGACGGGCAGCTTGATGACGAATAGCCCTGGAATTGGCGATTCAGTCACGGTAAGGTCGTTGTAGCTTGATGGGTCGAAATTCATGAGTTCTCCTTTCGCCATATATGATAATAATGGAGGCCAGCGAGTGTCTGGCAGTCGTTAATATCGCCTTGGGTAATAAGCTGGTCAATCTCCTCGTGAGTGAAGAATCGCATATCGCTAAATACTTCATCCGATTGTTCTTTGTTACCATCAAAAGACAGGTCTCGTGCCAAGCACACCGCCATTTTCTCTGTCATTAGGCCGTTGCAGACATATGCTTCACCGAGCTTCTCCCACGACTGGGCAACAATACCAGTTTCTTCTTCTAGCTCACGCTTGGAGGCGGTGAGTAGATCCTCGCCGTCACCACCGCCACCAGGCAGTTCCCAGCCAAAGCTCTGCGATGGATAACGGAAGCCGCGCACCAGGTAGATTCGCTCATGCTCGTCGACAGCGACGACCATACACGAGTTTCGCGACTCCATATAGCCGTATACCCCCAGGTTACCTGCATGGTCGCGTGTCTGGTCTTCGTGGATGGTGATCCAGGGGTTTTGATAGGCGATCTTGCTACTCACGCGAGTTTTGCTGGGGATGTCGGGCATTGGCTTATTGTCCTTGCTTAGCGTAGGTTGCTTCTACAGCGGCTTTTTGGGCTTGCCACCAGTCGCGGTTGGTAGTGTACCACTCAATGGTTTGGCGTAGGCCGTTAGCCATGCCATCTTGGTCGGTATATTGTGGTTGCCAGCCAAGCTCGCGGCGCAGCTTGCTCGAGTCCATCGCATAGCGCATGTCGTGGCCAGGGCGATCGTTGACATGCTCGTACCAGTCCTTACCTTTACCCATTAAGTCGCAGATCATCTCAATCACCGCTTTGTTATTGACATGGTCGTTATCTGCGCCAATGATGTAGGTGTCGCCCAGCGTGCCTTTCTCGAGAATCAAATGTACCGCTGAGTTATGGTCATCGACATGGATCCAATCGCGTACCTGCTCGCCCGTGCCATAGAGCTTTGGTTTGATGTCGCTCAGGATGTTAGTAATTTGCCGCGGGATAAATTTCTCGATGTGCTGGCGGGGGCCGTAGTTGTTGGAGCAGTTGCTAATCGTTGCCTTCACACCAAAGCTGCGAATCCAGGCGCGGACCAGCATATCGCTCGACGCCTTCGTGCTCGAGTAGGGGCTAGATGGGTTGTATGGTGTTTCCTCAGTAAAGCGGTTTGGATCGTCCAGTTCTAGATCGCCAAACACTTCATCAGTGCTAATGTGATGGAGGCGCTTGTTGTGGTTACGCACTGCTTGCAAAATAGTGTAGGTGCCATACACGTTGGTGTCGAGGAAGGGTTTTGGGTCGCGCAGCGAGTTGTCGTTATGACTCTCCGCCGCAAAGTGGACAACGATATCTGTCTCGGCAATCAAGCGATCCATCAGTTCGGCATCGCAAATATCGCCCTGCACGAAGGTGATTTGCTCGCGCACTCCGTCGAGGTTGTGCGGGTTCGCAGCATATGTCATCTTATCGACAACAGTGATTTCATATTCCGGCTTGTGATGAACGGTATAATGCACGAAGTTCGAGCCAATGAACCCCGCACCACCGGTGATAAGCAGTTTTGTCATAGCTGTATTATAGCGTGAAATAGGGGATGGTGTCGAGATATACAGGAGTAATGGTATAATATAGCAACAGAAGCTTTCTAACGATAAACAACAAGGAGATAATAATAAATGCGAGTAGTAATTGTCAGTGGTTATTTTAACCCGCTCCATGGTGGGCATATCGATATGATCGAAGCAGCTGCCGCAATGGGCGACAAACTTATTGTTATTGTCAACAACGACAAGCAACAATTGCTGAAAAAAGGCAAATTATTCTCAACGAAAGCAATCGCCTGCGTCTCATGCGTGCTCTCAAAGGTGTTGACCAAGTGATTCTATCAATTGACGAAGATCCCACACAAATCAAATCGCTCGAGATGGTTGCTGGCCAATATCCTGGCGACCAACTTATTTTTGCCAACGGCGGTGATCGTGACACGGAAAAGGCTATTCCTGAAGCAGAAGTGTGTAAAAAGTACAATATAGAAATGCGCTTCGACGCCGGCGAAGGTAAACCAGATTCCTCAACTCGTATCAATAAAGCGACTGGCCAAGAATAGTAGGCGTCTAAACCGAACCTTGCTTTTTTTGCAGTAACAAAGCAGCCCAATATCCATGGGCTGTTTATTATTTCTATAGATTAATCTTTAGTAGGCAACAATAGTTTGTATACATGTATTACTCAGGAACGCAAAAGTACATAGCAAGAAGTCTACGTCCTTGAATAATAAAATTATTGTATGAACAAATAATATATTCACTTTGAATACAATAAATATTTTGTTCATTGCAAAATACCCTCATGGGGTATTATCTAAATTTTAATTCTTATAGCCGTTTGGGTTGTGAGACTGCCATCGCCATGAGTCTTCACAGGCTTGTTCGATAGACAATTCTGCTTGCCAACCAAGCTCTTGCTGTGCCTTGCTACAGTCGGCATAGCAAGCTGCAATATCACCAGCTCGGCGTGGTTTTATCTCGTATGGAATGTCATGCTTGCACGCTTTGCCAAAGGCTCTAATGATTTCCAGGACAGAAGTGCCATGACCAGTACCAAGGTTATAGGTATGCTCGCCAGGCTGCATGTGCGATAGAGCAGCTACATGCCCTTTAGCGAGGTCGACAACATGAATGTAGTCGCGTACACCGGTACCATCAGGCGTGTCGTAGTCATCACCAAATACACCAACGCTTTGCAATTTTCCAACTGCAACTTGTGCAACATAGGGCAGGAGATTATTAGGGATGCCATTTGGATCTTCGCCAATCATACCTGACACATGCGCACCAATCGGATTAAAGTAGCGCAAGATAGTCGCTTGGAAGTCGGGGTGTGCCGTGCAATAGTCACGAATGATCTGCTCGATCATATATTTCGTCCAGCCATATGGATTAGTAATGCCGGTGCCAGTGCGTGATGATTCAGTGAGTGGCAATGACTCTGGTGTGCCATAGACCGTCGCAGAGCTTGAGAAAACAAGTCGATGCACCCCATGTTCTCGCATTGCAGCTAAGAGGGTGAGGGTTGAGCTAAGATTGCAGTCATAGTATTCCAGCGGTTTCTCAACCGACTCACCAACTGCCTTGAGTCCAGCAAAGTGAATCACAGCACTGATATCATGCTTGGTAAAAATCGCATTGAGTGCCGATCGGTCGCGCACATCAGCCTCGACAAAGGGGATAGTTGTGCCGGTAATTGTTTCGACGCGCTGCAGGCTTTCATGGCTCGCATTGGCAAGATTGTCAATAACGACGACGTCAAATCCTGCCGCAATCAGCTCAATAATGGTGTGGCTGCCAATATACCCAGCGCCACCAGTGACTAAAATCGTTTCTCTACTCATACTATCTAGTATACCTCTTCGTCGAAAAAATGTCGAACATATCGTATTATTCTTTGTCTATAAGTATGAGCATATCGGCTTAACTATTGCTGAGAATGAGCACTGTATTCGTTCTTGCTTTTTGTCATTTTTCTTTATCTTTTATAGGTAAAGTACTATTGGTGTAAAAACATCAACACAATCTAACAGAGAAAAATCATTGTAATTTTTACATTCTTGCAAAATTATTTAAAAATGAGAGTACACTAGAAGGCAAAGACCAAAGCGCTATAATACGAGAGGAAAGGAAAAATCTATGTGTGGAATAGTTGGATATATCGGAACGCGGCCAGCGCAGGGTGTACTGCTGACGGAACTCAAGCGACTTGAATATCGCGGATATGATAGTGCTGGTATTGTTACACTCGACAAGGATGCTGCGCCAACGTTGCTCCGAACGAAAGGCAAGGTGGCTGCGCTGAATGAGCTCACAGCTCGCCACAAGACGACTGATACGGTTGGCATTGGTCACACTCGCTGGGCAACCCACGGGGCACCCAGCAAGCGCAACGCTCATCCGCATCAGGTGGGGCAGATCTACGTTGTACATAACGGCATTATCGAGAACTATCAAGCGCTCAAGACGATGCTTGCAGCGCATGAGTATGAATTTAAAAGTGATACTGATACTGAAGTATTGACGGCGCTCATCGACTATCTACACAAGCAAGCACCAGACCTCTTGGCGGCGGTGCGAGGTGCGCTCAAAATGGTGGTAGGCACATATGGCTTAGCAGTTGTTCAAGCGAATGACCCTAATGAGATTATTGTAGCACGCAAGGGTAGTCCGCTCATTGTTGGGCTTGGTGATGGCGAAACGTACATTGCCAGTGATGCATCGGCCCTGGTGGGGTATACCAACCAAGTGGTCTATCTGCACGATGGCGAAGTAGGGCGCTGCACCCGCACCGGTCTCGAGCTCCAAACGACGGATTCACAAGTGGTTGATGTACAAGTAGAGACGCTAGAGATGGATTTGCAAGCTATTCAAAAACAGGGGTACGACCACTTCCTCCTCAAAGAAATATTTGAGCAACCGACCAGCCTTGCGGCAACGCTGGCTGGGCGAGTGATTGCCGCGCAGCGCTATGCCCGGCTAGGCGGTATAGGCTTAAGTGATGCTGAATTGCGACAGATCAAGCATGTGATGATTGTGGGCTGTGGCACGGCGTATTTTGCGGGTATGCAGGCTAGTTATTTTATTGAGCAACTGACTGATGATGTAACAGTAAGTGTAGAGATTGCTAGTGAGCTACGCTACCGAGCATATAACATCCCCGAGCATACCGTTGCGCTCATTGTGAGTCAGAGTGGTGAGACGGCCGATACATTGGCCTGTCTGACGGAGCTCAAGCGGCGTGGTGTGACGTGCCTTGGTGTCGTTAATGCAGTGGGGAGCACGATTGCACGCGAAGTTGACGGTGGAGTATATGTACACGTGGGGGCAGAGATCAGTGTGGCCAGCACCAAGGCCTTTACCTCGCAAGTGGCAGCAATGACGATCTTTGGCCTTATGCTCGCAGCGGCCAAGGGGACAAACCCACAACTGATGGGTGAGTTTATCAACGAGCTTGAGATGCTACCAGCCGAGATTGAAAAGACGCTGGCTAAGCAAGCTGATAGCGTCAAAAATATCGCACATAATTATGCTCACTATAATCATGCGCTCTATATTGGTCGCGATACACTCTACCCAGCTGCACTTGAGGGCGCACTTAAGCTTAAGGAAGTAAGCTATATTCATGCTGAAGCCTATGCAGCAGGTGAGCTCAAGCATGGGCCAATTGCCCTGATCGACGATCATTTCTTTGAAGTGTGTTATTTGCAAGACAACTGGTTGTACGAAAAATCGCAGAGTAATCTGATCGAGATGAATGCGCGTGGTGCCCATGCGATTGTCATTACCGACACAGATAAACGCGTCCCTGCCGAGACGGTGGTGCGCGTCGCGACCAAGCTGCAGCACCTCACGCCAATTTTGTTCAATGTGATATCACAGCTTTTTGCTTACTATATGGCAGTGGAGCGGGGGCACGACGTCGACCAGCCGCGCAATCTTGCCAAGAGTGTGACGGTGGAGTAAGGTATAGGTAAAATCTCTCCTTTGCGCTACACTGATACTATGAGTAAACAACCCAAAATTGCCATTGTCTGCGACTTCTTGACAACAATGGGTGGTGCCGAGAATGTCGTGCTCGCTATGCACGAAGCTTTTCCGGATGCACCGATCTATACCGCAATGTATAATGAGGACAAGATGCCAGCCTTTGCTGAGCTTGATGTTCGACCGTCGTTTTAGTCAAAAATCCCGCGCAAGGTGCGCACGTATTATAAGCTGTTTCCAACACTGGCTGTTAAAGCGATGCGGCGACTTGATTTGCGTCGAGTTTGATATCATCCTCACCAGTTCATATATGCATGGCCCATCAAGTGAGGAAGACGCGGCCTGCCAAGTCATCATCAACTACTGCCACACACCACCACGATACTACTGGAGCCACTACAACGAGTATCGGCGCGACCCAGGCTATGGTAATCTCAATCCGCTCATTCGCACACTCATGCCACTCATGGT
>CAKMNX010000002.1 GCA_927910745.1 uncultured Candidatus Saccharibacteria bacterium | reverse complement strand
CCCGATGTTACGCAGGCCGTCACAGGTCGCCCTTTACCAGAGATGAGTACCGCCTGGTGACGGTGTTTTGGTAGCGGCCCAGTGCGTTGCCGACTTGCCACAACCGACTGACCCACCCGTACGTTGCTGAGTCACCGAGCGACAGGTCGGCGTGAGCACGTATTGCCTACCTCAGCTTGAGGTAGGCAATGTCATTGAGCGGGTCCTCACCCACCACTCGAACGTCATCATACCGCGTGCCGTCCGAAGCAATGACACGGATAGAGCTCGCCTTAGACACAACATGTTTGTTTGTGACGATATAACCATCTTTGCTGACAATAATGCCAGTGCCCGCTGCAGCTGATTGGCGAGTGGTCGTGCGGAGCGATGATGATTCTTCGATATTAGTGATAATAGACACGACGCTCTTTGATGCTTTGTCGGCTACATTAGCTACTGCAGATTCATCGGCGGTGGGAGCGAGGTTACCATCGGTGCTAACCTGATCGCGCTCAGTGACGGTCGCATTGCGGTCAATTGTTCGCAAATAAACCCACATTGCCATCGCCACGACGAAGACAAGGGCAAGCGCACCCGCTGCAATAATAGACATGATTTTTGATTGACGCATGGCACGCGCCGCTCGCTGGTCTTGCGCTGTCATCTGCGGTTGTTGATTCATAACCTCTTTTCCCCTTACCCTTTTCTCATTCGCCTCAGCTACGCAAGGCCAGTGGCGCTCAGGCTGTTAAACAGCAGCAAAAGCGTCAACACAAGCCCAACCGCCAGTGTCGATGGCAAGACAATATCTGCCCCGCGCACCACACCATGCTGATAGTAGCTATTATAGGCACGCTCGCACACAAAGCCAAAGAGCACCAAAAAGAGCGGCAACTGTGCGAGCTTGATCGCCCCTAGGCCAGAGATGGTATAAGCAAACATCCAGTGGTAGCTCACCCAGCCAAGCTCCGCAAAGACTGTCGCAGTAATCAGCGCGTAGGTACGCGTGAGTGGCTCTTCATAGCTGCCAAGAACATGCCGTGCAGCACAATACCCTAGCACCCACAGCGGTAGCACAACCAGGGCGGCATCCCATCGGTAAGAGCTCATAGCAAGAGCCGTTGCCCCAACAAAGACGCCAACGCCCGCCTGAATAGCCACCGAGCGGCGATCTGACCGTGGCTTGAGTACCACCAGCCACAGTGCATGCAGCACCGCCAAGACAACCTGCAGCCAGATCACTCCACTGGCAGCATACATCAGCATCACGACACTAATGCCTACCGTGAGGTCGACCATATTTGCCACAATATTGGCAAGCCAAAAGCGTGGCCGCACCGCGAGCGCGCGCCACTTACTCGCAATCACCAGCGCCAACGCGAGCCAAGGCGACTGCACCTCTAGGACGATCAAAAACAGCAGCGTTGCGAGGCCAAGATTGAGCGCCACATAAATGACCTCACTGACCCGAGACTGACGATGTGTACCATGCAAAAAATCCATTGCCTTTTATTATACCATTTTGGGCGAAAAAATAAGAGCCTGAGCGAGATAATTCTGCTAGCTGTGCTGGTTTCGTAGGTTGCTTTGCTACGCCTCAGTTTGCAGAGTCTCACCATAAGATCACACGCTGCTTCTCTCGCATTTCCTTCGGTGGAGCGTGAAATTTATTGTAATAAATGTACTTTTTTAGATAAGTGTAAGAGAGTTGATACCCAAGGAGCGCTAGCTCTTGTTGCAATTTATCAGAAGGAAGGTGAAACAAATACTGAGGAAGAAGAATTATGAAATTCAGGTAGTATTGGCTTTGTTTGACAATAGCCATACTATACGTTCTATACTTACTATATATGACAATCAAACTCCATTTTCGCAACACCAAGCAACACTGGGTAGCCGCCGTCCTCGCACCTCTCCTTGTTATTACTGTACCTGTGACTGCCTTTGCTTTGACTGGCTACATTAGCAGCGAGATACCACGACACTTCCCATCGGGTTCGTACAAAGAGGTACTAAATGTACGGCAAGTGACCGACCGTAAGCTATTCGATGCAGCTGCTCAATGCTTTGCTGGTCGCGGGTTGCCACATCGCATCATAAAGAACTCATCTATCCAGGTCCAGGAATCACTCTTTCGTACCAGCATTATGCGCTGCTATGACGAACTCAGCAATGCAAAGCTCTCCACCCAGGATCCTGAGTGGACAAAGACGCAGCAGTTTTGGCATGGGCGATAAGACGGTAGGTATTTTCGTATCTCGCAGCTTAGCCGCACAACTAATCGTCGTAGGTAAAGCTAAGGCTGGGTAATGCAGGAGTGGTGCGAGCACCACCACTGCACACTCACTAATCACTAATTGCCGACGAAGTACCCGTCGTGGACTGGCCAACCACGACAACAAACTGCGTGTGGCTGCCAGTAGTGACTGGTGGTGTGCCAGTAGTAGCCTGAGCATGATAGATCGACTCTAGCTTGGCCTTCGTGTACGGCGCGCTAGCTCTCCCAGCCACTTGGTAGATCTTGTTGCTCCCTGCGCTGCCGCTGTGTGGAGCATTATCAATGCTGTCAATGACCATACCAAGCTTCTCTAGCTTGTCTGCCTCGCGCTTGGCCACTCCTGATGCACCTGATGCATTGAGGACGACGACATGGGCCGACTCTTTAGACACCTCTGTGGCATTGAGTGTCTTGTTGATATACGCTTGGATCTGGCTGTAGTCGTATGTGCCCGCTGCGGGTATAACCGAGCTAATACCGTTAACTGTCTGTGCTACCACTAGGTCGCCAACAGGCGTACCGAGCAAGCTCACACTCTTGATAGCATCACTCTTGATATTTTGCCCCAGCGACATAAGCGTACGGATCTCACTTGTCTCAAAGTTGGTACGGAGGTTCTTGCCCAGTGCATCAATGATCCCTGTTACTGCACCAAAGTTCGTTAGAGTGCCAGCACTTGTCGCCTTTTCTTTGATAGCCACGAGCACCTTTTGTTGGTTCTTCTCGCGGTCGAAGTTGGACTGCTCGAAGCCGTAGGATATGCCCGAAGCACCGCGTGCCTGCGCTAGGTAGAGCGCATGCTCAGCATCGAGATTGACTGGCCCGTTGGGGTAGTCGATGAAGTGACCATTCGGCGGGCAATTCTTGACCATCGTGGCATGGCTCGCACGTGCATTGCCGCCTTTACACTTCCAGTCGAAGTTACCATCCATCTGGCCACGAGGGTCACGGCTCTCGATCGTCACTTTGATGCCGCCCAGTGCCGAGACGAGGTCGCGCAGCACTGTGTAGTTCACGTGCACACTGTATTGCAAATCCAGCCCCACGATATTACCAAAGAACTTGCGCGAAGCGGCTTGACGCTCATCCTCTGCCTCAGTGCTCGACCAGTCGCTATTAACGCAGTTGAAGTACTCATTAATCTTACCTGCATTGCCAGAGTTGCACGACCGGTGATACTTGACGTAGAGGTCGCGTGGGATGCTAATCATATAGGCATCCTTCTTGCTCTGGCTAATACTCAAGATCATGATGGAGTCAGTCAGGTACGACCCCTCATGGCCTGGGTCGTCCTCCGATGTACCAAGCAAGAGAATGTTGCTCCGGCCATTGCTATCTGCCTTGAGCTCCTTTTGTTGAATCAAGCCAAAGATATCACCCTTAAAGATATGTGAGCTCGCCATAAAGGCCCGCCATAGTAGCATACCGCCGAAGCCCACGCCAATGATGACGAGAGCGATGATAATACGCTTGATCCATTTGCGCCGCGTTGATTGCGGCTTCTTGCGGCCCTTGCGGCTACGCTTGCCGCTGCCCTGCTCGAGGTCGGCAAATATATTGTCGCTTGGATTGATGTCGAAGTCGGTTAGGCTACTACTGGGGTTATTGGTGCTGATAGATGCACTGCGGCGCGGTGTATAATTCCTTGGCTGCTCTGCTGTAGCCAAGCTGCGACTAGAGCCAGCCGTGCCCGTCATCGAGCGACCCATCCGCGGCATCGAGCCATCGGCACGACGAAGCGAGCGAGGGCGCTATCCACCGCCCCGCCATCTTGCGACCGAAAACCATCTATCGAATTGCGACCCGCCATAAACTCTCTCTACTATACTGGATCTGCCCCAAAAATAAATACGAAACCGCACCCAAACTTGCACTTTGCAAGCCAAGAATGCCGCGAGAGACTGTGGTCGTATGGAGTATAAGCACATATTTGCACAATGCAGCACTATTTTGCATACAGACATCACGATACAACACGAACCTCAACAATATTTTCATAATTTTCATACCACAACATATCCCATAAGAGCCGCTGGAATGTTACTGAAATAATTACACTTATCTTTATAACCCGAGGAGGTAACCGATGCACTACAGACTAACGATTTATGTTATAATTATATCCATGAGCGAACAAGTTAAACAAACGATAGCACTTTACAATTATATTGACGAATCTCCTTACTTGTCTCAATCGCAAGCCAAAAAAGCAAGGGAATACGCCAGGGTCGGCGAGTGGGCTATTTCGTTAGAATACATTTGTCTCTGCGTTGCCTCTAACTTATCTAAGCAAAACAAGCACCTGTCAGAAACAGAAATTAAAACACTTGAAACCTTAGTTGCCATTGTAGAAGAAGATGAGGAGGGCGCATTTAATCACGACTACTTTAAGATCGTAGTAGATCGATAGCAGCAAACAGCATAGCTCGAGAGCAGCTACTCATTCTGAGTAGCTGCTCTCTTTATAAAATTTCTATAGCTGTCTGCTTGACTCCACCTCCATATATTGATATATATATTAGCTTTCGCTTGCAGAGTTCATAAAAATCTTGCATCGCGCTAGCTTTAAAATAATTGTTCTATGTTTTATAAACAGGAGTGTTTTTATGACAATTTCACCCGGAAACTTTGAGGCAACTAACCAAGAACCAACAAACAACGACCTCGCCAAAGATCAGAAAGAGATACACGAGCAAAACCCAGATGTGCGAGAGTTTCCTCGCCGGGCAATAGCTGTTTTTTATGCTGATACCATTGGGGAAGAAGCAGGGAAAGAAGATCATGCCGCATTCAATGAGGTGTTCTCATTTATGTCGTCCGACATACGCGAAAAAATTGGATGTCCGTTGGATCAGATTGCCGCTACCCCTTATGGTGATCGAGCAGTCTATGAGCTTTGTCGTGCATATGTAGCAATGCAGTATCCTCTCTTGTTAAATCGCGGACGACCTCAGCCTGGACGTGATATAGAACAGTGGCTAGACCAATCAGCACGTCTTGCGGCACGTGGCAATCCGGACCAAGACTTAAAAGTTAGACGAGTTCCTGCAGACATATATACACAGCTCGTTGATCGCATTGAGTATCAGTAGATATTTTTAGTCGAAAGATAACTTTTCTCAATTCCTCCCCTCCGCCCGCATTTAGTGATATAATACTTCATGATGGAAGCAAGTTTTTTGACCCGCCACCCCAGGCTCAAGGATATCGGTGGCTTTGTAATTTTTGTGGTGTGCGTCATTGTTGGCACACTCCTTATCAACACCTTTGTATTTCGTAGCTTTAGCGTGACTGGCCCAAGCATGGAGCAGACGCTCTACACTGGCGACCGGCTGATTGTCAATCGCCTGCCCGTCACGATGGCGCATTTGCAAAATAACTCATACACACCCAAGCGGGGGCAAATTATCGTCTTCAAGAACCCGCTCTACAGTCCAGGCAGCGAGGATATGAACCTCGTTAAGCGCGTCATTGCCTTTGCGGGCGAGCGCGTCACAGTCAAAGATGGGACGCTGACTGTCTACAACAAAGAACACCCACAAGGCTTTCACCCCGACGACAGCTGGGATGGTCCTGGCTCTCCCACCAGTGGCGATACAGAGGTGACAGTGCCCGAAGGATCGATTTTTGTAGCGGGTGATCATCGTCAAGGTAGCTACTCGCTCGACTCACGCAATGGCCTCGGCACCGTGCCACTCTATGATGTGATTGGCCCCGTCAGCCTGCGTCTCTGGCCGCTGACGAAGGTTCAAGGGTTTCAGATATAGCATATATATCACTCTAGCGACTTCTCCATCCAGAATCTGAATGTTGTAGAGATATATTCATTATTACAGGGTAATTTACACGCTATCAGATCTTTACCAAAATAAATAAACCTTCTACTCTAAGAAGGTTTATTGTATGTTACACTTTATTCCGCTACTTCTCATCCTGCGTATGCTCTAGCAAGCCAATGATCCGCTCGAAGTCATCGTCGCTCGTAAAGCGGATAACGATCTGCCCTGCCCCACGGCGATTGCCACGGATCTGGACTGGTGCACTCAGCTGCTGCTCAAAGCGCTGGCTGGCAGCCGTATACTGTGGTGGGGGCGCTGGGCGCTGGGCCTTGGTGGTCTTTTGAGCAGAGTCACTTGCCTCGGTGCGCTTGAGAATAGCCAGGTACTGCTCGATTCGCCGCGCGCTCCACTCTTCCTGAATAATCTTCGGCAAAATATCGGCAATTTGCGCTTCATCCAAGCTAATCAGCGGCCGGACTTGCCCCTCGCTCAGCTTGCCATCGACTACTGCTTGGCGCACTACCTCAGGCAAGCGCAAGAGGCGTAGTGTATTACTCACTGCACTGGGTGACTTGCCACCAACGCGCTGGCCGATTTGCTCGAGCGTGAGGTTGAATTGATCGCGCAGCTTGAGATACGCCGTGGCGGTTTCGATGGCGTTGAGGTTTTGGCGTTGGATATTTTCGATAAGCGAGAGCTCGAGCTTATGCTGATCAGACAGCGTGCGCACCAATGCCGGGATCTTCTCCAGCCCTGCCTTGGTAGCAGCTCGGTAGCGCCGCTCACCAGCCACAATGACATATTTACCTTTGTTATCAGGGGTAACAACGATAGGCTGCAGCACACCATGAACACGGATAGACTCAGCGAGCTCATCGAGCAGCGTTTCGTCAAACACCCGACGCGGCTGAGTAGGGTCAGGCATGATTTCTGCAAGCTTGATCTGGCGCAGGTCGCTAATCCGGTCGTCTTGGTCGGCGGTTGGGTCGAACGATTCGTCCAGCAGCTCCGCTGGAATCAGCGAATCAAACCCCCGCCCTAAACCTCGTTTTGCCATTTATACCCCCGTTCGTTCGATTATTTCTTTCGTCACGGCTTTGTACGCCCGTGCGCCTCGACTAAAGCGATCATATGCCCCAATCGGCGCACCATGGCTCGGAGCCTCAGCCAGGCGAACATTGCGCGGGATAGACTCCGCAAACACCTTCGCTGGAAAATGCTTTGCAATCTCAGCCAAGACCTGGCTCGAGAGCGATGTGCGACCATCTACCATGGTAGGCAGTACCCCAATAAGATCAAGTGTTGGATTCATATTTTTGCGCACCAGCTTCATTGTCTCGAGCAGCTGCCCGAGCCCTTCCAACGCATAGAATTCCGCCTGGACTGGCAATAGCACATAGCGTGCTGCAATGAGTCCATTGACAGTGAGAAGGCTGAGGCTTGGTGGGCTGTCGATGATGATATAGTCGTAGCCAGTCAGCTCGTCAATCGCCCCTTTGAGACGGCTGAAACGGTGCTGCGCCTTGGCCAGTTCTACCTCGGCATTAGCTAGCTGCGGTAGGGCGGGCGCGATGAAAAGATTCTTGTGCTCGGTAGGCTGGATGATATCAGCAAGCTTCTTCTCGCTCTTGACGACCTCTGTCATGGTAGCATCGAGCAGCTGCTTATCAATACCAAGGCCGCTTGTGGCATTGCCCTGCGGGTCGAAATCGACGACGAGGGTTTTCTTGCCAGCCTTTGCCAAATAGTAGGCAACATTAATTGCTGTTGTCGTTTTGCCAACACCACCTTTTTGATTTGTTACACAAATTACTGCCGTCATGTCCCGTATTTCCATTTATCCTCTCCATTATAGCATAACCCACATTGGTTAGTGAGGCGAGGTAACAGAGTTATACACAGGGTAAGGAGACTTTTTCGCGTGATTACCTCTGTGGTGTTTACATTGGCTACCCAAGGCCTACCTCGCGCTACTTCACTATGCTACCCACTCGAGGGTTTTCTTAAGTCTGATCATATTATACCTTTATGTTGAGAAGAAAATTCGCTACACCCCTCACACTCCTCTAGAGTAAGGTGACGCAATAGTGACCTAAGAGAAATTAGCGTTGCATATCTAACGCAAAGCAAAGAAGGTTGGGTCATCAAGCTCATCGTGCGCATGCGCTGAGGTTGCACTATCAGGCTGCTTGGCTAGTGGCACCGGGCCATCTGACTGAGTCTGCACAGTATGCGGCTGGTGGTGTAAGAGCTGCGCCGGGATTGTGGTGCGTGGCTTGGCATGCTGAATGGAGAGAAGTGATGGATCGCGTGGCACAGCTGACTTAGGCGTGGTGCTCGCTGGTTTTTTGCCTGGAGAAGGAGTGGCTGGCTTGGCAGCTTTACTGGGAGCAATAGGCTTCTTCACCTGCTTACTAGATTGAGCACTTGATTGCCCAGTAGTCGCCTGCTCATCGCGTGCTTCGCCACCAGCTGGCTTGCGTCGGCGACGTCGACGGCGCTTGGCTGTACCCTCACCCGTAGTGGCGGCTGACGATGCCACTGAAGTCCCCGCTTGACCTGCCAACATTACACTCACCCCGGTACTACCCGGGTGGATCCGCTCATTGATGGTATCCTCTACTGTTTGGCGCGACTGACTATACAGTTCGCGGCTATGCTCAATAATGCGCGACAAATGGCTCCGCTTGGCCTCGGGTAAATTAAGCGTAGTAGCACTAAAGGCTGGTGCCTTCTCACCATTGATCACCATGTTGATGATGAAGTTGCGATTATGCATCTGTGTGAGGTCGTTCTCCTCAAACTGCGGTTCAAACTGTTTGGCAAGAATCGGGCTGTCGTCTGGCGAGACGCGGAAGCTAATCATCGTCCCGACGTTGCCAAAGACCGCATCGCGCACCGTTGGCTCCATCTGCGAGATATATTGATTGGCTACGGTGAGGTTGAGCCCATACTTGCGCGCCTCACTCAGAATGGTAGCAAAGCTATCAGTTGCGAAGTTTTGGAATTCATCAACATAGAGATAAAATGGCCGCCGGTCGTGAATATCGAGGATATCACTACGGCTCATCGCCGCCAGCTGGATCTTCGTAACCAAGAATGAACCAAGAATTCCCGCATTATCCTCGCCAATCAACCCCTTTGACAGATTCACTACCAAGATCTTGCCCTCGTCCATAATCTGGCGAATATTAAATGACGAGTGCGTCTGACCAATAATATTGCGGATAATGGGATTCGCCGTAAAAGCCCCCACCTTGTTGAGTACTGGCGCGATGGCCTCCGTCTGGAACTTCTCCGACCAGCTGGCAAACTCCACATTCCAAAACTGCCGCACCACCACATCGTTGCAGTAGCCGATCGTCTCTTTGCGGAATTTTTTGTCCGTCAGCATACGGGTAATGTCGAGCATGGTAGGCTCGGGCCGATCGAGTAGTGCCAAAATAGTATAGCGCAAAATATATTCCAGCCGCGGCCCCCAACTGTCGCCAAACATCCGCTTGAGCACACCAATCACCTCTGATGAGATCGTCGATTTCTGCGCTGGGTTGGTAACCTCCAGTGGGTTAAAGCCAATCGGGTGCTCGACGTCTGCAGGATTAAAATACACCACGTCATCTAGCCGTGCCTCGGGAATGAACTTCATATTCTCGATGGCAAAGTCGCCGTGCGGGTCGATAATAGCATAGCCTTGATTATGATAAATATCGCTCAAGGCAAAGAGCTCCAGCAGGCCACTCTTCCCCGCTCCCGTCTGGCCGATGATATAGACGTGGCGCGAGCGATCGCTCCGCAACATACCAAACTGGTGGTTGATCCCACGAAAGTTGGTCAGACCAAAGGCCGAGATCTTCTCGTCGTCAGCCGCATGACCAGTGAGGACAGGTAGACGGTTGGGCGGTTCGGCGGTTTTGTTGCTTGCCCAGACGATGTTGGGCGTCTCAACATTGGTGTGCGGCAAATGAAAAACACTCGCCATCTCCTCAATATTAAGCAAAAAGCCGCGGTCAGCAAAGAGGCGCAGCTTGTAGCGGTTGAGGTCTTCCTTGCGGAAGCTATCGTGACTCATGGTGAAGCCATTAAGGTTGGTACTGTTATACTGCTTGAAGGTACCGATGATTGCCTGCATACGCAGCCGCGCATCAGTGGTGCTATCGCCAAGATATGCAACGCGAATCTTGACCTGGTAACCCAGCTTGGCGGCCTTTTTCTCGGCCTCGGCGATGCGGGTTTTGTCGCGATCGGAGAGTTCCGTTACTGTCGTCATGTTGCCTTCGGGTGGTTGCCACAGCGCCATGAGGAACTGGCTAAACCACCGCGCCTTGGGATGAAATGCGTCGCCAAAGAGCCCACCGCCACGCACGCGCCTCACCCACGCATCGGATGCTTTGTGCCAGTCATCTGCCACGGGGCGCACCAAAATTTGGATCCAAATCTCATCATCCGTATCCTCCAACTTAGCTAATGTACCTGTAATGCCCGCCAGCGGATCAACCTCAAAGCTCTGAAAGGTCTTGATCGGCAAAAATTCACTCTCTGCCAGCACAACCTCTGCTGTATAGACGACATGGTGCTGCTGCTCGTGTGCTGTATAGTCGGCAGTGGCGGTGCGAATTTGCACCGTGGGATACTGCGAATAAATCTGACTCTCAACGAAGTTGCGTAGTGCACGCGGCGTCCAGACATAAAACTGAATCTGTCCACCGACTGACGCAATCTCAAAGCTGAGATGCTCTTGGTAGCCATCATTAATCTTGAGCTCGCGTGCATCACGCAAGATACCATGGAGGCTGGCAAACATTTGCTCAGCTGCTAGCTCAGATTTATCATTGGCACGGGGGATCTCAAGAATAAGCAGCTCACTCTCCACCTCGCGCAGCACATCAACTTGTCGATTGTTGCGCCACGTCAAATAACCGAGGAGGACAACCACTGGCACCCACACATACCACTGCAAATAATCGTGAAAAACGTCGTAAAAAATGCCATAATGACGCGCTTTGATTATAGCATGGGACATGTGTTTTGACAAGGCATGTACGCAATTTGTTCAATAGATTTGTTGAGACGGCGAGAAACAACTCTTTCGCTACACGGCCACTGGACTTATGACGCCTCACAGCTGCTTTGGTATACAGAGCAGCAACTATATCTTATACCTCATCAGATAGCCGAGCTATTGGATAAACAAAGCGAGTAACGACACTTTGATATTTTGGAATTTAGCAATTGCCAATTGCCCTATTGTTACAAATTCACTACACCCGTCTCGACCTGCTCGGCGACAAAGGCAGCGCCTAGGACGCGCTCAAGACTGGAGATCATCTCGTTTTCAACTGGTTGGCAGGTCGTCATCGTCACGTATGCCAAGCCGGTCTCGGGCCAGGTACGCGCTGCGATATGTGCTTCGGGCAAGAGAAGGGCCACACCAATGCCATACGGTACATAGTCGTGGCTCACCGAGCGCACCGCCGAGAGCCCCGCTCGCCAGGCAATCTCGCGCAATGCTTGCTGCACAACAATCCGGCTATTGAGGCATACTGCGCTCCCACCGGCGATTTTAAACGTCATTGTTTGCAGCTGCTCTGCTTTCATGGAGATATTTTATCATATTTGCGGCTATTTCTGGGGAGAATCATAGCAGGAGACAATAGCAAAGACGGCCACCAAATAATACACTTCAGAACCACCTTTAGCAGTAGCTCTTCCTATATTACTTCATTTGGACAAAGTGCAAAAGCTCACTGGTATCAACAAGCATTTTGCGCTGGCTCCGGGAGATTGCTGTGTGAGGAGATATTCCACACCCCAAACATCAAAATTGACGATTTGTCCTGCGATGCTATACTAGCATTATGATTGATACACTCACGAATACCCTCACCAAACTCTGCCAACCTCTCCCCCGCATGAGCACCGCCATGAAGCAGTGGTTTCGTGATAACCTTTGGATTATGATGCTGCTGGTTGCGGTTGTTAATGCTGGGTACGGAATATCCTTGCTTATCCAACTGTATCAGGCCTTGACGGCAAAGGTGAGTGCTTGGCTGGTGATGGTTGCGCCACACACATCTTCGTCGCTGACTGCGCGGCGGGTGTATCTCGTGGTGGCATTGCTGTGCGTTATTACTCAGGCGATCATTGCGGGTGTTGCGGTGCTCCCCTTGCGCGAACGGCGCAAACAGGGGTGGGTGCTTGCGGTGTGTAGTATGCTAGTGACTGGTCTCTTTGCGATTATTGGCCTTATTCTCAATATATTTATGATGCCAATGGCCGTGCTGGTGTCGCTCGTGTCGCTGTTGTTTGCACTGGCAGCGCTGTATGTTGCGCACGAAGTGAAGGATGAATTTCAGCGTTCGTAGATTGTATGTTTGATATCTGGGTTGGTAGCACCCGAGAAGTTTTTATAGCTATATCCCCTCTTTGCATTCTTGCCGGCACAATGAAAAATGAATATCTCTATTGGTTGATTCATTTCGTGTACCCAAGTTAGGAGATCTATTTGTTTTGACGATATTACTATATTCTTCAAATGAAAGCCGATCAGTTCCGGTGCAAACAGCTTGAAAACCACCTCTGCCTGTGCTACAGTATCTACAGCGATGGGGTGTCGCCAAGTGGTAAGGCAACGGGTTCTGGTCCCGTCATGCGGGGGTTCGAATCCCTCCACCCCAGCCATATAGCGTTTTTCGTCTGCAGAGGCAGGCTATTTTTTATTACCGTTACAACCATCTGAGGGCATAAGAAAACTACAAGCTCTCTTGCGTAGTATTCTCACGCCACCTATTACACACTAGTGAAGGCTACCTTGTGATTTATCAAAAATTAGCAAGAAAAACTCACCATATAGAAAAGATAGTTTTATGATTCAAACTAATGCAGCTTGGTCCTGTTCATCAGCGCGGTGTTCACGCGGCACTGTTGCCTCAAAAATCTCGACGATTTGCAAAGCTTTCGTATAATCCCGTAGCTCGTCATCTGCCATCTGGCTAATCTCAGAAGCCGTTACGGTATATGGATCTCTCCGTCGAAATGGTGTCTCAGGATAATCGAAATCTGTTCTACTTACTATATACTCGATCGCCTCCAAGCGCGTCATTGGCACAGATGTAGGCTGCTGGTCATAGGTGTCAGCAATCGAGGGGGGGTAGTTTCATAGTGTGTTGTCATATATGTATGAAACCACACCACTTGTCATAAAACAATAGCAAGGGTGCAAAATGGCGCCTTAACGCCGTCGACGCGAACGCACTGAGGTGCGCCCTTTGCCAAAGTAGGTGCGCCCAAGCCACTTGTGCCCTTCGATAATCGCAAGTGGGACGAAGAACGCTACAATCCAGACGAAGACGCCATCGCTCCACGAGATAGGCGCCACATGGAGCCACTGCTCGAGCGGCCCAAACAGCGCGACCAGCTGGAGCACAATCGACACTGCCAAGCCACTATAGAATGCTGTGCTCCACCGCCGAGCGCGCTGCCAGACGGGCTCGTAGTCGCTGCGGGCAGCGAGAGCGCTCGCCCACTGCATTACCACCAGCGCACAGAAGGCAATGGTGCGTGCATATCCTTCGCCGTGCGAATGATAATACATACTGTACAGCCCCAATGTAATAACCGCCATCACCACCGCGATGAGCCCAACCCGGCTCAGCATAAAGCGACTGAGCAGTGGTGCCTTGGGGTGGTATGGCGACCGCCGCATTGCCTGAGGCGAGCCTGGCTCGACGCCCAGTGGAATAACCATCGTTGTATCCGTCACCAAATTGACCCACAAGATCTGCACCGGCAAGAGTGGGATAGGCAGACCCACCAGTAGTGAGCCGATCGACACCAGCACCTCACCAAGGTTCGTCGCAAGTAAATACACCACCATACGCTTGATATTAGCGTAGATCGTCCGCCCCTCATGCACGGCACTAATGATGGAGCGGAAGTTGTTATCAAGCAGGATAATATCGCCAGCATCGCGCGCTATCTGCGCTCCCGAGCCCATCGCGATACCGACATTGGCGTTGGTAAGGGCGGGGATATCATTGACACCATCGCCCGTCATGGCAGTAATGTCCGTCGCATTAAGCGCTGTGAGGATACGATGCTTGTGCTCTGGTATGACCCGTGAGAAGACGCGTGCCCGGGCCACCACTGTAGCGAGCTCACCGTCGCTCAATTGGCCAAGCCGTCGGCAATCATACACCTCATCGCGCCCCCGCACGAGGCCGAGTTGCCGCCCAATCTGATACGCCGTCTCAAAATGATCGCCAGTAATCATCCGCACCGTGATACCCGCTTGGCGAGCCCGAGCAATCGACGGCCGAGCCTCTGGCCGCACACTATCTGCAACACCAACTAACCCCACAAACTGCAACCCTTGACGGGCTGGCAGCTGCTCCAGCGAATCAATCGGCGTGCGAAGCGCTGTATACGCCAAGGCAATCACCCTATACCCCTGCCCCGTGAGCTGCTGCAAAGCCTGGAGCGTCGCGCGCTTATCCGCACTAGAAAGCCGCGCATGACGAATGATCGCCTCTGGCGCACCCTTTACACATAGGCGATATTGCCCAGTGCCAACTGCCTGGAGTGTGCCACTCATCGCCAGCTTGTGCTCAAAGGGAAAGAGTGTCAAACCTGTTCGGCGCTGCGGCCGCGAGACGCGCTGCTCGTTGCAATAGGCGGCAAAGGCTCGATCGAGTGGATCATACATCTTGCTTCGGCTATTGGGCAAGGTGCTGCCAGCCAGTGTCTGGAGTAGTGGCTCAGTACGGTTACCCGGTGCCCAGACGGCCTGGACAGTGAGTTTGTTGCGCGTGAGGGTGCCCGTCTTGTCTGTGGCGATTGTCGTCACGACGCCAATTGTCTCAATCGCTGCCATTGTCCGCACTAGTGCCTTGCGCCGCGCCATCCGCTGCATACCAATAGCCAAAATCACCGAGATCGCCACTGGCAACCCCTCCGGCACTGCACTAACGGCAAGCGCTATCACAAACTGCAGCGCCGCCGTAAACTCCATACCACGCCACAGCGCCAACCCGAGCGCTACCACTGACGCCACCAACACAACGACGATAATTTGACTTACCAGCTTATTGATCGTGCGCTCCACTGGGCTCGTCTCACGTGGGTGACTCGAGAGGGCAGCTAGTTTGCCATACTCAGTTGCATTTCCGGTCGCCGTCACAATAGCAAGCGCACTGCCACCAATCACAAATGACCCCTGATACAAACAATTCCGCCGCTCATAGAGCGCCGTTGCCATAGGAAGAGCCGCACTATTTTTCTCGATCGGGAGCGACTCACCCGTCAGCTGTGATTCGTCCACCCGGAGCGAGCGCGCCTCGAGCACCCGCGCGTCAGCCGGAATCTTATCACCCTCTTCCACGATGATCACATCACCTGGCACCAGCTGCTCCGCATCGAGCGATTGTTCACCTTCATGCCGACGGACACGCACCTGCAAGGGAGCGTGCTTTTGCAGTGAGCGAATAATGCGCTCGGTAGAGAGCTGCTGCGTGTAATCGATCAGTGCACTCACCACAATAATCGCTAAGATAATTAACCCATCCACCACCGCCTGGTGGAAGAAACTAATCGCCGCTGCTGCAAACAGCACCAGCATAAACACCGAGCAAAATGGCTTGATGAGCCGCCGCCACAGTGGTTCGTGCACAACGCGGATGATATTAGGGCCGTAGTGTTCCAGCCGCTCAGCCACAGCAGCGTCATCGAGACCACGGACGCCAGACGATAGGTCGGCCATCGTCTGCTGAGGGGTCTTGGCATGGTATGTCATAATAGATCTATTATAGCACAAGAAGCATAAGCATTCTGGACAAATTACCCTACAACAGCGTATACTAGAGCCATGACAAAAGCTCCACACACCACTGTAACTAAAACCAAGGCCGCAGCCAAAAAATCATCGAAGCGCACCGGCACACCAACCACTCACCCCTCATCACGCCAAACCAAGCAACCCAAGACCGTTGACTACTACCCCAACCGCATGACTATTGCTGTCTCAGTGCTGGCTGGCACAGGACTTGTCTTGCTGTGTTTGATGGTGCGGATGACGGTGATTGTGGAGTAAGCACACTAAAGTACCAGACCACCCGTAGTGATATTTCATTTTCAATGAAAAATACCACACTTTTTACAGGCAAGAGTTGATAACCCGGCCGATTAATAATTAAAGCGCTCTCGGTTATGGCACAGTGTGTTATAGTATGCTATAGTGTGTCATTATGACACATCGTTTTTCTATTTTTCAGGGGCGGCGGCCTGTGCTTTTTGTTGCACTTGGTGTGAGTATTACCCTGCTTGTAGGGAGTGTTATTGCTCTCTATTTAGTATCGCAGCCAAGTGCTCAGTCACCCAATGGCCGCAAAAAAACAATCGACCTTCTTACCAAGACAAATACCCAAACGCAGCAGCGTCGCATCACCTCACAGTTGGGTTTTAGTCTAGAGTACGACCCAGGAGTTATGACAGCAGAGGGGATTGTCCAAAATCCCAACAGTGAGCCAGGAACATTTCAGGGGCAAACATATAATGGCGATCAACTCCAAGAGGCACGCAACTACGGCATCATTACCCTACACCTCACTAACAAGACGTCTAGTACACCACAGCCAGCCGCTGCGCAGCAGTCACAACTTACTATTACCGCTAACCGTAACAAAAATTACTTCGGTAGCAAAGACAGCATCCCTGAGTACAAGGGGAAGTCTAACCTTGACATCATCACCCAAGAGAAACGCAAAAGCCTTGCTCATGCTGGACGTGATGATGAGATCAACGAACGCGCTATTACTATCGCAGGCAAAAAATATCGTGAGCTTCACGTCAAACATCGCCTCAAAGCTCTTAATGGTCAGCTCACTATCTGGCGACAATCCTACTACTACCTAACCGTCCAGCACGACCGACCATACTGGCTTGCCGTAACCAACCTACCTGCCAATGACCGCGATGCGCTCACTACCTGGCAAAATGTAATCTCTCGCGTCTCCTACACGCAGCCACAGGACGGTGCGCTATCTTCTAGCCAGCCCGTGATCGCACGCCTAGCTGCAGCCAATACACCAACCGACACAGCTAACATCCACGGCACAGTCGGCGACGACATTATGCTCAGTGTGGTAGCAAAAAATCAGTTAGCAACAGTTAGAGTTGGTGCAATGCGCTGTGCTCGCCTCACCTTTCGTGTCCAGAGTAATACGCTCACACTAGCAAAGGCTTGTAATGGTGGCATTGGGAGTGGGTCGATTGTGTCATCGGATGGCGTTGTTGTCACTAATGGTCACGTTGTCGAAACAACCGATACTGATCTCCTTGCCAACGCCTTCCCAACCTCCCAACAAGAGTGGGATAACTATGTCCAATTTGTCACTGGAGCGGGTTATGCAACTGAGACGCAGATACGCGAGCTTATCAGCCAAGTCAAAAACGATGATATGGCTGCCGCCCAAAAGCTTATAGCCTATCTGCAGCTTGTCCCGAAGTCTAATATCACGATCAGCAACAGCCGTACCGACTATGTTGTCCAGACATCTGATGACCCAATCCGCCTTACTAAAGAAAATACCTGGCAAAAATCCGCCACCAACAAAACTGCAACGCTCATTGATAAAGAGGTTAACCCAGGCGACTTCAATCTCTCATCTCAATATACCGATGTTGCACTCCTCAAGATGAGCGGTACCTTCCCAACAATTCAGCAGCTGTCGTCGCTCAGCTCAGTCCAAAACGGCGACCGCATTACAGCAGTCGGGTATCCAGCGCTTGTTGATGGTGGTACCGAGACCAAGCAATCTCGCACTATCCCCACTGTCTCTACTGGTACAACAAGTAGAACCCTGCGTGATGGCGGTGGGCACTCGCTTATTTTGACTACTACCGAGATTTCTTCTGGCAGCAGCGGTGGCCCTGCCTTTAATGCCAGGGGTGAGCAAGTCGGCATTACAACCTATGCACGCCAATCATGCCCGAAAGAGGAATCATGCTTTGGTAGTGGTATTGCCCGAGATGCACAAGATGCCCACGCTATGGCAGCTAAACAACATGTCACCATCGCTACCAATGGTGAACTCACCAAACTATGGCAAACAGGCGTCGATGAATTTGTTGCTGGACGCTACAGCAATGCAGCACGGTTATTTAGCAGCCTCAATAGGAAATACCCAGGCAATTATCTTATAACAAAATTCCTATCCACCGCTCAGAGTCAACCACGAGACGAAACCGATCAGACTACGACACCAAGCCCAGACACCCGCGATACGGACCCAAGTACAAATCCCGGCACCCGCCTTGATTACTCAGGCACTCCACTCACATCAAGCGAACGCGGTACAATCATCATATTTATCATCTGCTTTATGGTGATCGTCGTGGGGGCAATTGTAGTAATTGGCTTTGCTATCTGGGCTAGCACCCGCAAGAGAAATCCTGCTCAGGCCCGCTATCCTTACCCGCCAGCACCAATGGCGCAATCCAAGCAACCACCTATTAGCTACACAGGTCAGCCGCAACCACCCACCCAGCAGCCATACTACCCACCTCAGCCAGTTACACCAGTACAACCACCTATGGTACAGCCGGTACCATCGACACAACCCTCAGCACCGGTTGAGTCACCACAGCCACAACAACCGCAGGCTACTTCGGCACCAGAACCAACTGAGCCACTCACCCCTCCTTCGCCCGAGCAAAAATAACGGAGCAAAGTACCGCCCTGCCACTACTCACAAGCCACTAATCCATCAGTAAATCGTGGTATACTAAAGAGCATGAGAGTACGGATAGAGATAGACACGAAGACCTTTGTGCGGTTTTGGCTGGTAGTAATTGGTTTTGCATTTGCAATTCTCGCGATTTATCTGGCGCAGACTGCCTTGATTATGATTGGTACAGCGGGGTTCCTCGCGCTAGCGCTCAATGGACCGGTCAATGCCATCGTCGAGCGCTTGCCTAACCGTAGCCGGACACTCAGCACCGCACTCGCTTTCATTAGTATTGTGGCACTACTTGGAGTGGTTCTCGTGCTCGTGGTACCACCTATCGTCCAGCAGACAAGCAAGTTTATCGATGCCCTGCCAGGGATGATCCATACAGCAGGCGAGCAGTGGCACAGCTTTGGTACTTTTGCCGAGCAGTATCATATTCAGGCACAAGTCAATCAAGTAGTCGAGAGCGCACGCGGCAGCGTCGAGTCATGGACGCGCGGCCTCAGCGGTAACCTCCTTGCTGGCATTAGCTCTATTTTTTCGGCAGTTGGTTCGGGGTTCTTGGTGCTTGTCCTTACCTTCTTGATGCTGACAGAAGGGCCAGCCTGGGCTGAGCGCTTTTGGGGGCTCTACCGCGACCAAGCTACGATGGAGCGCCACCAAAAGGTCGCTCACCGCATGCACGCTGTGGTAGCAGGCTATGTGACAGGGCAGCTCACGATCTCAGGCATTGGTGCTCTCTTTGCTGGTGCGGCGGTCTTTGTACTCAGCCTCTTTTTCTCGGCTATTCCAGGCAACCTTGCACTTGTCACCATTGCCGTCACCTTTGTCCTAGCCCTCATCCCTATGTTTGGCGCTACGATTGCCGGGGTGATGATCTCCCTTTTGCTTGGCTTTAATGCTTTGCCAGGCGGCCTCATCTTTGCAGCATTTTTCATCATCTACCAGCAGATCGAGAATAACTTCATCTCGCCCACTATTCAATCGCGCAAGATTGAGCTCACACCACTGATTGTCCTTGTTGCCATCACCATCGGCCTCTACGTCTTTGGTATCATCGGCGGTCTCATCTCCATCCCCATCGCTGGCTGTTGCAAAGTCCTACTAGACGACTATCTCGAGCATAATGCCCACGCCCGTGAAGACTCCACCAAGCCACTGGCTAAATTGGTGGAGAAGATTAAGGGCGAGAGTTAAGGTTGTAGTTTTCTCTATACACCATCACCATTTTGTGCTACCGTACTCCTGTCGTATGCGGGATTCATCACATCATAATACTCTCGGTACGCAGCGGTGCACCACCTTTTGGCCTCGCATGCATAGCTGCACAACTGGTGCAATGACCCCTGTTTTCTTGAGTGTATCGGGCGATGACCAATCGTAGCATGGTCTCCCTTTATTGCCACATTCAATCGGCGCAACGACTAGCTTGTAATAATGATGCATCAGCACCAGCGCACGCAGCGGATCGACAAGCGGCGCTGCTGCCATCGGCTCATCAGACATATCTAGCTCCAATGTCTGCCATGCTTCGTCAGGTATCTCCTCAGCTTCCTCAGGTACATTATACTCATCGTAACCTACAGCTAACCCGCTACCGTCGTAGCCAAGGTCTGGCAGTTTCTTGGCATAGTCTGGCAGGTACGCCGCAATGGCAAGGTCGATATTCTCGAGTAGGGTTTTGCCTATGTCATAGCCTGTTCGCTTAGTCAGTGGCAGATCCTCAGGTGGCAGCCCAGCACTGAGGCACGCTTCACACACAATGAGGTCGCCCAGTATAATCGTTGCTTCGTTGATGTCGTGATTGTTATATTCGCTATTCTCATATGCTCTGCACCGCACTGCATCATACACCGTGTTTAAAGCGGCTATCTTCTGGTGTGATTGTGATGCTTCTTGCTCTGCCTGCGGTGTGGCAGTCTCTCCTGATAGAGTTTCGCGCATATTATTTCTCTGCCCACCACCACACCGGCCCTTGCGGTGTATCACGCACGGCGATGTGTTGCGCGGTGAGATCAGTACGCAGGTGGTCGGCTGTGGGCCAATCGCGGGCTTCGCGCGCACGCTGGCGCTGGAGGATGAGCTTCTTAGCCTCATCTGTAATATCTGGCGTCGACTCACAGAGGTCGAGGCCAAGTAGCTGATCGATCGCCGCTAGCAACTCCTCCAATCCACGATGGTACACTGCTACCAGTGGCCGTGCTAGCACCCGATCAAATGCTTCATCGATGAGCCGCAGCGCCTCGGGGGTATTAAGGTCATTGGCGAGCGCTTCGCGCACTGCCCCACTTGCTGCCAGAAGCGATACATAGCCCGATTGTTCGTCACTCTTGCGCTGGTCATCATCTAGACTCCCATACGTCTGGTGGCGCAGGCATGCCACTTCATACCACTTGCGCAGGCGGTTGCGCGCTGCACTGAGGTTTTCCCAGCTAAAGTTCCCCTCGTGCGAGTAGTGGCTTTGTAAGACAAATAACTTGTACGCCATGGGGGTGTAGCCCCGCTCAGCGAGGTCGGTCAAGGTGTAACCATTACCTAGGCTCTTGCTGATCTTCGTGCCATTAACCTTGAGGTGGTTGCAGTGCAGCCAGTAGTGGGCAAAGGGTTGGCCTGTCGCAGCTTCGCTCTGAGCAATCTCGTTGCTGTGGTGTACAGGAATATGATCAATCCCACCAGCGTGGATGTCGAGCGTCGCGCCAAGGAAGTGCATTGCAATCGCCGAGCATTCCAAGTGCCACCCCGGGAAGCCCATCACTGGCGCGCCATCTGTTGGTGGCTGGTCGAGCAGCTCCGGTGGCGTGGGCCACTCCATGTCGCGCTTGACGCCGGTTGGCGAGAACTTCCATAGAGCAAAGTCGCTCGCGTGGCGCTTCTCGCTATTGGGACCAATCCGTGCCCCCGCCCACAAGGCTCGCAGATCGAGCCGGGCAAAGTCTGCATAGGCTGGGAAAGTACTGGTATCAAAATAAATCCCATCACTCGTCTGGTAGGTGTGCCCCTTACGCTTGAGAGTAATGGCAAGCTGGATTTGCTCGTCAATATAGTCGGTGGCACGGACTAGCCGACTCGGCGATGTTAAGTGCAACGCGTTCATCCCGCGGACAAAGTCATCGGCGTAGAATGTAGCAATCTGCCAAGCAGTCTTACCCTCGCGGCGTGCACCCTTCTCGAGCTTGTCTTCGCCTTCATCAGCATCGCTTGTCAGGTGGCCGACATCGGTGATATTCATCACACGCTCCACCTCGTAGCCCTCCGCCTGAAGCATGCGCACCAGGATATCCCAGTAGATATACGCCGCCCAGTTGCCAACATGTAAATAGCTATACACCGTTGGCCCACAGGTGTAGAGCGACACCTTGCCGGGCTGGAGCGGCACAAAGGTATCGAGGTGACGGGTCAGTGTATTAGCAAACTTAATCGCCATGAGCTGCCTCGCTCTCATCATACTCAACGAAGGCCCGGCTGGCTGCCTCGACGATCTCACGCATCGCCAGCTGGTAGTCTTCATACATCCGCCAACCCGCTGCATAGGCATGGCCACCACCACCAAAGTAGCCAGCGATCATCGCCGCTACTGGCGCATTGCTACGGATTTTGCCGGTCAGCTTGCCATCGGGGTAGGTCTTGATAGCAATCGCCACATCTACCCCTTCCACTAGACGCATCTCGTCTAGCACAAGCATACTGGGGTTATATTGATCGCTATATTCCTGGATCTCCTCCCACGGGATATGGATGAGTGCCAGGCGGCCATCTAGCATATACTCGATCCGCTCGATCAAGCGCCCTTTGTAGCGAAGGATTTCTGGCGCTTTTTTCATAAAGTCACGGCGGCGCACCTCAATAGCGGCATTGCTTGCGCCCAGCCGGGTCAGCTCTGCGGCGGTCTGGATAGAGTCGGCTGTGGTGTTTTGCGTTGTCAGACCTAGGCTATCGCTCATGATCGCGATGAGGAGATTCTCTGCCGCTTGTGGGTTGATCGCCCACTGGGCGTGCTGCGCAAGATTGTAGATGAGCTCTCCAGTCGCCACCACATCTTGATTGATGAGTGTATGATCAAAACTCAGGGTACTCTCCGTCGCGTGGTGGTCTAGCACGAGCACTGGATGCGTCGTGAGGAAGGCGCGAGCACTCGGTGCGTCGAGCACTTTGCTCAGCAAGACATCGGCGCTGGTATCAACAATAATCGCCAGCTCGGCACTACTGTCAAACTCATCAGTAATGCGATCCCAGCCGCGGATATACCGCAAATACTTAGGCACTGCCACCGGGCAATAGAGCGTCACCTGCTTGCCCATATCGCCCAGGATTTCCTCCAGCGCGAGGCTACTGCCAACACTGTCGCCATCGGGGTTTTCAGCTTGGATAATAATAATTTTGTCTGCGCGTTGGACCGCGCGTATCACTTCATCAAACATCCTCTTTAGTGTAGCAGAATTTGCCGATAGGCGCGAGGTATGGTGCGGTGAATTTATGGCCTGGTATGCGAGCTATAGGATCGTAGTTAGCCAAGGACGAATCGCGATGAATATAGTGGGCGGAGTCTATTATTATTTGCATAGCATCATAGAAATATGTTACGGTAGTTTTAGAAGTACTAGTGTGGAGGATTCTATGACAGACCACGAGAACAGACCAAGCGCGAGTGAGATTAGCCAAGCACACGAGAGTGATCAGACAGCAACCTTGCAGCAAAAATTCGGCGCAAAATTTCTAGAGCTAGCCGAAAGAACAAAAGGTTTCATAGACACCGCACGAACGATATACTGGCACGGCTTCCCTCTCCCTTCATATAAAAAAGAAGAATCAGCCACCCCTAGAGAAATGGATACAAAGAGATAACCAAGCAAAATACCAGGGTTTTATATCAACACTAACGCTCCTTAGTTGCCTGCCTGCGCCTTCTCTACCAGCTTCTTGCCGCCGCGCTCAAACCAGCGCGTGTAGGTGGGGCTGCTGCCGCTTACCCGCTCGCGCCATAGGTTCATGGCATCGCGGCTGTAGCTGAGGGTCTCGATGGCCTCCAGCCCGCGGCCACGGTATAAGTTGCCCGCTGCACCCGGGCCACCATTGTAGCCCGCAGCAACGAGCTCAACGCACTCGTTTTCGGATAGCTGCCGAGCGGCACGCACAGCTGATCGCGCAGGTGCGCTAGGTAGGCCGCGCCAAAGGCGATGCTCGTTGCAGGATCAAATAAATCATAGTTCGTGCGCGCCGGCTTCACGAATTTAGCCGCAATCTCCTTGCCCGTACCATCCGTCACCTGCATCAAACCACTCGCCACACCACTGTGCGCCTTGGAGTACCCACCGGATTCCAGCGTCATGATAATCGCCACCAGCTGCGGCGAAACATTATACTGCCGGGCCTGCTTGGTAATCTCGCCCTGCCAGCGCTTGACGGTATCTGGCATCCAGGCGGGGAGGGTGTTATCTTGGCTCGTGAGCGCTACATTTGCAGTATCTTGTGGTGTTTTGATAAGCTTCGTCAACATGCCACGTTGCCACGCGAGATACACACCACTCACCAGCACAAGTACTAACGCAGCACTCATCAGCCCCCAGCGGTTGCTCTGCGCCCATCGTGTTAGCTTTTTCGTCCATTTCTTTGATTTTGCCATTGTTTTAGTATAGCAAATAAACACATATTGTTTCTCCTTTCGATGTGACACAACTTTTAATAATTCTTTAACCTCTCTCCAAAATGCTAATAAGGATGAATCCTGGGAAGATATTAACCTTTTACGTCAGATTTGAAGTCTGTTGGTTCTGGTGGCGAAGCGTTGCACTCCACTCGAATACACTGGTAAGTGGAGAGGCTAGCGGAAAACGCAGAGGTCTTGATATTTAAGGTTCTTTTGATTGACAGATTTCCCTTTCCCCGCTATGGTATATATCATGACAAATTCTCCAGATGATACCACTGCTACCCAGCAACAAAGGCCACAGGCAAGCCAGCTCCCAATCGACCCAGTCAAGATAAAAGCAATGATCGACTACTACATTGCAGAGTATCGCGAGCAGCTGCTTGATCGTGATTTGCTCGAGCAGGCGATAGCAGATGATGAATTATTCTGGCGTAGCAGTGTGTGGCGGGTAATTACTAGCCTGATTCACATTATGCGATTCTCTGATTGCGATCCCTACGCTGATAATTATTTTGATAGACAGGCCATTACCGAGTGTAGACGCTTCGCAACCGATCTCCTGCGCGACCTACAGAAGATCAGCAAGGGTATCCCCGATCTTGCCGCAGAGCTCCCCAAGATTAAGCAGGATGTCTGGGAGTTTCTAGATGTCATTTTGCCAGATTCGCAGCCGACACAAGCAATGCGGTCGAGCACTCTCGAGCTCCAGCGCGATGAGTCTGGCACTGTCTCGCTCCAGACCATCCCTGCCGATCTTGAGCCACATGAGTTCTTTCATCAGCAATATTGTGAGTATATTAGAATGAGCGATACACCAGATGGAACAGCCCGCTTGCAGGAGCTACGCGAATCGCTCGATGCCCGCACCGCTGCCGCCAGAGATATGCAGCGCGATGATATCAATTTGCCTTTTTATCGCCTTCTCAGTGATGCCAATACCCTCCACTTGCGCACTCAAGATGCTGATGATTTTGCTCGCATGTGCATGATTGCGAGCCTTTGCCAAGAAATGGCTTACCAACACTTTGGATACAACCCCGAGACAGCAACACTCGCACAAGATCAAGAAGTTAGCCGATATATTTCATCAGCTCAGCAAGAACTGGGCATGATCATCGAGCTCCTTCTCAAATTCGATGATGATGGCGTAGCGAAGGCGCAGCAACTCGAACGGTATGTCATCAGCCCCTACATCAAGGCAGAAATCGATGCCGAGTATGTCATACATAGTAAGGATCCAGACGGCACGCGCCAAGCCCGTGCCTCTGCTTATGTTATTACACCCGAGGATGAAGGGTATACGCTCCACGCTGTTGTTAATTCATTGAACGACCGGCGCTTTATATTCGATCAGCGGATTCGTGATGCTTACATTGCCATCATTACCAAGCACCCATCAGAGCGATCTTCTTCACGGTTATTTGACGACTACTATCTTGTAAAGCTCTGTGCCAAGCATGGCGAGCAAGCGGTCGCTCGGAAGGCTGCCTGGGACATGGTGAACTATTATTTCTACCAAACAGATGAGATAGAGGAAATCCATTTCTATGTGCTTTTGCTCAAAGACGAGCTAGGAGAAGGTGAGAAAGTCAAGCAGTGGATCGCGCAACAGCTGCGCGACAACCCAAGCGCCGAACTCGCTACGCTTTATTTTGAATGTGTTGGCTATGATCATGACGTATTTCGCTTTTTGCAAGAGGCCACCACGCGCGAGGCAGCATCGCCCATGGAAGCGCTTGTCCAGCATGTTGAGAATCTTAATACACTCAGGAGCACTGTCAGCGACTGTCTTTACGACTTCGTCGAGAAGCAAGAAGCCGCCGAAGAGCAGCGGCGTCTCCACGCAGAATCAGCACAATAGTCGCTTCATTACACCGCGCGCCGCCCCTCTAGCGCGTGGCCGAGGGTTATTTGGTCGGCATATTCAAGGTCAACACCAACGGGGATGCCGCGTGCCAAGCGCGTCATCCGCACCGTTAGGCCTGCCTCGGCAATGTGCCGCTGCAAGAAGAGCGCGGTCGACTCGCCTTCCACACTTGCATTGGTGGCAATAATCACCTCCTCTACTGCATCATGAGTAATACGCTCCAGCAGCTCGGGGATGTGTAATTGCTCTGGCCCTACCCCATCAATCGGTGAGATCACACCACCCAGCACATGGTACGTCCCCTTGTAGTGGCCAGTGCGCTCCAGCGCCACGATGTCGAGTGGCTCCTCCACCACAGCAATCTGCTTGCGGTTGCGCTCTGGGCTACTATAGAGTGGCGAAACGTCTTGGTCAGGATCCATCAGAGCAAAGGTGACGGGGCAGGTTGCAACAGCAGTGTGAAGCTGTGTGATGGCCTGGGCAATCCCCTGGCTCGTCCGCCCATCGGCCCGCAGCAAAAAATACGCATAGCGCTCCGCCGTGCGTGCACCTACCCCTGGCAAGTGCCCCAGTTCATCTATTGCCCGTTGCAGAGCCTGAGGCAGAATATCTGCCATACTAGCTAGAACCCGAGGTTGCCAAGCCCACCCATCAGTGGCTGCATTTTCTTGGCAGCAATCTCTTGCGCCTTGGCCATACCATCGCGAATCGCAATCTCGATCCAGTGCTCCAGCTGGTGGATGTTATCCAGGTCTACCTTAGTTGGGTCGATCTTCACACTCTTAATCTTCAGCTCGCCAGTGATCTGCACAATCACCGCACCATCGCCTGCCTCGACCTCCACGATCTCCTTCGCTAGTGCCTTCTGTGCCTTGCGCAAGTCATTCAGCATCTTCATTTGGTTCATACCCATTGCCATACTTCTTCATTTCCTCCGTTTCTTGGCTGTCGTACTCAGCTTATTATACATGATTTGGTGGATAGCTGGAAGGGATACTCGATCGCTCAGCGCCTCTCATCCTCATTATTGATGATTACTATCAAACGAAAAATCATCAACTGCAACCCGCGCATCAGCATGATGGGTATGGTACACCTCTTGATCCAACACACATACTTCGGTCACATCCAATACAACAACTGCAAGATGATATTGATATCCATTTCCAGGCGAGATTACCCACCCAGGAACCTCAGCCTAGTTCCTATGGCATAATACCCTTCTCTACCAGCCAACGGTAGTTCCAGCCATCGTTTGATTCGGTTTTATAGCTCCAGAAAAAGTGGGCGTCGGCGCTGGCAAAGGCCGTTTGCTGCGCCAGTATGTAAGCGGTGATGGTCGGTGGAGTCATGGCAATAGCGGGCGGCAAAATCGCGCTCCACTCACCAATGATGGTTGGGCGCTGCAACGACTGGTGCGTCTGGGTAAACTCATCCACAATACTCGCGTGCTGGTCATAATCCACCAGCGCCAAGTTGGCCGCCCCAAAGCACTGGTAGTGGTGGATATCCAGCCAATCACGGGGCTGCGCCCGGCGCCACCGCGGCAACTGGTAGGCATCGCTAATAATAATGCGCGTTGTGGCCGGCACAATGCGGCGCAACCGGCGGGTTGTGCGGCGCGACCATAGCCGCAGCAGCCAGTGCTGCAGCCAATCCTTCGTAAAGGGTTCGTTCAGCAGTTCAATCCCCCAAAGCTGCGGGCTTGTACCATAGCGCTCGGCGAGCTGCATCAGAATGCGGCGGGTCGCCCGGCGGTTTTTGGCCTGGTACCAGCCAGTTTGCGGCATGCGGTTGCCACTCCCACTGTGGTCACCCAAGTTCTGCGCACCCGGCGCCGCATGCAAATCAAGCAAGACGCGCATGTGGTATTTTTGAGCCATTGCAAAGCACCAATCTAGCTGCTTGGTAGCCTCGAGGTAACCATCCTGGCTTGCTAGCACCCAGTAGCCGACGGGCACACGCAGTGCCTCGATACCGTGCGCATGCAGCCAGGCAAAGTCCGCTTCGGTCATAAATTCTTGCCGATGCTTGGCAATGCGCTCCGGGCCGTCTGGTTGCATCATCAGCTGATGCTCGTTGCTCGCATCGGTACCCGCAAAGACCGATGGCGTCATCCAGCGCTCAAGCACCACCCACCCACCCAAGTTAACACCGCGTAATGGTTTATGCATATGCTTTATTATAACAAAGTATAGAGCTAAACTATAATGACAAGTATGTACACCCACACCCTCACCCTACCCTCCTCTAGCCAAACCCAGACGCTGCGCTTGGTAGCACCAAGCCCAGCTTATGCGCCAATTACCACGCAGTGGATTCGCCAGCCAGAGGTAACGCAGTATTTGGGTGCGGATTTTTCGCACACGACTGAGGAAGACGAGGTGGCGCATCTCCAGAATATGCTTGATGATGACGATCGGTACAGCTGGATGATCGAGCGCAACGGCGAGATCGTTGGCAATATTGAAATCAACGATATAAGAAAACTAAGCCACAAATACGGCGTCACAGCGGGGGCATTTTGTACACTGATTGGCGATCCGAAAAACTGGGGTCAAGGCCTTGGGAGTTCTGCCAAGCAAGCAGCTTGCAATTGGGCGTTTTCTGAGGGAGGATTTGCAATAATTGAGGCAAAGGCATACGTGCAGAATATCCGCAGCTGGAGTGCGCTCGAGAGGCTTGGCTACCGGTACACAGGAATCGAGCAAGGTGAAGTTGCGGGCGAGGCAGTGAAATGGAGGGTGTATACACTGGCAAGGGCTGATTGGGAGAAGCTGAGTTGGGCGAAGCACCGGATGATGCCGGCGCCCTAGCTGCTTGAGGTGCTCGGTGAGCACTTTTTGAATTACCCCAGGAAGAAAACGATACAGCACAGAATAGCGCTTAGTCTCAGTGCCAAGCGAAAGAATGATCGCGATAGTCCATTTGCGAAACAGCAGGCTTGTCATGAAATCGCGCGAATCGGCGTACTAATTTTTGGATGCAGTAGTTTTTGTCATGGTTGCCTCCCGTTTTGGGGTTTACTTTATATTTAGCGGTCAAGAGCTCCTCAAGCAAATATCTCCGGAGATACCCTCCGGAGACATAGCGCAAAGCTCTCTTCTGCTAATAAATATAAATGGGTAGCTACATTGTGTCAAATAGCGCAATTTATAACCTACCTGTCCTAAAGTGTATCCTTTTGACCGCACGCCACAATTAAAGTAAAATTTATAATATGCCTCATATACACGACCAGCCTGGTCAGCACGATACCTGCGTTAGCGGGTATATTGTGAAAATAACAGAGGGTGCTGAACCTCGGATTATTTTACATAAGCACCGCAAGCTAAACAGGTTATTGCAGTTTGGTGGGCATGTCGAGCTAGACGAGACACCGTGGCAAGCGGTCTTACGGGAAATAGCCGAAGAATCTGGTTACGACAAAAACCAGCTAAGGTTGTTGCAGCCGCGTTATAATAGGCTTGCTTCATTGCCTGGAGTGAAACTGCATCCTCAACCGATCGCGATTCACACATATCCTGCTGGTGGCGGGCATTATCACACGGACATAAGTTATGCGTTTATTACTTCGGAAAATCCGATACATGATATAGCTAGCGGCGAATCCGACAACATTGGCCTCTTTAACTTGAGAGATCTAAAGAAGCTTACATCAAAACAAATGTACGACAATGCGAAAACCATCGCTATGTATACTTTGACCACAGTGGTTGAGGAATGGGACGGGGTGGATTTGTTACTTTATAAACTCTAGGCCGTCCCTAGTTATGAGGTCATACAGATCGTCAACTAGACCATCTACGTACGGTTTGTAGTATGTGTCTATTTTGAGCATAGGTACTTTTTGGCGCACAAAATCATAGACAACCTTAGTTCCTGTGCCTAAATTTGTTCCATTTTTTGACTTGTCACGTAAATCTATGGCCTGTGCCGCCACCATTAATTCTATGGCTAATACGTGCTTGATGTTATCTAATATGTGTCGACCACCTTACGGGCGGAGACCGAGCTCATAGCTACAAAGTCTTCGGTGTTGGCAGATGTTGGCACAGAGTCAACCGACGCTGGATGGGCTAATACTTTATTTTCTGAGACTAGTGAGGCTGTAGTATACTGCAGAATCCATTAGCCCTGTTCTCATTTTTTCTGTCACCCTAAGGAACGCAGGCAGACCGTTGTTAAATCTATCATCAAGTAGAGCGGCAATTCTTCTGTCTGAGATATTTGCAAGTTCGCTTACTGCGATAGCTAGAGCGTCCATA
>CAKMNX010000001.1 GCA_927910745.1 uncultured Candidatus Saccharibacteria bacterium | reverse complement strand
CTTCACATGAGTTGGTGTTGGGCACGTTTCCTGCTCGATCAAACCAGCAACCGTAGCAGGTGCGCCGATATCTGGCCAAACGTCCTCCAATGCCACCACCAAAAGGGGCAGATACATCATCACTGGCATAAACTTCGCCATATTGCGCATCATTGCGGCGTTCATCTCGGCGGGGTCGGCCTCTTTGCCAGCGGCGCTCCTTCTCTATGATGTCGCGGAAACGTTTAGTGCTCTTGCCAGTTGGCATGGTCTGCTTAGTCATCACATACTGGGTGAGAGCTGAGATGATTGCGAGGGCGAGGAGCGGCCAGACAATGCCATCCTTACCAAGCGCTACCTTGGTGAGGTCGATAAAGCCCAGCATGGTGTGATTAAACTGCTCAGGGTGGTGAATGATCGTCTTGATGGCATCGATATTCTTGAGCGGCTCGTAGATGTAGCGTGCCACTTGGTCGCGGTGGAGCGAGATGATCATGATCACCTGGTAGAGGCCGATAAAGATCGGAATCTGAATGAAGAGCAATAGAATCGAGCGAAATGGCTTGATACCGTACTTTTTATACAGCTCCATCTGCTGCATCGCTTCTACTTGACGGTTGCCATTAGCCGCTTTCTTGATCTTGGCCAGTTCAGGCTGCATCTTGCGCATTTGTTTGCTCTGGTGAAGCTGCCGCTTAAGTAGTGGGTAGAGCAAGAAGCGGATGATGACCGTGAAGAGAATCACCGCCACACCAAAGTCACCACCAGGGATGATACTATAGATGAGCAAAAGTGCGTTAAAAATGGGCTGTAAAATTATTGTCTCAAACATATTGACTCCGATTACTGCATTTATTGTATCATAGGTGGCCACGGAAGATGAATTGTGGCGAAATATTTTTGGAAATCAATCGTTGATATATGCGATACACTACTGCCAATACTACATATAAGAGTATTTATAACCTTAGAAAAGAACACTCACCTAGCTTGCCCTTCATTGGTATAGAATGACAAGAAAAGAATTTTGTATAAATGTTTTGAGTTCTATTTACCACTGTTTATACAGAACTATTTGGCATTGATTTGACTCAAAGTACTATGAAGTAGGTCGCGCAAAGAAGACTGAGAGGATATAGGATTTTATTCTGCCTTATCTCTTTCATCACTTGGCGTTGCGTCGCCAGGGCAAATACCAGCTCGTACAAGCAGATTTTTCACCACCAGCACAAGCTCATCGTGCGGCGCGGTAAGCACCTCACTTGAGGTAATGATCAGTGCAACATCGTACACCCCTGTAAAGTGCGGTACGTGTTGGCGTAGAATCTCATAGACACGGCGGCGAATGCGGTTGCGCCCCACCGCAGATTTGTGCACCTTTTTGCTCACCACCACGGCAATGCGTGGCATGCGCCGACGGCGATTAGCCACGTACTTGACGGTCAGCAAGCGCGATCGCTCAGCACTGGCATGACGATACAAATAGCGCAGCCCACCATAGCCATGAAACCGGTATCGTTGCTGTAACATAGCTGTATTATAGCAAATCTGCCCGCAAACAGAGATAAAATAACCCACCAAGCAGTGGGTTATTTTCGTCATTTTGCTATCGTCACACTACGAGAGTGCGAGGCGAGCGCGGCCCTTGGCGCGGCGGCGCTTGAGCACGTTGCGGCCTGCCTTGGTAGCAATCCGTGCCCGAAACCCGTGCGTCCGAGCGCGATGACGAGTGTGTGGTTGGTAAGTTCGTTTTGGCATATCATTGCTATTATACGCGATTGCCCGAGATCTTTCAACTTTTCGCCCTTTTAGTGGATTTTTTACCCCAAGCAGCCTCCGTCATAAGCATAGCCAAGTTGTTTATCCACATTTGTTCGCGAGTTATCCACACTTTAACAGAGGTACTGTATTTTTGTGGAAAAACTTCACCCCTGTTGCCCCTTTCAGATTTATCCCGTTGTTGTATTTCTCACGGTTGTGGAAAAGTCGGTTTTTTCTTATACTAAAAGGAGTCATTGTGTAACAAACAAGGAGCAGCAAAAGCCAGTGTACCACAGCCTGTGGAAGAGTGTTTTGGGTGAGATTGAAGTGTCGATACCAAGCGGCATTTTTTCGACGTGGTTTGCCAATACTGAGATGCTCAGCAATAAAGACGGGGTGATCACCATTGGCGTAGCGAATATTTTTGCGATTCGCCAGTTTGAGGTGCGCTATGATGGCATTGTCAAAGAAGCGCTCCAGCACAGTGGTGTGGAGGTGTCGCGCATTGCCTATGTAGTAAACAAACAAGGCAAAAAACGCACTGTGATTAGCCGCGAAACCACTGGCCAGCCAGCCGATCGCGTCGAAGAGCGAGCGGCAGCACTTATCAGCAAGCCAACTACTCCTTCGCACTCTAGCTCTCCGACACCAGCGACAAGCCTCAATGCGCGCTATACCTTCCAGAATTTCATCGTCGGCTCGAGCAACGACCTCGCCTACACCGCCTGCCAAGCAGTCGCACATAGCCCTGGCACGAAGTATAACCCCCTCTTCATTTACGGTGGCGTTGGCCTTGGTAAGACACACCTCATCCAAGCGGTGGGTAACGAGATCCTCGCGCGCGACCCAGGCAAAAAAGTCGCCTACCTGAGCTCGGAGACGTTTGTCAAAGAGTTTATCGAGTCGATCCGCTTCAAAAAGGCTGGCTTTTCTGACCGATATCGCAATGTCGATGTACTGATCGTCGACGATATGCAATTCATTGCTGGGCGTGAGAAGACTCAGGAGGAGTTCTTTCACACCTTCAATGCCCTCCACCAAGCCAATAAGCAAATTATCATTGGTAGCGACAAACCACCGCACAGCATTCCTACCCTGACGGAGCGCTTGCGCAGTCGTTTTGAATGGGGGATGGCAATCGATATCCAGATGCCAGACTTCGAGACGCGCTGTGCGATCGTCGAGACCAAAGCAAGCTTCGCTGGCGTGACACTTGAGCGCGACACCGTGGAATACCTTGCTAAGAACGTCAAGACAAATATCCGCGAGCTCGAGGGCGCGCTTAATCAACTTCTTGCTTATGCCGAGATGCGCGGCGTCGCTCCTGATGTAATGACAGCAGAGGGTTTACTTGGTAACGTCCGGCGTAGTCGCCCCCCAACACCTCACCGCCAAGCAGATTATCGACAAAACTGCCCGCCATTTTCAGATCGATAGCAAAGAAATCTGTGGTGCTAAGCGGGCTAAGCATATCGTCGTGCCGCGACAAATTGCCATGTACTTACTGCGCAGCGAGCTCCACATGAGCTTTCCACAAATTGCCAGTGAGCTGGGCCGCAAAGACCATACTACCGCTATCCATTCAGTCGAAAAAATCGAAAAATCCATCAAACTCGACTATCTCATCCGTGAGCAAGTCGCTGATATTCGGGACAAGCTCTATGCCTAGACCATGTGTTTTTTTCGCGACACCTGTGGAAAAGCCGTGCACAGCTGGTCGTATAACCGGCGGACAGCTCGTGGGCAATCATCCACAGCACCAAAAGCATACCATACGAAAGTTCACCTGGTTGGTGGATAACCCCCATTTCTCCCCGGCTTATCCACGCCAGCGACCGCAGCGTTTTACACAAGTAGTGAGCAGATCATACCTCTGTTATTCATCATGGTTTCCACAGTATCCACAGCACCTATTACTATATCAACCAGATAAAAAGAAAGGATTGTCGATATGAAACTGTCTGTCACACAAGAAAATCTTGCACGAGCGCTCGGGGTTGTCGGGCGAGTTGCGAGCAACCGAGCTGGCCTGCCAATTTTGAACAATATATTATTCCGCACCGAAGGTAATCGCCTTCTTCTCGCTGCGACGAACCTAGAGATTGCCGCCACCTACTATATTGGTGCAAAGGTAGAGACGCCGGGGGTAATTACCCTACCGGCTAAACTTGTGAGCGAATTTGTGGCGAATTTGCCGAAGGGGCCAATCGAGCTGGAGACCGATGGCACGCGTATGACACTGACGTCTGGCGGGTACACCTCGACGATTAATGGCGTGGTAGCGGATGACTTTCCGGAGCTGCCGACGATTGATGAAGAACAATCGGTACGCTATAGCATTGCCGCGGCCGATTTTAAGCAGGCGGCAGCCCAGACCTTGGTGACGTGTAGTAATGACACGACGCGGCCTGTCCTAACTGGTGTGTATTGGCATACAGTAGATGGTGCGCTGTATATGGCAGCGACGGATGGCTATCGCCTGGCTGAGCGGCGTTTGATGGCGAGCCAGAGCCAGATTGCAGCCATTGTGCCAGCGAGCAGTTTGCAGGAAGCTCTACGCTCACTCAGTGACGGCACGGAAGAGGTGGAGGTGCTCTTTGATGAGACGCAGGTGCGCTTTCGGTTAGAGGAAGTGGAGATTACCAGCCGCCTAATCGATGGCACCTACCCAAATTATCGGCAGCTCATCCCTGCTCAGTCCGAGACGAATGTGACGCTGGCAGCAGGCGACTTCTCGCGAGTCGTCAAGGTGGCAGGGCTCTTTGCGCGTGAGTCTGGTGGCAGTGTCACGCTCACCGCCGACCATGAGGCGCAGAAATTGCGGATTCACTCCGTTGCGTCTGAGCTGGGCGAGAATACCTCCGAGACAGAGGCTGAGGTGTCGAGTGATGGGCAGATTACGCTCAATTCGCGGTACATTAGTGATGCACTGGGTGTTCTTGATGGTGAGACGATCACCTTCCGCTTCAGCGGTAAGCTCTCGCCCTGCGTCTTGACAGTCGCTCAGCCCGAGCCAAACTATATTCATATTATTATGCCACTGAAGAGCTAGTGATGAAGATAACACGGCTAGCAGTGCAGCATGTGCGGATTCATACGCTCAAGACGCTTGACCTTGAGCCAGGTACGACGCTGATTTCTGGCCCAAATGGCTCTGGCAAGACATCGCTTATCGAGGCAATTCATATTGCGCTGCGCGGAACTTCCTTTCGTGGTAGCGATGAAGCAGTCTGCCAACATGAACAAAAAAGTTATACAATTGATCTCGCGACGGATGAGCAACACTATCGCGTCCAGTACGATCGTCGACATGAGACGAAGCGCAAGCGTTTTATCGTCGATGGCACAACCTATGGTCGCCTTCCCTATGGCAAAAAATATCCCATTGTTCTCTTCGAGCCAGACACATTGCGGATTATCACTGGCTCGCCGCAGCGTCGGCGTGATTTTCTCGATACGCTTATCCAGCAATATGATGCACACTATAGCCACGAGTTGAGCCGCTACCACCGAGCACTGCAACAACGTAATAAATTACTGAAAGACCCTGCTCTTAGTGATGCGGCACTTTTCTCGTGGAATCTTATCTTGAGTCAGTATGGCGCGTCGATTATTACGAAGCGTCAGCGGGTGCTACGTTATCTTAGTGCAAAAAGTAGTGCTATGTACCAAAGTATTGCGGGCGTGGCGGATAGCGTTGCGCTACACTACTCGGAGGAGAGCAGTATGACCGCGCAGCAGCTTCTCGCCGAATATGAGCAAAAAACGGCCTATGACAAAGTGGTCGGCGCAACGAGTATTGGTCCGCACCGACACGATATCACAGTATTATTCCGTGGTAATCTAGCAGCCAAGACTGCATCGCGGGGCGAAATCCGCACCATTGTGCTTGCCCTTAAATTTCTCGAGGCGGCCTATATTCAACAGCAAACAGGCCAGGCACCACTCATTCTGCTCGACGATGTCTTTGGCGAGCTCGACCAGCAGCGCCAGCAGCGCCTCCTGAGCGAATTCGTTGACAATCAGATCGTGATGACGAGTGCGGTGGGATGAGTGAGCAGAGTCGTTTAATTATAATTAGTCAGCTAAACCATCAGTTTTTGAATCAAATAAAGGTGTTGATAGGCTTGTATCGTCTTTTGAGTATATTGACATCTCGATCTTATTTACACTAGGCATGAATACTTTAGCTATATATGATAATTGCTGGTTACGATTAAGAATAATGTCAAAAGTAACTGTCGTTTCCCCCGTTTTTTTGTCTATTATTTGCTTGTAGCTGTCGAAATTGATAGTTACTTCAGAAATTACTTTCTCTTTTTGGCAGCACGCTTATCTGAGTATTTTTTGATATATACTTTATATTGACCAACTTGCGGTTCAGTAAAGCCATGATTTAGTAATTCAGACAGCCCAAGATAAACAATATCATTGCGAGAACGGTATCGTTCGGGCACGCGACCTGGCGGACTATAGACGGTTTCACCCGAGTAAGGGTCTGTATATGAATTTACTTTTGATTGATCTTCAGTTTTTTTTGGTTGCGAGGGGGTGAGCCACCACCAAAGAAGAGTGACAACACTAAGAATTGCTACGATAATAGCAGATAGTATAAAAAGCTGTTTTTTGGCTGAGCTATCCATACTCTAATTTAAACCTCCATTATTTTGTTATAGCCCAAACATTACCCTGCCGTGCATAGGGAAGGATTGCATTGGGGTCCCACTCCTTTTTGCTGTTCTCTTGCCCAGCTTGTCCATTTGAATCAGCAATTTTCCACTTGCCATCATTTGTTACTCCACGGATAACAATAAAGTGCCCGCCAGCAATAAAAGGTGAAGGACCAGCCCCAGACATATTAACTAGTGCACCACCACGGAGTGCTTCGTTGATTGCAGTGACATCATTTGCAATATTCTTGGCTTTAAGCCCCCAATGTTCAGCAAGCTTTGGACTTACATCCCAAGAGCTACCCCACTCATGGGCCATTCCGTTATCTGCAGCAAACTTTGATGTCTCTTCTGGTGTTACCTTTTTACCAGTCATTGCTGTAATAATGTTCGACATAGCAGAAGGGCCGCATCCTGCTGAGCAAATAGTGTTGGAGCCATAAGAGAGATTAGCCCATGGTTGGTCACATTGGTTATGAACAACAAAGCTATCGTCCATATATGATCCCCCACCATTACTGCCTCCTATCCCAGTACAATTTGATCCTGAAGATTGAGATCCACCACTCCCCGATGATGAGCTACCACCTGACGAGGAAGAGTCGGGAATTTTTGATTGAAAACTGGTGTATATCTCGTTTGCATACTGTGCACGCTTTCCTTCTTCCCCAGCTCCGTATCGTTCAAATTTTTCTCCAAATTCGACAGCTAATTTGCCAACGTCAGAACCGGAATCGTTCTTAATGGCTTCTAAGCCGGCCTTCTCTACTCCATTTAACTCTTCCCAGAGAAACTCTAATTGTGTTTCAAGGGTGTTGTAATTACTCTTTGCTTTAAGATTATTTTTGCGTCCGCCAAGCCATTGTGCGATACCGTAAGCACCAATACTATTTTCGATAGTTGGGTTAATTCTTGACTCTTGTTCTAGATTTCCTGCAATTGCCGCTGCTTGCTTGAGGGATAAACCCTTACCAACGAAGAATCGTAAAACCTTTTCAATATTGTCATTTCCAACAAGAGCAGTACCAGCACCTGCACCACCCTCGCCAACACCAGTGAGGCATCCTTTAATGCTATAAAACCTAATTGCCTGCATAGGGTATGAAGCTGGTGATAATTCGGCATAAACAAAAGATGGTTGGACTATTACCATAAGACTAGCAAAGATGAGAGCTAAAAACCTATTTTTTTAGCCGTCGTAAATATGGAAAATGTTTTCTTATGATGCTGCATTTCCTTGTCCTAGATCGATATGTAAGTGGTTACAAGAATCATCAAACGATTGCCATCCCTTTGAGTGATAGCATTGTTTAATGCGCCACGTGCTCCTCCACAGGTTGACTGGCCAATACCACCACCTTGAGGTAGCGCATTTGCATTGATCAACTCCTGTACTGCTTGAGCACATTCCTCACCAGCACCATCACCGCAGGAGCCAATTGGACTTAAATCAACGGCTCTACCTCGGGGGTGTTGGCTGTATCCTCCTGCTGTCATTTGTGTGCGCATAAGAGACGAAACTGTGATCTTATGTTTTTGGCCGATCAGAAGAATGACTTGAAGAATCTGTGGATCGACATTACGACTATATTGGGTTGGTACTGAGTCTGGTATAGCTGGCTGACCTTTTGCGGTATTTTCAATCTGGCTCTTAGGGGTTGTTTCGCCAGAATTCCAACCATAGTCTGCGACAGTAATATTTGGATTGTCTAAAATTTGCTGAGCAAGAGATTTAGCATCACCTGAAGGGAGTGATCCACCTTGAGATTGCTGTTGCCCTTGAGAATTGCTACTACCATCATCAACAGGTGGGTTGTCCATAGTGTCAACAACCCTTTGGTCGATAGTAAACAAAGCAGCCAGCTTTTTTTCCTCAGAATCAAACTTACAGTAACTAACATCAACACCATTTTCGCCAGTACCTGAGCCGCATTTCTCCTGCCACTCCTTAAGCGTACCACCAGTTGCTTCACCCGTTTCTTCGTTATATTGGCCTGCAAGAGCGTCTGCGACTTCCGAAGGGTCTTTATCTAGATCAAGAGCTCCACGAGACACGCTACAAAATGATTCTGCGCCAACACCCTTTAAGTTTGGGTCGTCACATGAGTTCCAAATCTTTGCAACTTTATCATCTTCCGCGTATGCCTGAGTGCCAAGTAGAGCAGGAAAAATATTCTTTGGTAGAGAAATCACACTATTAGTAAAATTACCTAAACTAGAGAAACTACTCATATAAGGTATGAATGAGCTGTAAATACTACCCATGAAGGTGTAAGGTGATGAGATATCGAATGGGCTATGATTGAGCCTATATTCTTGAGCATATGCTAAGTTAAGTTTAGCAGCTTCACGCTTATATGCGATCGTTTGATCCGTGGTTAATACACCATTACCACCAGCTGCAGCTGATTCAGAAAACATATGTAATATACCGCTAGACATTGCATCGCCAGCATCTTCGCCTATTGTGGAGCTATCTACCAGCGTTCCTGCCATTGTATTAATCAGTTTGCCGAGAATTGGAGCCATAATACTTGATATGACGGGTGCAGCCATTTCTGAAACAAGCTGGCCAACAATGCTTGTCCAACCTCCAGCTACACTCAGGAGGAGCTGACCTGCACTACTGTTGATGCCCGTACATGATGTTTTAAGGATACCAATATTAGCGCCAAGTGCGTTAGCAAGGCCATTCATTTTACGCGCCCATCCACCACCTGGAACATACTGCGTCCAGTTTGAGGTATCTGACGAAACTAAATCGTTATACATAATTTGCTTATAGCCATGGCTTTCAGGAGCAGATCGTTTTGTAATCTTACCTTCTTTATTAACCCTTGTAGCCATAAATTTAGCTCCTAATTCGGCCATAGGTATATAGTTGTTTGTTCCAGCTCTTGCATGATCTGCGGCGGCAGCAAACAAAGTTGTAAATTGGATGAATTGCTCCATTTGAATAGCCCGAATTGTTTTACTGATAGATTGGGCACCGTCTTGTACCATACAAAGCCCACCAGCAAGCATTGCAGCAATATTGCCATTTTTGCCGACACCCTCTTTGATGAGCTTGGCGGCAGCCTCTTTGCTAACTGACTTCGATGCACCTTCAGCACCTTCACCAGCTATTTTTTTCGCTTCGTTACCAATATCAGTATCTTCAGTTATCTTTTCTTTCCCTTCTTCGTCAGATTCCTTCGCTTCGTATTTGCCCTTTACTTCTTTCCCTTTGACGGCATTATCAATACCTTCATCAACTTGTTTTTTGTTTTTTTGCTTCGGCTAGACGATCTTTTTTTGTAAGTTTCCACTTTTTTCTAAGATTGGCAGCTACTTTATCAGAAAACACTACCCAGCGAGGTGCGTAAACTTCGTGAATTATAGAGCGGACTTCCGTATCCTGGAAAAAGTTTTTTCTAAAGTCTGGCGAATCAATAACTTTTTTTGTACCATCACTACGGGTAAAACGCAATTGGTCTGGTTTTACGCCTAATAAACCAACATCCTCACTCTTTATAACCTTACCATCTTTGAGAGCTTCGATTCTTCTGTTTTTCTCAAACCGTTTAATCATATACTTTGACAAACGACCATAGCGTTGGCAGACACGAAGTGTGGAGCATATACCACCAGTCGCCTTACCTTCGATACGCTGATACATAATCTTATGAGCACGCTTTTCAAAGCTAGTACTTTGTGAATCCCACTTGATGACTGAATTTTGCAACCAGTGTGAAATAGAAAGACTAGCAAAATTTGCTGGCGTCATAGCAAGGAAACTACCCCCACCAAACATCATAATGGCGAGAGTGATTAAAGGCTTATTTCGTGCACCAGTTATTGTACCGCGTACTTTACCAAAGAGAGAGGTTGATTTACTAGAAGCGGCAGTATTTGCAGGTGAGACATTTGTATTCCACCCTCCTCCTGGCGCGCCTTCTTGGCCTCGGACGGAGTTGGCATAGTCGCTGCCAGTTGCGCCAGTGCTGCTGGTGTTGCTATGGGCGGATGAACCACTCCCGCTGTTCTCGCGCGACTGGAGGTCTTGGGCGGTGTTGGATTGGCTGTAATCACCACTGCCAGCGTGATTATTCCGGCCGGCGAAGGTGTCGTTGCTCCAATGCGTATTTCCCGGATTATGCCGGTCGAGCTTGGGTTTTTGCTGGGAAGGGATGGGGGTAGGCATGGCAGGCTACGACCTCACTGGCTGCTGGTATAAGCTGTTATTGGCCACCGGGTTGGTGGTGATGAATTGCGTCTCGGTCTCGCTGGCAAAAATGCGAATGTGGACGTGGTTTTGCCCTGCAAAGAAGAGGCCATCGCCTACAGGGAAGTTAGACAGGCGCTTACGCTCCTCCTCGGTGAGCTTGAAGACCTCAGCTAGCACATCCACTGCACTGGTTGATTGCTTTAGCAAAAGCTGGAGCGAGCTATTTGCTACAATAGCCCGGCCCTTCTCGCTCCCCATAAAGTCCTCTACGTCCTGCGTGATTGTCGTCAGGCCCAGAGAGTACTTACGGGCTCGCTTGGCTAGGCTGTGGAGAAACTCCGCCGAGTCTTCGTACTTCATGAGCTGCCAGGCCTCATCAACGATGAGCATCCGCCGGCGCTGCACGGTGCGAGCGATATTCCAGATGTGGCTTAGCACAATATACATCGCCACTGGCCGTAGGTCATCCTCCAGATCGCGGATGTTAAACACCACCATGCTGTTATTGATATCAACATTGCTCTGCTGGCTAAAGATACCAGCGAAGGTGCCCGTGGTGTATTTGCGCAGGCGCTGAGCTAGCGATGGCCCTGCCCCACCCATGTGGAGGAGAGTATCGTAGAGGTCGATGATCGTCGGTGGCTGAGAATTATGCGTTAGTGGATCGCTGGTAATACCAGCTCGGGCGTAGGTATCGATGAGCGCTTGGTCGAGATCGGCCTCTTCAGCTGGGCTGAGCAAGGCAATCTGTTGCCCACCCACCAACGTGCCGCCCAACATAAGCTTGAAGAGCCGCTGCAGGGTGATGAGATTAGCCCGCAGGGCATCAGTTGCTTCGTCACTGTCGATTACTCGGGGGAGGTCGAAGGGGTTAATTCGCGTATCGCTACTGAGGCTGAGGCGGATATAACTGCCGCCGACCGCATCAGCTAGTTTCTGGTACTCGTTCTCAGGGTCGATGACGAGGATGTCAGTGCCAAGCATCATACTGCGCAGCGCCTCGAGCTTAACGGTGAAGGATTTACCAGCACCGGACTTTGCAAAGACGACCATATTTGCATTCTCAAGGCTAAAGCGGTCGAAAATAACGAGTCCTTGGTTGTGCTGGTTGACGCCATAGAGAATACCCTCGCCGTCACTAAGGTCGGCACTGGTAAAGGGAAAACTTGTGCTCACCGCGCCAGTGTTCATGTTGCGGCGGACTTGCAACTGGTCGGTCATTTGGGGGATGGTACTGTTAAGGCCTTGCTCTTGCTGGTTGCTGGCGGTCTTGCTATAGACCATATTCTGGCCAAAGATCGTCTCGATGACGTGCTGGACGAAGCTTAATTCCTCGAGGCTATCGGCATAAAGCGTGACGTAAAGCCCAAAGCGGAAGAAACGCTCGGCCCCAAGCTGTAGCTGGTCGCGCAGCTCCTCGGCATCGGCTAGAGCGGCCTCGCGGGCTGGGTCACGCACCTTACCCTTTTCGGAATTAAGCGCATATCGGCCTCAAGCTGCGTCACCTTCTTGCGGAGGTTGTTGAGGACGATCTCTGTCTCGACAGGGTAAATAAACATGCTAATATCGAGCACTTGGTCGATGTTGATCAATCCTGACAGCCAGCCTGTGTAAAGCTCACGCGGGTAGCCATAAATGTAGAGTGTGCGGCCATACTTGGTACCAATGCGGAAGTACGTGCTGTGAATCTCGAGACTGCTGGGAGCGATTAGGTCGCGCAGTGTCGTCATCCCCTTGATAAAGGCTTCTTCTACCTCTGCTTGCTCGCGCTCGCGCTGCTGGGCAGCAATGTCGATTGGATCGGGTCGTCGTGCCATCAAAATTCTCCTTTATGATATGCTGTCGAGGTTGGGACAGCTCCCTCGCCTTTGCGGACGAAGGTGGAAGTCACGTTATTAAAGTCGCCCAGCGGCTCGCGCACTGCCGTGTCGGGGTTATACATGTTGTAATAGAGAGTGCCGAGCTCTTTAGTCTTGAGCTGCACTGCCCGTACACCAATCTGCATCAAACCGTTGAGGATGGTGTCAGCCCGGTTGCGGATCTCCTCGCGGGCTCGCTCGTAGGTTTCTTTGCTAATCTTCGTCACGGTATTGGTGTTTTTGGGAGCGAAGAGCTTGGTGAAGAACCCTTTACCCTGGTCGATAATCGTCCCCTCCCCTGCTGGGTAATACGGGATGACAACGTAGAAGCTCTTGTCCATGATGTTGGCGTTTTGCGAGAGGTCGTCGATGAAGTTGATGTAGTCTTCCATCAGCACACTCAGCAGCATGTTGTCTTGGGTGCGCTGGATGGCAACGAGCTTATCCAAATACGGGCCAATATCCACCCGCTGCGAGCGGATGCAAATCTGCACTGGGAAGTACAGCGCATTGAGGAAATTCTGGTAGCTATACTCTACCCCCTCGCGCTCACGGGCGCTCATGAGGTCGAAGTTAATCGACTCACAGGCGATGACGGCGCGAAAGCTGCCATCACCCATGATGATCATATCATCGCGCAGCTCCGAGAGGAGGAGGCTATTCTGCGTGGTGGCGGGCTTGGGCGGAGCCTTTTTCTTGGTGTCTTGGGTGGGCTGATCATTCGTATTGCCCTGCACAGCTGGTGGCTGAGCCGGTGCTTGCACGGCGGGGTAGTTACCCTGCGGCGGAGCGGGATATTGCGGATAATTAGCTGGCATCTGGCCCGCTGGCGCAGCGCCCTGGCCTTGGCTATAGCCAAACTGGCTGGGTGGCCCAGCTGGTGGCTGTTGATTGTTGGGTGAATTTGGTGACACCACTCTCCTTCTTATTTCTTAGCGCAAAGGGATGACAATCTCATCATCGTCATCATCCTGATTGGCCTGCTCTTGATGTTGAATCCGGTTGGCTTCATTGGCAATGGCAGCAACGGACAAATCAGAGTTGCTGGCTAGTCTAATTATATCAGGCGAGACGGTGTTTGTGCTAGTGTTTGGCGGCATATTGTTGCGTTGCTGGGCAAGCTGTTCCTCACGCAGGCGTTCCTCGCGGGTGGGGGTTGTCTTGGCGTAATAACTGGGGTCGAGCGGCTGGATGACTGACTGGTGAATACTGGGGTATGGGTTGTAGCGCACGGCCATATCGATAACATTTTTATCATCAGCTAGTGCCGAGCGATCTCGGTAGGACACTGCGGCTGGGGTGGGTGCAGGAGCCGGTGTAGGTTGAGCTGGCGCGACGGGTGGTTGCTGAGGTGGTGCTGGCTGGTAGGCTGACTGCTGGGGAGGATGTGGTGTAGGAGTATGTGGATAATTGGGGATCGGTGCTGCTGACAGGACGGGTTGCTCTGCAGGTGTTGAAGTGAACGATGGCCGAATGTCGGCAGGAGGTGCTTCAGCTGGTGGGTTGCTGGGCGTAGTTGTCGTGCGCGTGGCTGACTTTTGGGGTGGCACAAGTGGTACGGCATCAGTAGTAGGAGCAGCGTGTTGACGAAGGTTGGCGTAGATTGCTTCGAAGGATGGTGTTTCTTCTGGCTCGGGCTCTGGCGCAGCTTCTGCTGTAGGTTCAGGCGGTGTGTAGGGTTTGCTCAGGGCATCTGGCAAAACTGAATCATGCGGAATAACGGCGGGCAGTGCCATTGGCAGAGACTGGAGTGAGTCATGCTCTCGCGGCATGGGCTGTGACTCGGCAGCAGGCATTTCGTCACGCGGCGTATCATCCACTGGCGAAATCTCGTATACCTCGGTAGATTGCTGAGGTGGGTATGGGTTTGGTTGATTTTGGTAGGCACTAGCATCGAGCGAGGGAGCTTGCTGATGCGACGATGAAGTACGATTCTCCGGGAAGCTCGTGGACGAATATGACACCGCTGGGCGCTGAGGCTCTGGTGTTGGGTATGGCGGCTCAGGCATACGAGGCTGAGGTGGTGATACTGGTGCAAAGCCAGCGGCATCAACTGGTGGCTGGTACGGTGGTGCAACCTGTGGTGAGATAGTTGGAGCTGGTTGTGGTGCTGCCTGGTATGGTTGCGGCTGGGCCTGTGGCCAGGCTGGCTGATACGGCACTGGGGTTTGCTGCATTGGCTGCCCATCAGCTACGGCAGGCAGTGCAGCCGGTGGGGCTTGCATGCGCTCAATGGCGGCTCGGCGCCGGGCTTGGTTTGATTGCTCAATGCGCCGCGTCATCGCCCGCGCTTCGCTGCTGTTGTCATCAAACATATCCGAGGTTTGCTGCGCCTCAAAATAGACATCACTAATCATCGATCCCTGTGCATCGGGCACGCGGGTGTGGCGAATAGACCACCCATGAGTATCAGCCAGCTGCGACAGATATGCTAGGCGGCGCTCGGCTTCGTCTTGGCTAAGGTTCTTCGTTCGCTCGATCTCCACCTTCTCGGGTACCGTAATCTCGATGAGCGAGTTGATACCATCAGGCTGCCACATCCGCCGGCGTGGCTTGGTGTAGAACGACACCACCGCCGCGAGGTAAACCTCCATTGGCTGATCCTTGCGCAGTGGCAAAGCTAGCGCACCAAACAGCAGAATAATCGGCACCGGAATGACCGCCAACGGCAAAAATACCTGTGATAATCCCCACGCCAACGCGATCCCCGCTGCCGCAACCAGCAAATAAATAAACTGGCGAAAGCTAAACGGCCCAAGAATCTTATCCTCTGCCTCTACATCTTGCGCAACCTTATATCTCGACATAGTTTATGTATTTATTATAGCATGAGGGGGATGGGAGGAGAGAATACAGCAATACTTCGTTATTTTATTTTTTACGACCTCGCCAAGAGAAGCGACCACCCCCACCTCCTTGGTTTTGGGTTTGATTCTTGAACGCGTTATCGATATTATCTCTCATAGCTTTCTCGGCTTTCTCGACAAGTTCACGTTGTAATGCATACATGTCTATTTCATTTGCTCTGTTAGCAGCCTCTACAGCTTCTTGTTTAATACTAGCAGCTTTATTGATACGATCAGGATCACTAGCATCGAACCCCATAACATTCGCAACGGTTGCTTCTGGCGTTTCTTGACCACGCTCAGTTTGCAGGAAGGTATTAAAGTTAGTGCGAATCCTCTCTTGAGCAGTTTCGTCAAGCCTTTCCATAGCGTCCTTAATAATTTTACTTTGCCCGGCGCTCTTGGAAGCTATTGTCTCATTAGACATCTCACCATTATTAAGCCTACTTGCTACTGCACCAACAAGACCATTCTTTGCAGCGAGTTCAGTACTAAATGCGCCATCCTCTATTTGACCAAGAGTACCAGCACCATACACATCGGCATCACCTCTACTGCGTGCACCAGATGCTGCAAGATATCGCATATACCCCACTTCCTTGCTGTTATAGCTATCGTTGTTGCCAAGATCGCCTGTAGCCTTCAAAATCTCAAACCTTTGCTCAGAATTGCCACCTGACATAGCATGGTCAATTGCAGCAGCCCGCTCCATAGCTGTCAAGTTTCTTAAGCTTCCTGTTTTCTTGTCTCTAATACTGCCCGAGACCGCTGCATCTGCAATATCTGTAAACGAGTAGTTGTTAGCGAGCCATGTCTGGGCTTCGTCTTTTTGTTGATTACGTTGTTCAGTTTCGAACTTACTTGCAATCTGAGAGCGACGGTCGCTTGCTTGGCGGCCACCAAGGGTATTATATAAGAAACCGCGAGCTCCTGTTGCATTAGCAAATTGCCCCATCATCTTTCTGTTACGCTCTTGCTCGCGTAATAATCTTGCTTGTTGGATGCCGTAGCCGATAGATGTTTTGCCCATATTCTCCCGAGTTTTTGCTAGAAGTTTTGCATTGCTTCGCATCCCCATATGCTGCAGTTTGGCACCTAGTGCTCCCATTGCTCCCATTGCTCCCATGAGTAAAGCGGGAGAAGCAAGAAGTGGAATGAACATAACACCAAGAGCTGTAATTTGGCTTGTTACATCGTCCTTTGCAATAAAGATTGAAGCTGCTACCTTAGACATACCAAATATGACAGCAATTGTTGGATACACTGCAAGTAAACTGAGGAACATCTTCCACCACTTATGGTAGAGTTTTTCAGTATTAGGGAGAAGAAGCGCCACAAAAGCAAGCGGTGAGATGACTGCTAATATAACAATACCAGCATTACGGCCCAGTAGAATAATGAAAGCTAGCAAGAGTCCAATAAGTGCTCCGAGTGCAATAGGGCCAAGAAGAGATATATTTGCGACCAACAGAGAACCCTCTGCCGCAACAAAGGTGCCAGCTGCAACAGTGCTACCACCAGCGAGAGCTACTTGAGCGGTCCTCTCGGCAAAACTTGTTTTGTCAGCACCACCAGAAGCTAGAGTATTAATGAAGCCATACAAAGATCCGCCAAGAACGTTAGACATATCAATAAGGAATTGACAAACAATAAATGAAACATTAATTAAGATAGATATCATAATCAATCTTGGCAATATCCGCTTAATTCCATAATTGGAAATACCGAGGCTTGTAATGTGTGAATATATAACGAATAGAAATGCAGCAATAAGAAGAATATTAGCTATATTACGAAATGCTGACCATGATTCATTTGCGGCGTCCTTTTGAAATATCTCGTGGTCAAGCGATAAGAAATCACTAATAATCCCATATAACCCATCGATTACCTTACCCATAAAGTTTACGACAGGACAAACCATCCAGCCGATAGCGCCAATAGCATCAGAGCATGTATTTATATCCTCATCTTCCTTATCACTATCATATGTGCCAGTAGCGCTGTTTGCGGTGCCATCGCTTTTACCCATACCAGCCAGACAATTTTTTGTATGCTTCATCGTTATCGGGGAATTTATTTTTGCAATCATCAGCACTCTTTGCTGATTTTCCTTGCTTACACTGATCTACACCAGCTTTATTACCTGAAAACTTTTTCTCACAGGTATCTTCTTTGATCCATTTTGAATAGGCATCAGCTTTTGCAGCCATCGCTTTTGCTATGTCTACACAAGTTAGATTCGAGTTATTTCCATTACTGTCGAATGCTTTTGTTTTTACGGTTTTATCCCAAGGCCCTCCTCTAACAGGGGTCATGTAGTAGTTCTTATTACTAACATTCCCCTTGCCATCAGCCGTTTTAATATTTTTTATAGAATACTTATCGCTGTCAGGAAAATCCTTGTCTGTTACTTCGGCACCGCACCCACCTCGTAGTACGTTGTACCAATATAGGTATTCAGCTGCATCACTCATCCTTAATTTAGCGTCTGTAGAATGTGCCCCTTTTGCTTTTAGTTGATGAGCAATAGCTTGTGAGATACCACCAAAGCCTTTTGCTAAGTTAAAATCAACATTGAATACCCCAGTGCCGCTAACGCAATCTTCGAAGTGCCCTGCGTGATCAGACTTACGATTTGCACCAAAACTACATAACATTTCGGTAGGTGACTTATAACCCCACAGCGTTGCCGCGTCCTTCACCCAAGCCGATTTCTCATTAAGAGCACAATAAAAAACTTGTGAGGCCGCATGATTACCCCATGCTTTATCATTCCTAACATACTGCGAACCGACGTATTTTGATAAACTCTTAAAGAACCAAGAAGGACCTGAAGTATACTTCTCCTCTTTGAACCAATTTCCTGACTCAACATCTTCTGGATACATAATGCCATCATATATCTTCATATTATATTTGTAGTTGCTGCCTGATGTAGGGTCGTTTATGCTTAGACAAAAGCTAAGAGCCTGCGCATATGCCCAGCTCGCAGCTTGCTCTTGTGGAGCCATCTGTGACTCTTCCTTTGCGTGAACTATAGGAGAAAATGTTGTTGCCAACAAAGAAGCCACAAACAGAACTACTGTAATAAAAAAGAGAAAAACGAGAGAGTGAAAAACACTTCTTTTTGCTACTTGTCATATGTCTATTTAAGCACAGATACAAACAAAACAAAAGACACAAAGTTCATCTAACAGGTGAGAAGCAGAAAACAACATCATATAGATATTACCCAGCAATTCTAATACTGATACTAAACACTATAGGTGTAAAATAATATTTACGTTTGCTATTTTTAGGCAAAGTAAGATACTAAGAATAACACTAGTCTAGTAGAAACATTTGTTCTTGCCTTTTGCGGCAGCATGCCCAAATATTGAGCTCTCTACGAGGGCTCGTTGATTGCCTGCGTTTAGTGGGCTGATAGGATAGTACGTGATCTGCTCAGCGCCATCATTAGTGCTAATAGCGCAAGGAACATAAATAATAGTTGTTGCCTTTGATGGTTGATCATCTTGACCATTGTCATTAGCAGGCAGGTCGTCTTTGACTGGCTCAGTTCTTTGGCTTGTGACTGCTTTGTTATAAAAAATAGAAGTTCCCTCGATGCGCTTTTGGTCTGGGAAAAGAGGGTTATCATTGTCATAGTATAGAGGGATCTGCCCAATAGGCTCCAAATCATCCCTTGTAGAGGATGGCTGTATAAAGTTTTGTAGTGTCATACTTGGGGCGCCTTCTGACTCGCCCGCCCAAGCAGACGTGGAATACTGTATCATCTTAATAAGCTCATCTCGATAACTTGTTGCTACAGAACGGTCTGGTGCTTGTATGAAGCTCTTGCTTGAGAGAACACAAGCATCAAGCAGTTTCTGTGCTATGCTAATAGCTTCATCTTTATAGCTACTCACCTTATATTTTTCTACAATAGTCTGAGCAACATTAAAAACAAGAGCGTTGTGGTCAATGATTTGCGGTAAACTGTAGCCAACATCTACACTTGGCTTCATGGTGGCATTTTGCTCAAATTTTTCAAGCTGCTCACTATTCATTGTTGGGTATCGATCGGCTATCTTATGTAGAGTTTCGTCTCGATATTGGCCAACAACAGCTTCAAGAAGTACTTGCTTGGTGCTTTCCCACTGAGGAGCTTTCCCAAAGTAATCATTTGAAGGGCTGTCAACGGGTATCTCTAGCAGTGACTTAAGGTTTTTTTGGTCTTCTGCAGATAAACTCGTAACATAATCTGAGTTGAGTAAGGCTTCTTGCGGGGATGACAGTGGCTCATATGTTTGTTCGGGCGAGTTTGGAGCAGTGCTAAGATCAAGCTGGGGTGTACTAGTATGACGGCTAGCTTTTACGGAATCGTCTAAACGAGCAATTACTCCACCTCCAACGACACACGTAGCTAGGAGGCCGATAGATAAAACCTTTCGTCGAGTCCATTTTTTATCAGAATCTTCTTCTGTAGGGTTTGGTGTATCTGTTTCGTTTTTAGGTTCGTCGTTTTGTAATTCTTGGAGCTCCCAGGGTGTATTGGGGTCGCTTGGGTCGGGGTCATAATCAGGAAGGCGCTCAGGGCTGATATTTCCTTGGGTAGGCTGCAAATCAATGCTGTCAAGGACTCTACTTACTAAGTCGCCTTTTGTTTGTGGTGTTTTATCTTCTGGTGTTGGTGGTAGTATTTCTGTCATAAGCTTCAATCCTCCCCAATACAGGATTAGTGGTTATGTGTGCTATTATATGCGCACTTGCGTTTCATGCTACCATTGTTTGCGCAGCAGGTCAAATATTTTTTGGCCTCTGTTGAGAAAAATAGATAGCGAGTATAGACAGAGGTTGCTATAGAAATACATTCGAACGATATTTTTTGGTAAAAGATAAGAGATATTTTATACATATTGCATGATGGATGAAATATGGTGGCTTGAATGTGAGAAGTTAGCCCTCAGCTATGCAGATATGATAACTGTCCCTATCCCTATTATTGAAAAATATAGCTACACAAATTAACAATATACCTAATAAATACTCTGCTAAGCAAAACAATTTGCACTAACGAGTCGCCATATACCCGAATCACTCATACATATATTGCCACCCTACCCTACATCCGCTATAATACAGAGGTACGGAGAGGTGCAAGAGTGGTTGAATTGGCACGCCTGGAACGCGTGTGTGGCGGCAACGTCACCCAGGGTTCGAATCCCTGTCTCTCCGCCATATCAGCGCCAGGCGGCACGCTGCCATAGAAGTGCGCTGCTGATTCGTCTTTTGGCATGATGCGTGGCTATACTGCATATTTTTGTGCAGATTGGGCTTGCAGAAATGTTTTTTGACAGTTTATACTAAGGATAATTATGGTACGATCTTCTACACCAGTTATAGAACTCCGAGGCCTCACCAAGCAGTATGGTCTGGGTGATGCTGCCCAAAACGCCTTGGATAATGTCGACCTGCGCGTCGAAAAAGGCGAATTCATCGTCATCATGGGCCCCAGTGGCTGCGGTAAGACGACACTGCTCAATATTATGGGTTTGCTCGACCGCGCCGACAGCGGCGAGTATTTTCTTGATGGAACATCGGTCGCGACGCTAAGCAAGCGTCAACACGCCCGGATTCGCTCGCGGCAGATTGGCATCGTCTTCCAGAGTTTTAACTTGATTAATCGCCTAACGGTGCTTGAGAATGTTGCCCTTCCCCTGAGTTATCGTGGAGGGATGCGCCGCGTCAAGCGCCTGGAGCAAGCCAGTGCAGTGCTGAAGAATTTTCACCTCCAAGAGCGCGAATATTACATGCCGTGGCAGCTTAGTGGTGGACAGGTGCAGCGCGTGGCAATTGCTCGCGCCCTGGTGAACCACCCGTCGATTATCCTGGCTGACGAGCCAACAGGTAACCTCGATAGCCGTTCGAGCCATATCATCATGGAAGAACTGGCTCAACTACACCGCCGGGGTAATACCATCATTATGGTGACGCACAACCCGAACCTCACGAGCTACGCCAGCCGTGTGATTAAGATGCTTGATGGGCAGATTGCCAGTGATGAGCAGATGCGCACCACTGCTGCTACGCCAACACCAGTGGCCCGCAAGCCACGAGTTCGCCGAGCAGCACCTGCTGACAAGGCAGCATCGACGATTGCGCAGGGTACGGCATCGGCCGCTCAGCCAGCTGCGCCAGTCAAGGCAATTGCTCGCGGTCGGCCCGCTAAGGCTACTACACCAGCAACGACAGCGCCAACAGTGGTTGATTACGAAGATCCGCATACCCAAGATGGCCCGACTATTGAGCCTATGCCAGTTGCTCCACCAGAAGTGCCGCCAGCCCTGCCCGCTGCACAACAAGCGGCTTCGGCTACCCCAGCTCAATCTCAGCCTGCAGCAATGCAACCTCAACTAGCCGCGCCGCAACCAACCAGCCAACCTGCAGCACCAGGAGCTCATACTGCAGCCCAGCCATCATCCACACCGTCTGCTGTATCGGTCGCTCAGCCAGCTGTGGCCACACCAGCCCAGCCGCCTACTTCACCATCGTCTGCTCACCAATCTAGTACAAAGGAGCCCCAGGCATGATAATCATCGACCATTTCGAAAATGCAAGCAGTAGCTTCCGGCGCAATCGCGGCCGTAATTTGCTGGCAACGCTGGGTGTGGCAATTGGTGTGGGTAGCATCGTGGCGATCTTGGCACTGAGCGGCGGTCTGCATAACATTATTTCTCAACAGGTGTCCGAGCTCAATAATAACCTCATTGTTGTGCGCCCTGGTGTACAAGATAAGAGCTTCTCGTCGCTGGCGAGCTCGGTCGCGCAGTATAATTACAATACCAGCACCATCACCGAGTCCGACGTCGAGGCAGTGCGCAAGATGCCACATATCCGCGCTGTAGCACCAATGATGACCTCTGAGAACAAGCTCAAGAGCAACGACCGAGAAGCCACCACTACTGTTGTAGCAACTTCGCCAGACCTTGCTATCACCAGCCAGCTCGAGCTGCGTGAGGGTGACTTCCTCGAAGGCGGCACGCACGACGCTAAGCCAGCGGTGCTTGGGCCAAAGCTGTCGGTGCAGCTGTTTGGTACCGAGCAGTCGATCGGCCAGACCTTTAAGATCCGCGGCAAGGAATTTATCGTGGTGGGGGTGATGCGTGCTACAGAAAATCCGCTGAATTATAACAATGTTGATTTCGACAACGCAGCTATCATCACCACTGAGGCAGGCAAGAAAATCCACAGTGGTCATACGCAGATCCAGCAGATCAACATCCAGGCCGATGCATCGCAGCAGGTCGGGCAGATTGCTCAGCAAGTTAAGGACAAGATTAAGCAAAATCACCAAGGCGAAGAAGACTTTACCGTGGCTACAGGCGATGCAATTAGCCAGCCGACCAACCGGCTCTTCACCGCGCTAACCCAGGTGCTAACGCTAATTGCAGCCATCTCGCTGGTGGTTGGCGGCATCGGCATCATGAACATCATGCTGGTGAGTGTGGTAGAGCGCACGCGCGAGGTGGGTATCCGCAAAGCGGTTGGTGCGACCGATGGTAATATCATCACCCAGTTTGTGATCGAGGCGCTGGCGATTAGCTTGCTCGGTGGTATCCTGGGCTACATCCTGGGCTACATAGTGGCACTGAGCTTTAGCCTGTGGCTGTCCTTTGCGCCATCGCTAGAGTGGCAAACGGCGGTGATGGCAATTGGCCTGGCACTGGCGGTTGGCCTCACCTTCGGCCTCTACCCAGCTATTCGTGCCGCGCGCAAGAACACGATCGAATCGCTACGGCAGTATCACTAAACAAGATAGTTACTTTGATACAGAACCCGCCCGCATGTGGCGGGTTTTTTGTGTGGATATCATGGTATTCCTGGCCCGCCCTGCCCTGTCCATTTACATAGTACGATGATAGAATTTCTGCACATATTATCCCAGATTAATCGTCACATATAATATTTGAGATGATGAGCGATTTCGTTGGTGAATTTATTGTAGCAGCTCGTTGTTTATGTAATATTTTGCGACAGCGAGCCATCGTACAAGATCATGACAAGGGCTTAAGAATTAGAATAAAAAACAAAACACTACGATTCTCAAAAACCAAAACACATTAGGTTAGAATTTCTAAGATTTTTCCGCCCTTCCCCTGCCTCACGCCATTCAACACACCAAGGTAGCAGCTGGCGAATTCCGCTAGTATCATGCCATGCAGCACCTGCTCTACCTCTGTCTCGCCGGCAAGCAAGATAGACTTTGCGTGGGGGGCGGCGGCCACTGAGGCGGCGATCGAGCGCTGCCATGCGCTGCTGGGTAGTGCCGTCATTCTCACTCGCGAGGTCGAAAAGCGCGAATGGCTTATCTACCGGATGGCTTAGCCAGCCATGAGCGCCAGCCTGATCGGCCTCGGCAAGAGTGGTAGAAAAGGCCACATTGTGCGCCCGCTTCTGCCAACACCACTGCCACCACTGGGCCACTGGCGCGAGCGCCCCACTGCCGCAAAACACCGCCGTCTTGCCCGCTGCTTGGCGTGCGAGCTGCTTGGCAAGGTTGTGAGCGGTCGGCACGGTAGCACCCCACTGCTGCGCCGTGTTTGCTGCATTCGCTGTGCCATCTGCTATCGCTTCCACAAGATCATCATCCAGCAACTGATAGGCCGTCAGTAGCGTGCTCAGTGTGCTGAGCATGCGTAGTGGTTCCACCTGCCCTTCTCTCTTCGCAACCGGCACGACGGTAGCTGCAGGGTATGCTGCGGTGCACTCAGCCACAGTAGTATCATGAGTGATCAGAACGGCCGGAGCGGCATGCTGCTGTGTATAGCGCAGTATATTCTTCACCTGGTCAGGTGAGACGCCAGTCTCAATAATAATCACCAAGCTGTGCGCGTCCACAAATGCGGGCACTGCCGCTGCCTCGCAGCACAGCACAGGCACGACCATGTGAGGCTGTATGAGCTGCTGAGCGACGCGAGCCAGCACCGCTCCACAATCCGTTGCTATAATAACAACATTACGAATATCATGCTTGGCTGCCATATGCGAGAGTTGGCTAGTTACCTCTGTTGGCAGCGTCGTTTGTTTCCATAATGTTGCAATGTGGCGCAGCGCGGCTTCGGCACCGCGTTGGCGCAATGTGGTCTGATCATCAAGCATAATCGTCTCCTTCTGCTTGCAAGAGTATACCCTCCCATGATACATTAATTAGCAGAGAATCATAAGCATATTTGGAGACAGGTGGGAACCATGAATATCAGCACTACATCACAATCAATTACCGACGATCAAGAGCTTGCCAAGGTGCTTGCTGGGATCGGCCCGCAGGTGGGCACAGCAGCGTCGCAGCGGTCGCAGGCGATGATGTCGGGGCAAGGTGCTGGCCGTTCGTCACTCTCGGGTATGTCGGGCAATATGGGCTCGTCAGTGCCAGTCATGTCCTCGCAGCAGCAACCATCGCAGCCTGCGCCCAGTGGCGAGGCGCTCAATGGCGTGAAGCAATCAGCCATCAAAGAGTTGCGCCCACTGGTGGACAAGCTCAACGTTAGCCCAGATGAGAAGTTCGACACCTATCTGCTTTTGATCCGCTCGACGGACGACAAGAGTTTGATCGACCCAGCCTACCAAATCGCAAAGTCGATCCGCGACGAAACCCGCCGCGCCCAAGCGTTGCTCGACATCATCAAAGAGATCGACTATTTGTCGCAGCGGTAACGACTCATACAGTAAGAATAGGCATTATCACCACTGATGTGGTGATTTTGTTATGGTACTAAAAATGATATATAATACAAACACAACCATGGTAAAAACACGTCACTATAAGCCACATCACCGTACACACAAACATCATGGCATTGATACAATGCCATCGCCTATATCGCCGAGCCAGTGGTCGACGTCTTCTTCGAACATCAAAAAGCAGCTTGTTACTGTTGATGCAGCGCTGAAGAGCCAAAAGCCACATCTCACCTACCTCGTCGAGCAGCAGGGTCGCAATTGGAGTGAGGAAAAACGCCGCCAGCGGCGCTCGGCTGCCCTGGGAGAAAGTGCTGTGGCGCTTGTGCAGCACTATGCGAGCAAAGAACAGTGGTCGCATGTCGATATGGCGCGGCTGCTTGCAGCGTATCCTGGCTGGGTGGAGGCGACCGAACAAGATGATACGGCGCTGACTCGGCAAGAAAATAAACAGCGAATCAAGAAACTCACGCACTTTAACCATGCCCTGCGCGATGTGATAGACAACGCCACACACGCCTGCGAGACATGGAAGTCGATACCGTCTGTATCGGATATAGTTAACGGCTTAGAAGCCGTGTGCCCAGGCAATAAGCATGCTCGAAGCAAGCAAGATCGAAAAGATATGTTGTATGCGACAGTAGTGGGTATTCGCAACGAAGTGCTCTTCATGCGGGTGCTGGATGAAGCGGGCATTGCCTATGAGCCAGGTACGGCCAACCAGGATATGCGCGGGATAGACATAATGGTGAACGGTAAGCTTATTGACCTTAAGTCGTCTGAACACTATGTGCATGAGGCCCAGGAAGATGCTGCTGAGCATGGTGATGACAGACGGATCTTTTTCTTCCCTGGTGTGGAGGGGTATGAATATCATAATAAACTAATGCTGACAAAGGAAAAAATTGTTCAGGTTACGCCACGGGTAGTAGCCCGCATGCATAGCCATGGCATTCTAGATAAGCCAACACAACAGTGGTAGATCTCACAACAGACACGCGACCATAATAGAGGTAAAGGAGGTGCATTGCCATATGTCACACGAAATACCACAGCAGCCGTCAAATGAGGAGCATGAGAGACACTCAGTGCTCAAGGAGGCAATTTCTCAATCGATTTTTGACGGAAAGCCATGGCTATATAGTGATCCTGAGGGCGAGCCGTGGCTACTCTTTATCGAGTGGATGTCGCTGCAGCGCACAGAGGGTGGCTGGGTAGCAACCGGTCTGACCACTGATGGGCGCTATGTAAGAGTGGGTAGTAGCGATGATACAGACGATGTGATGTTCAAAGTAGAACCCAAACAAGCTGACGGAGAGACAGACACCTCACAGGGTAGTTAGAGCGGGTATCCGTAGGGTAAAAACACTAGCTTAGCTTGCCGACGCACGCTTGCTGTGGCGCGAAGTTGGCTTTTTCTTGCGCTTAGCTTTGTCTTTGGCTTTGGGCCGGGGTTTGCTAGCGTCTTTTGTGCGCTTGCTCTTGCCTCGTGCTGGCTTCTTTTTCGATGCTTGTCGCTCATGGATAGCGTTTCGTACCTCTGTTATTTCGTCCCAGGGGTGGGTTCCGTCGGCGCGTTCGATGGTTTTTCGTGGCCTTTGCCGAGGAAGACGACGGTGTCACGGGCAGTGCGGGCACGGCGGACGGCAAAGCGGATGGCCTCAGCGCGGTCGTGGATGAGAAAGAGGTCGGTATCTTGGGTTTTGCCGGCGGCTTCTGCGCCTTTGGCGATTTGGGTGAGGATGTGTTGCCCATCGATATCACGGTCGTCTTCTTCGGTGAGGATAAGCTCGTCGGCGATGCGTCCTGCGATCTTGCCTTGGATGGCTCGCTTGGACTCATCGCGCCGGCCAGCCGAGCCAAACAGGACGATCAGCCTGCCTTTCGTGCTCGCTCGCACACTACCGAGGAGCCGCTCAAAAGCGTCGGGTGTGTGGGCAAAATCGACAATAGCGGAGAATGGCTGCCCAGCATCCACGACTGTCATGCGGCCATCTACCCCAGTGAGTGCAGCCAGGCCGTGTTCGATCTGTACCCGGCTTAAGCCCACCTCGTGCCCCACTGCTACTGCGGCTAGGCTGTTGGCAATGTTGAACTCACCCGGCATATTGATGGCGATGTGGTGCATCTCCCCCATGAGCCATACATCGTAGCGGCTGCCCGAGGCGGTTTGGGTGATGTTCGTGGCGCGAATGTCGCCGCCTGCAATGCCATAGCACAGGCTGCGCGGCACCGCTTGCTCGAAGACCGCCGCCGATGGATCATCCGCATTGATAATGCCAACCCGCCGCGCGAGCTTGAAGAGGCGCATTTTGGCAGCGCGATAGCGCTCAAATGTCTTATGATAATCTAAATGCTCGTGTGTAACGTTGGTCATGACGGCGATGTCTATTGGAATGCCAAAGATGCGATGCTGCGCCAACGCATGGCTCGTCACCTCTAGCACCACCCACTGCACATGACGCCGTCGAAACTCCGCCAAACGCTGCTGCAACAGCGGTGCAGATACGGTGGTCATGTGCTCGGTTTGCGATGTGATGTCGTCGTTCACTCCATAGGCTACCGTCGTCATCAGGCCGACATTGTAGCCTGCTTCGACCAGCATGCGGTGAATCATAAAGCACGTCGTGGTCTTGCCGTTCGTCCCTGTTACGCCAATGACGTGCATGCCCTGGGCTGGGAAGCCTTGGTTGGCTGCTGCTATAGTGGCTTCAAGCAGCCGATAGCCTGGCTCCAGCGCCGCCAGCACGCTGGGTGGGAGGGTATTCTTGAGTGTTTGTTTTAAAGAAAATGCCATGACACATATTATACCACTTTTGATAGTATTTAAAACCATGAGAGGTATGATTTTTGGGTAGAGCGCATGTGGGAGAAAAAGTGCAGAATTTCTCTTAATTTCAGCCGTATTGTTTCGTCATTCTATCTGATAAAGTGGCGAAATTTGTCGTTGTGTTAATTAATATTCTCGTAGAATGTTGACCTGAGTATCACATCGAACGGAAAAGGAGAAGTTGAGAGTAAGCCTATTATTGAGGCTCAAACTCATGCAATTTGATTTTTTATTATCACACTACTCTCTCATCTTCCCTGCTCTGCTATAATAACCCTATGAAGATTCTTGGGATTGAGAGCAGCTGCGATGAGACGGCGGCTGCGGTGGTGGCCGATGGGCGACGTCTGCTGAGTAGTGTAGTGCACTCGCAGATAGATATTCACGCCCAGTATGGCGGTGTGGTACCAGAGGTAGCGGCGCGGAGCCATATTGAGATGATTACCCCGGTGATCGACCGCGCCTTGGCCGATGCAGCGTGCAGCTGGGGTGAGATTGATGGCATTGCGGTGACGTATGCGCCTGGGCTGGTGGGGTCACTATTGGTCGGGACGCTGGCGGCGCGGACGCTCGCACTTGTGCACAAGAAGCCGCTCTATGCGATTCATCATGTGGAGGCGCATGTCTATGCTAACTTTGTGGTGGAGGACGGTCGGCCAAAGCCCGAGCCAGCTTTAGCGCTACCCGCTGCGCAGCCGAGCTTCCCTATGCTGGCGCTCATCGTCTCTGGTGGGCATAGTCAGTTGGTGCTGTTTCGGGCGCATGGTGACTATACACTACTTGGTCAGACGCAGGATGATGCCGTGGGCGAAGCCTTCGACAAGGTAGCGAAAATCATTGGCCTGCCCTACCCTGGTGGCCCGGCTATTGCTACTGCCGCTATGCAGGGCGACCCGCAGCGCTACACATTGCCCAAGGCGCGGATGCAGGGCCAGTATGATTTCTCCTTCTCGGGCCTCAAGACGGCCGTGCTGCGCCGAATGCAAGCTGAGGTGGGCAAAGATACCTCTTTTCCTTCGCACGAGCTCCCAGCGCTTGTCACGCCGCAGCAGCGCTATGATATGGCGGCGAGCTTCCAGCGTGTGGCGGTAGAGACGTTAGTCGATAAGACGGTGCTGGCTTATGAACACTATGCGCCACGCTCCGTCGTGATTGCTGGTGGTGTGGCGGCCAACCAAGAACTTCGCCGCCAGCTGCGCATTGCCCTGCCCTGCTCTATTAGCTACGCACCAATGGCCTTTTGCACAGACAATGCAGTGATGATTGCCACACTCGGCTACTACTACGCCCAGGCTGGCCACACGGTAGACCCATACCTGCTCGAAGTGCAACCGAGTTTGTCGATGCGCGAAGCAGTGTGGGCTGATAATTAGCCTTCTTTTGCGCGAATCTGCCTGGCCAGCGCTGCAGCAGCTACAACAGTTTCGTCGAGTGTGTGATAGATCGGGAGCTCTGGCTGCTCGAGGAGTGCTTGTGTTTCGATGTCAAATGGTCGGTCGAAGCTTTTGTCAATGCCAAGCACAATGGGCGAGCCGCGTCCAAGTTCCTTACCAAGCTCTAGTGGTGTAATGATACCTGGCCCCTTGACAAAGTAAAACATTACCACGCGTGCGAGCTGTAGATTCCGGTGCTCCCATGTGATCTGCTCCTTCGCAATATCACCAACGCGTGGTATTCCTTCTGGGCGTCGTGGGTTGGCAATAATGAGCTCTTCGTCGCATGATTCTGTTTGCTCGATATTTTCTAATAATTTTTCTGCTTGCTTTTGCCAATCTTCTGCACCAGAAATAGGGCCTGCAACGAAGATGTCTGGTCGTAATTCTTGCATAGATAACGCTGATGTTGGGCGTTTGACGCGCATGGCAAAATAGTATCATGGACTATTGCAAAGATCAAATATCATAGACACGAAAAAATAAGCTGAAGATCTGCAAGTCGCGAATTTTCATCTCACCGTAAGGTAATTCTATCCACCACGTTGCCTAATAGTGTAGGTATTGTTACGAAGGCGGTGCTCTACCGCGCTATAATATTTCGCGCTGCACGCACACAGCGAATTGCCTGATGTATGAATGGCCGAGCGGTATATTCATAGCAACCAGCACGTTCCTCGAGCTGACCACCAAAGCCTTTTTTGAAGTGATACACTCCCTCTTGCTCGGGGAAGCCATTGAAGTTTCCGCTTGTGCCGTAGAAGTTGTAGCGCTGAGCGCCAAGGCTGATGGCACGGCGCATTGCTGCGTATTGCAGGGCGTATGAGCCAGAAAATTTGGCATGCTGATCGTCCGACCCACTGAGGAAATACACCACCTCGTTATCGCTCGTGTGCATAAATATGGCAGCGGCCAGCGGCAGGACATCGCCGCTAGCTGCCTGGCGCAACGTTTCGTAATCTGCCAGGCGTTTGGATACCGCAGTGAGCTGGTTGTCGAGCTCTTTCACCTGCCCTTGCTTGTCTGGCTCAGTCGCCAGCATATCGCGCTTGGCTTGCAGTGCATCCTGCTGGGCGCTGAGACGGGCTTGGTAGCCAGCAAGGTCGAGCTCGGCAATCAGGAACCACGCCTGCTTACGGTGAAAGGCGCGGAACAATTGCTGATAAAACGCTTCGTTGCGTCCTGAGAAGCCACGCCGCGTGCCAGTATCGATTAGCAACTTCGCAAACGGGGCGAGATCATCCACTGCAGTAATCTCGCGTACCGCCACACCATACTTGGTGGCTGCCTTGACGCAACTGCGCGTTTTGGCGTCGAAACTCTTGAGCAGTGCTGCGTCGTCGTGATAGGGCGAGAGATCTTTGGCAAAGAACCAGCGCACATAGCGTGCGTTGTGGTCGGTCTGCTGCGGGGGGATAGCGCGGAAACCTGCCTTTTCTAATTGTTGCAGCGCCTTGGCTGTGCCCGCTACCTCGGTAAGCTGAGTAGGGTCACTTCCCTGCCGCAGGATGAGTGGCGGCTGCAGGCGAAGTAAAATACCTTTGTGTGCTTTCACATATTTCTTAAGTTCTGTCAATAGTGTGCTGAGTACGGCTGAGTTATGATAATCCACGAGCGGTCCTTGCAAACATTCAAACTCGCTATAGCCCAAAGTACGCCACTCGTACAACACAGCGGTAGCCACCAAGCGCCCGCCCTCGGCAAACAGCCCCAGATAATGTGGCTGCCAGCCCAGCTGTGCCACTCGCTTGGCATTAGCGGCCGACTGAACGAAGCTCCCTAGCGGGTGCTGCGCAACAAATTGTTCGAGAGTGGATGGGTCGATGGGTTTGAGCTGCATAATGATAGCGATAGTATAGCATTTTTGAGTGGTGAGAGGAAGAGACGTTCATTAGCGAGACGTATCAGCCTTAGACTCTTCACAGTGCGCGTACCCCTAGGCTAGATCAACAATACTTTGTACCAATATTCATTATTTCATCGTGGCGTGCATGGAATTTTTGCAACAATCATCAGTGAAAATCCGCCGCAAAGTTGCTATACTAATGTTATGAAACATTTTTTACAGACTGAGGCATGGGAGGCCTTTCAACAAGCGCAGCAGCGCCACACGGTGCGGCGGGCAGACAAAGGGTGGCAGTATTATGGCATTATCGAGCATGGTCGGCTCAACCATCGGTTGTATGTGCCCTATGGACCCGAGGCAGATAACGATGCATCTCAGGAAGCAGCGCTCAAGGATATCATTGCCACCGGGTGGCAATATGGTGCAGACTTCGTACGGGTCGACCCCCGGACGACGCGGCTTGAGCAGTTGCAAAATCTTGGCTTTCGCAAGGCGAAGAGCCTCCAACCAGATCGAACGATTATTAATGATGTGACGATGGATCACGATGCGATCCTGGCTAATGCCAAACAAGCGGTGCGCTACACGTGGCGCAAAAATCAGAAGGCAGGAGTGCGGTTCCATACCAGTTATGAACCAGCAGATATCGAGATCTTTCTTGACATGATTCACGATGTTGCCAAGCGCACTGGCATGCAGCCTCATAGTGATGCCTACTTTCGCCAAATGGCAGAAGTACTCTTCCCACGTAAGGCAGCTGGCCTGATGTATGCCACGCTAGAGGACAAGCCAGTTGCTAGCCTGATATTCTTTAGTGACGGCACGACGATGGCCTATGCCCACGCTGCGTCCTACACCGCCCAGCGTAACCTCAGCCCAGCTACAGCACTCGTGGTGTCTGCCCTCTTCTATGCGCACGATACCGGGCATAAATTCTTTGACTTTTACGGCATTGCGCCAGACGATGTGCCGAAGGATCACCCCTGGGCGGGCTTCACGCACTTTAAGAAGTCGTTTGGGGGTACGCCAGTGGACTATATCGGCACTTGGGAGAAACCTCTCCACCCACTGCGTTACCGGTTGTATCACCTCTACCAAGCACTGTATCAGCACGTGCGTAGTCTGCGCCAAGCATCGTATCGCCGCTCGCATAAGTAGTTGGTAGAGAGATCACTTAGAAGAAGACGCTCTAGCTGGGCGTCTTTTTTATTTTCTCTGCCCTACTCTACAGACATGACTTCAGATGGATGATATGAGATCCATATGATGATGTGGGTCTATAGAGCTTGATGAAATTGCGCATTATTCACGTGAAATGAAGATATGTATAGGTGAAAAATTGGGCTATCACTTCCCTACTGTAATTCAATTTTGGTTGTCACTATGATAAACACAATTTATCTTTATTTCTGATTTATTATTCACACACCCCTTTTACATTGGATGAAGCGCGTTGGCGAATGCAGCATGATGGTATGTGGGCAGACATTTGTAATGCAAAGACTTTTACCGTTTTTCTGGTAAGTCTATCCATCCCCCATGCTCTACTGGATGAGATAGTAAATCTTAATTGCTTTAGTTGCAGGCCGTCGCACATCACACCTTCCACGTGAAAACTACACAGCGGGAAATTATCAGAACAAGTGACTACTCGATAGTGTCTAATCTGCAAAGCGAGAAGCAAATCATATGATTTTAATAAGCTGCGTCTTAGCCTTATCACTAACCCCTGTTACCTCTGCCATTGAGCTGTCAAACGTGCTATACTAGGTAGCTGAAGTTGCACCAAAAAATCGGCCTGGCAGATGCTGCACACAAATTTTTCACGTGAAGTATCGACCGCGCTGTTTTCGTGTGAAAAGTATCAATAATCTGTAAGGAAGCCACCGCCATGAAACTTGCCAAGACCTACAACCCTAACGAATACGAGCCAAATATCTACGCCATGTGGGAGAGCGCTGGCGTGTTTCGACCAAGAGGGGAGGGCACACCCTACAGTATCGTGATGCCGCCGCCCAATGCTAATGGCAACCTGCACGTCGGGCATGCGCTAGGCTCGGCCTTGCAAGATATCTTAGTGCGCTACCACCGGATGAAGGGCGACGACGCGGTGTTTATCCCAGGGGCAGACCATGCGGGCTTTGAGACGTGGGTGGTGTACGAGCGCGAGCTAGAGAAGCAGGGCAAGACGCGCTTCGACTACTCGCGCGACGAACTGTATGCACAGGTGTGGGACTTTGTCGATAAAAAGCGGGGCGATATGGAGCTTCAGCTGCGCGCTCTTGGTGTTGGGGCGGACTGGGAAGATATGGTCTTTACGCTTGACCCTAAGGTGGTGGAGACGGTCTATGGCACCTTCAATAAGCTGTGGCAGGACGGGCTGATCTACCGGGGTGAACGGATCGTTAACTACTGCACCAAGCACCAGACCAGCTTTGCCGATATTGAGGTGGTGCACAAGACGGAGAAGTCTAAGCTGTGGCGCATCGCGTATCCGCTACTCGATCATATTGGCGAAATTATCGTTGCTACGACACGGCCCGAGACGCTACTGGGTGATACCGCCATCGCTGTCAACCCGGCAGATGAGCGCTACAAGAAGTTGATCGGCACCAAAGCGCTGCTCCCACTAGTAGGGCGCGAGATCCCGATTATTGCTGATGAATATGTTGATGCGTCGTACGGCACCGGTGCGGTTAAGATCACACCGGCTCACGACCCAAATGACTTTGAGATGGGGCAGCGGCATGGGCTGCCGGTGGAGCAGGTGATTGGCTTTGATGGGCGAATGACGAATGTTCCCGCACCATTTGATGGCCTCACCACAGCGGAGGCACGCCAGCGAGTGCTGGAGGCGCTGGAGCGCGAAGAGCTGCGCCGTGGCGAGGAAGAGTTGGAACACTCGGTGGGGCATTGCTACAAGTGCGACACCGTCATTGAGCCGATGGTGAAAGAGCAGTGGTTTATCTCGATGCGGCCATTGGCGGATGCAGCGATTGCTGCTATTAAGCGCGGTGATGTGACCTTCACTCCCGCCAATAAAGGCGAGGTGGTCATCAAATACCTGCGCGAGATCAAAGATTGGAACGTTAGTCGGCAGATCCCGTGGGGCATACCCATTCCAGCCTTCCAGAGCACGACCGACCCACATGACTGGATCTTCAACACAAATGTCAACGAAAAAGAAATAGTTGTAAATGGCACAACATATCGTCGGGAAGAAGATACGCTTGATACTTGGTTTAGTAGTGGGCAGTGGCCATTCATCACCACCGACTATTTGCAAGATGGGCCGCTGGCAAAATTCTACCCCAATGCGGTGATGGAGACGGCGGGGGACATCCTCTTCTTCTGGGTAGCGCGGATGATGATGCTTGGCCTGTACTGCACAGGGCAGGTGCCGTTCCGTCATGTGTATCTCCATGGGCTAGTGCTGGATGAGCATGGGCAGAAGATGAGTAAGAGTAAGGGTAATGTGATCAACCCAATGGAGGCAATCAGCCAGTATGGCTCAGACGCACTGCGCATGGGGATTATTGCCAGCCGCTCAGCCGCTCAGCCACAAGCCTTTAATACTGGCAAGGTCGTGGCAGCGCGCAATTTCTGCAATAAATTATGGAACATTGCTCGCTTCATTGAGGCGCAAGTGGGGGATACGCAGCCGGTGCACGTATCGACGCCGCAATCGATGGCTGATCATTGGATCATCCGCCAGCTGAGCAGGGCAGGGGAAGAGATGGAGCAGCAGCTAGCGCAGTATCGTTTTGCCGAGGCGGCAGAGACACTTTACCACACGGTGTGGGATGACGTAGCCGATTGGTATATTGAGGCAGCTAAGGTGGAGCAGCACGCTGACATGCTAGTGTGGGTGCTCGACACGTGCCTGCGCTTGGCTCACCCATTTGCACCGTTTGTAACGGAGACGATTTGGCAAAGCTTGAGCTGGCATAACGACCTGCTGGCGGCAGCGCGATATCCGCAGGCTGAGAAATACAATGAGCTGCAAGCGGCTGAGTTTGGCCGGCTCAAGCGGCTCGTGACAGAAGCGCGCTACGTAACGAGTGAATTGCCAGGCAATGAGCGCTATACGATGCTCTATATGGATGACGCGCTCGTAGCGGATAATGCCGAGCTGGTGCGGCGCCTGGCTGGCCTAGCGGCGGTGAAACATACTGATGTAGTACGAGGGCTACGCTTGGCTGCTAGCGGTCGCGATGCCTGGCTCGACGTAAGCGACGAGACACTCTATGAGCACCAGACGAATCTCGAGAAACGCTTGGTCGCAGCACGCAATGACGCCGCCAAGCTGGAGGCACGCCTAGCAAACGAACGTTACACCAGCCAAGCACCCGCTCATTTGGTGGAAGAATCACGCCAGCAGCTGGCGAGTAAGCAGGCATTGATCGAGCGGCTGGTGAAGGAATTGCAGGTGATCGAATAGCAGTACTGTAAATTTAATACCTTGTGCTAATAGAGAAGGCTACCGTCGATGCGAGACGGTAGCCTTTTTGATAAGTAGAGATAATGAAGAATGCTTATTTAACCTCTTGCATTCTCAATGACAAAAGGGCACTTAGTGGCAAAAGGGAAGCGCGAGCACAAACAAAGGGGTTATTGTGATGACGAGCTATATTAACCTGAAGCTGAAAAATCTCACCCCATCACACAGCTATTCGTACCCGTTTTTGCTGAGGTCTTGTGGCGAACGAGATATACTAGAGTGTTCGTCGCATAGATTTATATAAGCATACATATGCTGCGACAAACAGCTTTCATATCTCATCAGGCGAGATAATAGGGGAGAGAGTTAATGAAGAAAAGAAGGGTATTCCTATATCTACACAAAACATACTTGACAGAAAAGAAATATCCTGCTACCATGAATATGAACAAAAATAGAACTAATGAAAATCACACATCCAAAACACACAATGAAACACAAACATCACACTACCTCATACAAAGCCATCCTCGCGCAGGCGGCTGTGGCGGTCTTTAGCCTGGCGACTGCACTGGGGGTGTTCTTGCACGATGGGCAATTTGATAAGATAACCACTGCGCTTCTCACGCTCGAGCCTGCCGTGCTGCGAAGCCGGGGATTACAAGGCTCGGCAGAGCCCGATAAGCTAACAACCGACCCACACGTCCATCCGCATCATACGTCGCTTGGGCATAAGGCAGCGCATCACGGGCAACACCACACGCCGAGTGTGCCACCGCGCGATGATGAATATAGATATCTGGCACATAAGCAGCGGGGGACGCGCCATGCCTTTGATAATCAGTTTTTGCCGATTGTTGGTTAGTTATTGATGGTGATACGGATGACCAGCGGCAATCTGCTGCGCCCGGTAGAGCTGCTCGGCCAAGATGAGCCGCACCAGCTGGTGTGGAAACACCAGGCGAGACAGCGACCACACCAGGTTAGCGCGCTCCATCACTGCCTCTGTCACACCGTATGCTCCACCAATGATAAGTACGAGTGATTTGCCCTGCGCCATTGGCTGATGCAGGCTGCGTGAGAGAGTAGGCGAGTCGAGCATTGTGCCGCGCTCGTCTAGTAGTACAACATATGCTTGGGGCGAAAGCACTCGAAGAATCTGCTGCGACTCCTCACGGCGTGCCGCATCGCCGCTATGCTGGCTGGCTGGAAGGAGCTTCCACTGCAACTGCCAAGCACGGGTCATACGCTGCTCGTAGCGTGCTATGCCATCGACTAGCCAGGGCTCGTGCCGCTTGCCAACAGCGATGATGGTGATCATGCGCTGGTGTCTTCACTACTGTTAGATACTGCTGTAGCAAGACGCTGGGCGGTGGTAGATAGGTGAGTATCGCTGGTGTCGGTTGGATAGCCATGATGGAGCTGCAGCACCTCGCGGTCATACAGCGGCACGAGATGAATATGAGCGTGTGGCACATCAAAGCCCTCTACCACAACGCCGACCCGCTCAGGCTGGAGTGCTACCTCCATTGCGTGGGCAATCTGCTGTGCTACCGCCCAGAGGTGCTGATACACCTCAGTGGGGAGCGCCCACAGCGAGTCAATCTGCTGCTTCGGCACGACCAGCACGTGACCATCACTCAGTGGGTTGATATCGAGGAAGGCTATCGTGTGCTCGTCTTCATACACCGTATGGCTTGGTATTTCACCTTTGATAATCTTAGTAAAAATAGAATCCTGCATAGCTTTAGTATACGCGAAGGTGGGGCAAGAGCTCAAGGATATCCGCTACGCGATATTTTCGTTCGGCATCACATCTGTTATAATGAGAGCAGACCACGTGGAGAGGTGCAGGAGTGGTTGAACTGGCCGCTCTCGAAAAGCGGTAAGCCGCAAGGCTTCGAGGGTTCGAATCCCTCTCTCTCCGCCATATTTCTGATACTGGTAATCTACAGGCTGATGATGCTTGTAGATTTTTTATTACGAAAAACATGTGATTACTTTCGTACGCTGTGCTTACTCTCTTTCTGTTTTTTGCAAACTCGATCAAGAACAACGAAAAGCGCACATCGCGATGATGTGCGCATGTGTTTGTGTGAGAAGAGAGCCAAGCGGCACCGGCTAGGTAGTCGAAGCGCCGGTGTTGCTGCTGTTGGTCGTGGTGTTGATGTTGCCACCAGGGATGATGGTGTTGATGACAAAGTTCACCGCCGCATAGGCGAGCAGCGCCACCACAACACCAACGAGGGCGTACATAATCGTATTCTTGGCGCCCTGCACCTGCGATGAATTACCACCAGAGACAACATAGCGAATACCACCGAAGATGATCATAATGACCGCGATAGCACCAACGAGGAACAGCATGATGTTGCTCACCCGTGTGAAGATACCGGCGTCACCAAAGAGGTCGGCTGGCTGGTCTTTGCCCCGTGAGCGGCTGGCACCATCTGACACGCCGCCGATTGCAGCGCTGGGCGGTGCAGCAGCAATTATCCCACCCCCGATGAGGGCAAGAGCACTGATAGATAGTAGACATTTTTTTAGCATAATAAACTTAGCTCCTTTTATCTTGTAATTATACGATATGGCGTTTTTTTTTGTCGAGAGGAAAGCGGTGAAATTTCTCAGCTTGTGGTACTGCGGTGACTCGCTTCCTTCATCTCTTTTGCCAGTGACGTCTTGAAAACTTGCTATTATGACGATATCTTGAAGCCCAACGTGAGGAATTGGTATGGTAGTGGGACGCGCTTGGCAGTCTACTTATTTATATTGCTTGATAAAGGGAAGGGGAGTGCAGGAAATATATGGCTCACGACACTGCGGCGAAGTAGGGATAAAATTGTATCTCACAAATGTCTAGCGCAATCGCCTGACCTATGCTACAATAGCCAGTGCACGTTGGTGCACAATCCGACACGCTGGAGGAGTACCCAAGTGGCTGAAGGGGACGGTTTGCTAAATCGTTAGTACGGGGAGACCTGTAGCGGGAGTTCGAATCTCCCCTCCTCCGCCAGGATTGTTTGGGTTATGGCTATCGGCTTGGTGTGTGTGACGAAAACAACCGAGTGGTATGTATAACTCAATAATGAGAAGCTAAATGAGATGAATGCTGAGGTTGCTTAGCAATCTATAGTTTTAACATAAAACGCAGCACAACGAGAGATAAACGAATCATTGTAGATATTACAATGATATTTTTATTTGTGTAGAACATAGCAAAATATACAATGCTATCAATACGTGCGAAGTATCATAAATGTCAAGAGCGCTATCTGGGGTATGATCTATAAATGTACGATATACATGCGAGACTGGCAAGAGGGGCGAAGTATGGGCGTTGGGTGCGGCGTAGATCGTATGATCGCGTATTTATATGGGTTATGGTTAATTGACCAGCGCGGCCATTATGATAGAATAGTCTTTGTAACGTAAATCTAACGCCAACCGACAAGGGGAGGAAAGAGCAGTGAAGATTAGACGTCAAAAACGTGGGATCGTCATGCGCATCGCATCGGTTGTGGCTGTGAGTGGGCTCGCTATAGGCGGGCTTTTTTATGGCCTCAATTCGGTGAACGCAGCCGGTCTGAATAAAAACTATAATTATATCAAGGCAAATTACGCTGTGCCGAATGCCAACGTAGCCTGGGTGTCGCCCAACGGGGATGACAACAAGGGTAACGGAAGCGAGTCAGCACCGTACAAGAGCTTTGGCCGCGCCGTCACGAAGATCGGCGACGGCGGAACAGTGGTGGCAAAGAGTGGTATCTATCGCGAGCCACACTTCTTTGTGACGAAGAAGAATGTCACCATGCAGGCAGCACCCAACGCTGAGGTGTGGCTGAAGGGTAGCGACGTTGTGACCAACTGGTCGCGCGAAGGCAATATGTGGAAGGCCACTGGCAACTTCCAGAACTTCTGCCACGTCTGTACGACCAACATCAAGCCAGAAGTCGAAGGTATGGCTGCCTACCCAGAGCAGGTCTTTATTAACGATAAGCCACTGACGCAGGTCGGGAGCAAGGCTGAAGTTGGCCCAGGCAAGTTCTACGTAGAGGATGCCACGCAGACGACGCGTAGTGGTGGGCACTTCAACCCAGGCCGGCAAGACACCGTCAGTTACTACCTAGGCTCAGATCCTACGGCTGGGACAACGGAGATCTCGCAGCGCACCCGCGCCTTTACCACAACAGGCGAGAACTTCAAGCTACAGGGTATTAACATTTCGCAATATGCACCAAACCAAACCTGGGGCTTTAAAGATCCACAGCTGGATGACAAGGCTGGGCCAATCGCCATCTCCATCAACGGCAAGAACTCGCTGGTGCAAGATGTGATCGTGGCGCAGAACTCGAACTCGGGGTTGTTCCTCGATAAAGCATCGGGTAGTGTAGTGAAGAACAGCCAGTTCCTCGACAACGGGGGTAATGGTGCTGGCGCAAACCGCATCGAGAATGCCGTATTTGAGAACAACACCTTTAGTAACAACAACGCCGCCGGCTTTGAGACCAATGGTAGCTACTGTACGTCGTGGTGTGGCATGGCCGATGTGAAGGTGACTCACGCCGAGAACTTCACCTTCCGCAACAATGTGGTGGACTACTCGAAGTCTGGCTCGACCAACTCCGACATCGCTGTGGCCAAGCGCCACCAGCTGCCAGGCTTCTGGTGTGACGAAGGATGTATCAACACCAACATCGTCAACAACTACTTTACCAATGTGCAGATGGCGATCTTCTATGAGGTGTCACACACTGGTATCATCGCCTCGAACATCATTGAGGGTTCGGGCTCTGGTATCTTGGTGTCGGGTAGTAGCAAGACGAAGATCTACAACAACTCTATCTCACGCACCGCCTACCCAATCCGCGTCCGCGAGGACACCCGCAGCAAGGGTTGTAACGCCTACCAAGGCAGCACCTGTACTGCACCAGAGAGCTGGTCGCAAGCTAAGGGCCTGAGCTGGGACACAACGGGCACAGAGATGTACAACAATATCATCTCGTCACGTGCCGCAACTGCCAAGGATGGCGATAGCCCGTACTGGGCATACGGTGTCCGCACCAAGGGTGGTGCCAACATTGGCGGGCCAAAGGTTGGTACAAACGAGATGTTTGCTGGCCTCGACTACAACGTCTACTACCGCAACGACACTAATGTCGACAAGACGGTCTTTACCTGGGACTTGGCGCAGACCGATGCACCAATTGACGTCCTCTTTAACAAGACATCCGACATTGCTAAGGATGGCCGGGTCAGCAAGGCGATCGATGGCCTCGAGCGCAACTCGCTCGACCAAACTGGCTCACGCAGCGCCAACCCATTCTTCACCAGCGAAGCTGCGAACAACAACGACTACAACAAGAGTAACTACACCATCAAGGCCGGAAGCCCAGCTGCCAACAGTGGTAAGGAGCTGCCTGCCGATGTGGCGAAGGCAATCGACCCAAGTGGTGCAACCGTGAAGGCCGGCACCAAGGTGAACCGTGGTGCACTGGTCAATGCCAACATGACGGGTGGCGAACCAAACATCAGCAGCAAGAGTAGCAGCACCCCACAACAAAATAATGCCAACGGCGCAACGACCAATGGGCAAGCAAACCCAAAAGCGCCGGGCATGGGCAGCGCCAGTAAAGCTGACACTGCTCATGCAGCCCAAACTGCTGAGGCCGACACCAAGAGCGACAACAGCACTGTAGCGGTCCCAGACGTCCACCTCAAGGCGGCAATCAACAAGCGCCTGTCTGAGACCCTTGGCGCCCGTCGCAGCGCGACACAAGACGTGACAGCAGGCGAGATGCAAAAGCTGACTGGCCTGTCGCTCATTCTGCCAGGTGACGCAGCGGATGACCGCAAGGTTGCCGACCTCACCGGCCTCGAGGCAGCAACGAACCTCGACTGGCTGGCAATCGACGGCAACAAGGTGAAGAGCCTTGCGCCGCTTGCCAAGCTAACCAAGCTGACTTCGTTGACTGCTCATTCTAACCAGATTGAGTCGCTCGACCCAATCGCTGGCCTGGCAAACCTCAAGCTTGTGATGGTCTCGGGCAACCCAATTGCCTCGACCAAGCCGCTTGCTAAGCTTGCACAGCTCAAGCGAGTTGCTCTCTCGGGCAAAGACGGCTTCGTGCTGGACATTGCCGATGTCGCAGCCAGCAAGGGTAGCCTAGAGTCGCTCTCGCTCTACGACTACAGCCGCAAGACCACACTGGCCAACGGCAGCCAACTGGCGACATTTGGCAGCCTCAAGAAGCTTCGCCTCACTGGCGTCAAGCTAAATGCTGCCGATAGCGCCGCCATTGGCACACTCAAACTCGAAAAGCGCCGCATCGACTAGGTTCCTCCCCATCAGCCAAGTCTGGTAGCGTATACAAAAGGCCGAGCAGAAATGCTCGGCTTTTTGGTGTGAAAAAGAGTGCACTTCGAGTTGCTGGCGCGCTCTATCGTAGGCAATATTTTATACCCATGGCTGCTATAAATCATGCCTATGAGGAGGTGTGTCTAGTTATTCTAAGAAGTAAACGCGAGAGAAGCGATATGAGAATGGCTGAGATTTGAGCCATAGGCATGGTGGATCCGTAATACTGCAAGGGCAAGAATTAAAATGAGACGTGGGTCTAGTATCTCTAGGTATTTGCCAAATATGTATTCTATTCTTGTGTAATAAAAAAACTCAGCATGCAACAACATACTGAGTTAGTATTCTCTATGGTACACTCGGCGCGATTCGAACGCACGACCTTTGGCTCCGCAAGCCAACGCTCTATCCAGCTGAGCTACGAGTGCATACCTGGGAAACAAATGTTGCCCAGACCAAACTATAAGGTGCACTGGATGATACCAGATCGCTTATTATTGTAGCACAGAGGTGCGCCAAGGGCAAGACGCCGCGGCCAAAACTACTACTGTAGCCGCAGGTAAATAATTAGCCGCTCAAGCAAGTCGGGTTTGCGCTCGCTCATTGGTAGGTGAGAGGCGATGAGATCAACGAGTTGCTCGCCTACATCCTCGGGGAAATACATGACGATGGGCATGGCGAAGCGCTTGCGTGGGATGAGTGTGATCCAGTTTTGCGTGGGCTTGGCAGTAACGCTAAAGGAGCGAAAGGTGTCGTACGAGTAGGTACGCTGGCCTACCACCACCTCGGCGTGGCTGGCGCTGTAGTTTACCAAGGCAGCTGGCCGCTGCAGCGAGACGATCAACGCCACAGCCATAATAGGAATAAGTAGTGCGAAGGTGTAAGACTTAAACAAAAAGATTGAAATCGCGAAGAGTACCACCACAACCACGCCAAAAATCACATACCAGCCACGGGGGCGAGTGGTGTCATTTACCTCACGCTCTTGCCAGATGAGGAGCGGCTCGGTGGGGTCGGGGAAGGGCGAAACCTGCGATGAATTGCTATTGGCTTCACTCGGCCCACGGCGAATCTCGAGCGGTGGGTTGGGCTCATCAGTAGCCTGCGTCTCAGCACGAGTGGTGCGCGATGGGTCGGCGGCATCTGAGGATGATGACTGATCGAATTGCGATGGCTGCATATGTTTAGTATAGCATAGAACATTGGCGAAAGACGACTGTTTGGAATGTATACTTAACGTAGAAGAATCCTGTAGAAACAGTATCAGAATGGTCTCATCTGTGCGCGCTGTGGTGTGAGCTAAACTTGCCGAGCCTAACCCACTACAGAAGAGTCAACGACGTACAACGATCCTCCGTATTGTAGTTCGACAAGTTTGGCCTCAAGTCCTCTAATAGTACCCATAATTTCAAATTGCAGATTAATCATAGCCCCACGCTTATCCGCCATTTCACCAGTGTCTATATTAGCGTGAGTATAGTCATTCAAATAATCAAGTAGCTTCTCGTGTGAAGCGATTTGCGCGCGCAATATTCAGCTCGCTTTGAAAGAGTTCCTTTTGCTTTGGACTTCCTTATACAAATCAGTTGGAAGCGGAACCTCGATAGTGCTACCGTCAGATGCAGATTTGCTAGTGATAAAATACTGGAGAGTGTCTGTAGTGTCGGGTTTTCGCAATTTCTTTGCTAGCTGTCGAGTAGCCCATGCAATTCCGCCGACTTTTGTCGGTGAGTCAACAGCTTCGTGATCAATAGCTGTTTGGTCAGCTCTGTCCAATGTAGCAACTGGTGTTTCGCTGGCATCTAAAGCCTCTGGCTGTATATTTACCCCATGATGTTCGCATAAATTGCACGCCGTAGACCCAATACCAGAGACTGCGTCTATTTGCGTTTTTTCACGCTCTATTGCTTCTGGGGGGGGGGTTGGTTCAAAAAGAAGCTTGCTCCTGGAGTGTGAGGTTGCTGAGTAGGGTGTTCAAATGTAGACATTGTGTAGTAGCCTTTTAATTATTTAGATTTATAGTATACAACAAGATAGAATTATGCAATAGAGGTGAGAGGTTTTGCAACTATAATTTGTGATGGGCAACATTACTTTTATAAAGCAAAACCCTCGGCAACACACTTGCTACCGAGGGTTCGAGTAAGCATGAGATGGCGGAGAGAGTGGATTCGAACCCACGGTAGGGGGTACCTACGCCGGTTTTCAAGACCGGTACCTTCAACCACTCGGTCATCTCTCCAGTCTCGCTTATTATAGCATGAGATGGAGCAGGGCAAAAGATGAGAGTTGTTTTCATCGATGCACTACAGAGAGGCTACTGCCAAAATAGCCTGTTATCCAAACGGCTGATGAGCCACCACCACAGCAATAACCTGCCGTGCACCGGCAGTGCGAAGGCGACGTGCGGCATAGCGAATCGTTGCTCCCGTTGTAGAAATATCATCAATAAGGCAATAGGTAACCTCTGAAGAAAGAGTGTATGAGCACGCGAATGCTTGGCGGGCTTGCTGCTGGCGCTGAGCACGGCTACTCCCCAGTTGCACACTGTGCTGAACGCGCGTAAGGACTGGCTGGCAGGGTAGGCCGCGCAGCCGGGCAAAGGCCTGCGCAAGCAAACGACAGTGGTCATACCCACGCTGGCGCTGGTGTGCCGGAATGGTTGGGATGGGTACGATGATGGTATCGGCTGGCAGCGGCGGCGTGACGGCGTCGAGCAAGTCTGCGAGGGTGTGCTGAGCCGTCTGGGCACGCTCAAACTTATAGCGGTCGATCAGTCGCTCTAGCGCACCCTCACGCTGCAGAGCACACCAGGCAGCCGCATAGGGCAGCGAGCAGGTTTGGCACTGGCCAGACAGGGTAGGTTGGCCGCATTCGAGGCAACGGTAGAGCGGGTTGCGAATGATGTCGTTTTTACAATTATCACAAAGCAGTGTCCCAACGATGCTGCAACCACAACAGGTATGCGGAGCGAGGAGGTTGGCAAGGTAGGTCGGTATTGTGATTTTTACACTCATGAGGCCTCTCCGGTTGATTATACGCCATCGATTAGCTATAATAAATCCAGACTGTTGTCGAAATGGTAATTGTGAATTAGCAAAAGAAAGTATGTGGAGGAAATTATGGCCCGGAGTCAAGATGATGATCTTTTGATCGGTGATGAGCTTGCGGCAGCATTTTTGGAGGGTGATGACTCGCTCGCACCAGCTGCGCCAACTCACCAGCCAATGAATCACGCCCAAGCAAACCCAATGCCTGCCCAGAGCCAGCAGAGCCAAACTTCGCCGTGGGGCGAAGAGCCTGCCCAGAGTGAGGAAGACTACACTGGCCAACTGGCAGTCGATGTGTATGAGACCGAGACGCAGCTCGTGGTAAAGGCCCGCACTGCTGGGGTGAACCGCGAGGAGCTGGATGTGAAGATTAATGACGGGCTCTTGACGATCGTTGGTACGCTGAGCAGCGGCGACGACACTGTGGCTACCAAATGGCACAACCAAGAGTGCTACTGGGGTGAATTTAGCCGTACGTTGGAGCTGCCTGTAACGGTACGCGAGGATGAGACGACTGCTGTGCTGAAGGATGGCGTGCTGACCATTACCTTCGAGAAGGTCAAGCAAGAGCAGGCCAAGAAAATCCCGATCCTGTAGAGAAGGGAAAATGAGCTTTGAGATGATGACCCCGCTGATGCGGGGTTGTTTTGTGTCGTGGGTAGTTAGGAATAAGGTCTTTCATGGTATTCTTGTCTTATATATTCTTTATTTCGTTTAGTAGAGTGTGAATATTGGCAATCTGGGGCTAGTAGACGGCACTCTAAGAGGTTATCGGAGGAGAGTAATAGTTCAGTAAGACAAGAAAACACTAAAAACACAGCTATAATAGAGTAGATGGTTCGTTACGAGAGGTTCTGAGCTAGACTAGAGGTGCAGGTGGAATTTCTTAGCTAGAGTAGAATAGTATGGCTAGTGCTACGCAAAGACGGCTAATATTAGACATCTCTGTAGTAAGAATAGACAAGATTTCTTGCACGAGCGTCAACAATTATATTCTTAACAAAAATACCACCCTGCGAGAGGGTGGTATAAGAGAGCCAATGAAGAAAGGTGGTTGTGTTATTGCCCTTGGTTGGCACCGATATTGACGACGACGAAGTTGACGAGCGCGTATGCGATGATCGCAACGACAAGACCAACGATGGCGTACATGATGGTGTTTTTGGCACCTTGTACGGCATTTGAGTCACCATTGATACGGTGTAGCGTACACCGCCGATCACGATCATGATAACAGCGACTGCACCAACGATGAAGAGAATTACGTTGACGATAATTTGAAAGATACCTGAACCCTCAGTACAGCCTTCTTTTTCGCTACCAAAGAGACAACTTACTTGGTCGTTCCCCTTAGCAGAGCCAACTCCCTTCCTGAGGCCAAGACCGTTGTCGGATGCAGCTGCTGCGCCAACGTGTGGAGCTACCAGCCCAGCAACACCTGCAGCCAACACTGGCACAGCGAGGAGTGTAAGCATAGCTTTTTTGATATTGATTTTCATTGTCATATCCTTTCTATTGGCATTAGTACCATCTTGTACTACCTGTACTATCTATATATACCAAAAATTTGCCAAAATGTTAAGAGCTAACGGAGAAAATCACCGAAAAAGAGCCTATTTTATTGCAGAATGCAAGCGGAGTGGGCATGAGAGCCATACTAGACGTACGTATAATTGGCGGTAGGGGTGGATTGGCTGCCGCCACTCACGAGGTTATCAACGACGAAATTGACCATGGCATAGGCGAGAATAGCTACAACAAGGCCAACAATAGCGTAGAGAATAGTATTTTTGGCACCCTGGATGCCGTTTGAGTCGCCATTGGATGTAGTGTAGCGAATACCACCGATCACGATCATGATGACGGCGACTGCACCGAGGACAAAGAGCATCATATTAATAATACTCTTAATAGCCGTACCAACATCAATCCTATTCTCGTTACCGCCCGCCTTGGTGATACCATCCTTAACCTTGCTTTGCGCAGTAGTATCCGCAAAAGTATGCAGTGGTGTGAGGGCACTCACAGAAGGGGCGATAAAACCAACAAATAGAGCTGAACAAACTCCAGCACCGAAAATTGTTTTTGCTACGATATTCATATGATCTCCTTAGTTAAATTTTTAAAAGATTATCGGTTATCCAGTTAACAACACTATATGACATGATAGCGATCACTAGTCCTGCAACTGCATAGAGAATTGTATTACGAGCAGCTTTTACTGTCTGAGGGTCGCCTCCTGCTAGGCTAAAACGAAAACCGGCATAGACAATCATGAGGACCGACACAGAACCAAGAATGATGAGAGCAGTATTAATACCGTTTTTAGCAATTGATTCAGGGGTGACACCAGCACCGCTTGAAGTTGCAACTTTACAGCCATCTTCTCCATCATTATCAGTAGCATTTTTACATGCCTCATTACCATGGAGCGGCTGGGTGACATTAACGTGTGCGTACGATGGTGCTGACAGCAGAACTGTGCTTGATGCTATAGAGCTAAAACATACACATAACACAGTACCGAGGTAAATAAATACAGTTCTTTTTTGAAGTTGAATCATGTACCAAGAACTCCGTTTATAACAGTGTTAGTGATAACAAAAGCAAGAAGAATAACAGCCAGGCCGACACAGGCAGCTAATAAGGCATTTTTTGCTCTTCGAATTTGGTTAGGATCATCTTGGGAAGTAGCATACATAAACCCTGCAATAATGATGGCTATAACTGCAATAATACCACCCCACATATAGGCTACATTGAGAATATCTTTTATGATAGAACTGTTATGAGCACTGCTGTGATAGCCTATTTCTGATGCTCTAATCTCACGGAGTTTATCTGTTGTTGCAAAAAATGTGTAAACATTAAATAACTCCTGCCACCATATTAACGATTGCTGCTGCAGATATTGCAATGACGAGTCCAATTAAAGCGTCCCTAATGGTGTTTTTTGCTTTTGCCATTGATTCTGGATTTCCAGCACTAACTATATACATGTACCCGCCCTTGATAATAAACCCGACTGTGACATAAGCAACAACAACCATTGCCCCCTGCAGTACGTTTAGTCCGATAGTGAGAAAATAGGTTTCTACGCCTACTTTCTTTATATTTGCGCAATCGCTCTTGTCCTGGAGGCCACGATACCAAGCTGGTATACCAAGAAAATTTGGTGGAGAGCAGGGCGCTGCAGCTTGTGCTGGAGAGGGTGGAGCAATAATAGATAGACCTGCAATAACCATAAAGGCATAGGCCATAACATGCTTTTTCATGATGTAATAACACCTCCTGGCACGAGGAAATTAATAACAATACTCATTACGGCAAAAGCTAAGATACCAACAACAACATTTGTGATAATACTCTTCGCTTTTGCGGTCTGTTGTACATCACCACTTGCACTTGAATAGAGGATTCCAGCATATGTTAGACCACCTACTGCAGCAATACCAACACCAATGGTTAGCAGCTTTAAAATACCTTTCAAGGTGTTGATAATATTTTCCTGGCCAAGCTTATCGTCGTCTTTGTTGGAAACGCATCGTACTTTGTCAAAGTCTAATACATTACACCCACTTCCGGGGGTTGCCATCACCTGCACTGGCGCAGCAACACTACCGGCAAACATCGCCAGCATTACACCGAAGCCCAAGATCAATCGCTTATATTTCATGATACTATTCCTACGCTGTAGTGTATACGATATGAGCGGTGTTGTAAAGACTGGGGTGGGGTGCGAACAGAGTAGGAGCGAAGGGTTGAATGGTGACATTGGCATCGTGGCGCATAATTTGGGTTACAAGGTCGATATTTTCTGGGTTAGTTCGCTTTTGCTTGGGTTGCTTTGTGAGAAATGAGATAAATAGTGATGTTATTTTAGCTCTGCGCAGGGGAGGGGTGTGGCCATCCGCCAATAGTAGCCCGTATAACGCCAGAGGGGGTGCGGAGTAGATACGGTTTGATATGCAGGCAGCAAAAACTTGACCACTGTGCGATATTATGCTAATGTCGAACAAGACATGAACAGAGCGTGGCGAGTGGTTGCGCGGGCGAGGGGTTGTCTGCGGCAATATACGGGGTGGCTGGCACTACTGGTGGCGGCACTGTTCGGGCTCGCGCTCGCTACTCCTGTGCCAGTCCATGCTGCCGAGACGGCGCAGCGCCAAGGTGAGGATCTCGTCTTTCGTAATAACACATTCAAGTCACATCAGGTTAGCAACGAAGAGCTAACGGCGCGTGGTCTGCCCACTGGTGTACACCTCTACGAATATACGCCGGCATCAGATCGACGCCAGACCATTATTTTTCCCAATGGCACTGATCCGCTGCGTGCAAAAGAAGCGACGTACGTGGAGTATGCTTTCGTCGAGCCGAATATATATAACAAGCTGGGTGATGCGAGCGCTATTACTATCTCGGGGCAACAGGAAGCCGCGCTACAAAACAACCAAAATAATGACGCCCAGGCAGGACAAAACGCTCAAAACAACGGTAATAACCAAAACGGCCAGGTGGCAGGAAACGACAAGAACAATAATCAAGGTGATAACCAGCCCCAAGACAAATCCGCCGAGCAAACAGATAAAGACGATGGCGCCACGACCAGCTGTAGTGGCACAGCGCTGGGTAGCATTGGCTGGATCGTCTGCCCAGTGAGTAACTTCATGGCGTGGATCACCGACCAGCTGTACCAGCAGGTGGCGCAGTACTTGGCGGTGCAGCCGCTGCAATCTGGTAGTGATGGCACACTCTTTCGCTTTTGGGCGATCATGCGCGACTTGGCCAATATCGCCTTTATCATCGTCTCGCTCATCGTAATTTATTCACAAGTTACCAGTGTTGGTATTAGCAATTATGGCATCAAGAAGATGTTTCCGCGCCTTGTCGTGTCAATTATCGTCGTTAATATGTCGTTTTGGCTGTGTGCGGCAGCGATTGATATTTCGAACATACTGGGCTTTCAGCTACAGCAGCTGTTTGTCAATATTGCCTCGACGGTTAACGGGGCGGATTATAATACGCTTAACAAAATCACGTGGCCTAATGTCATGAGTGCTCTGCTGACAGGTAGCGCTGGTGCGGTGGGTGCAGTGGTGGGAGTGAGTGCATTGGTGGGCGCGACCGATGGGGCACTGGCGATGGCTATTCCGCTGTTGGTGGGTGTCCTGCTGGCGGTTATCATCGCTGCGGTGATTATTGCGGCGCGCCAGGCGCTCATCACCATTCTTGTCATTGTCTCGCCCTTTGCCTTCTTATTACATGTACTGCCTAGTACAGAGAAGTATTTTGATAAGTGGAAGGATCTCTTTATGACGATGATGCTGATGTTTCCGCTGATGTCGATATTGTTTGGTGGGTCGCGCCTGGCGGGGGTGGCTATCTTGACCAATGGCAAGGATGCGAATAACCTTAACCTCATCATCCTTGGCTTGGCAGTGCAGGTGGTGCCGCTGGTGCTGACGCCCTTTGTGGTGCGGATGAGTGGCTCGCTGCTAGGGCGGCTGGGTGCGATTATGAATGATCCGCGGCGTGGCATTGTTGACCGGACGCGAACCTGGGCACAGCAGCGGGCAGACCTGCGCAAGTCGCGCGTGCTGGCTGGTGATGCGCAGCGCAACTGGCTGGGTAATGCAGCGCGGCGCCGGGCCCTGAAGAAACGCGCTATTCAGCAGCGAACCGATGCTTATACCAAACGCTTTGAAACAATGGCCGACTTATCGGCGGTGGGGCGGAGTAACGATGAATACAACCGCTACACCGACCTGCGTAGCAAAGAAGGAGCAGCGCGGCGCGACCGAGCCTGGAACGCACGTCTCTTGCACGATGATGAGCTCAAGCAGCGAGCGCTCAATACCCAGCTCACCTCTGATGAGGCCAAGAATGCTGCCCACAAGCTGGATACACTCTACGATGAGCTGAAGCTTGGCGGTGAGACACCGGCTGGCTTGAGCCATGGCCTGGGGCGGCGCGCCTATGCGGCAGCCGAAGTGGGTGCGCTAACGGAGATCCGCAGTGCGATGGCGCAGCGCGAAGTACGGGCGAAGATCAACCGTGAGCTCCTCGCCGATGGGGCAGTGGCCAATGCCGATGGTGTGGTGCTGCGCGATGGCGATGGTGTTGCTCTGCGCCGCCGAATGGTCGATGGCCAGACGCTGCAAGATTACGCCACAGGGGTGGGGCATAAGAACTTGATGGTGGCAGGCCAGACGGCGCGGCTGCGCAAGGAGTTTGGCGAGCATGTTGCGGCCGAAGACCAGCTGATGCGCCACTTTAAGCTCAATAGCAGCCAATGGCAAGCTATGGCTGCTACGGGCGATACTGCCATTACCCTCACCGATGCCAGTGGCAACCAGCACACCTTCCGGGCAGATAATGAGTACGTCAAGGAGGCGGCTATTGAGCACCAATTCCGCGCCGGCTCGGCTGGCCAAAAGCGCGAGATTATCCGCGAGACTGGCCGCGAGATCGAATACGTGGCAGACGATGGCACGGTGCAGGTGCGTCAGGGGTACAACTACGATGCTCGCGCGACTGTCTCGGCTGAGGCAGTGGCCTCCGGGGTGGCGGGTGCGGTGCCATTTGTGAATGACGTGACGTACGATGCGATCTTGCGCGGCGAATACAATGGTGCGGCTGCCGAGAAGATGCACTCACTGCGCCAGGTCTTTGAGGGGCGGCTCAAGGCAGAGAACTTCGCAGGGGCAAATGATGGCGCGCTAGAGCTGATCTATAGCATCCCCGACTTGCCCGACTACCAGCAGATCAAAGACTCGTATCTTCGCACCCTCTCGCCCGAGAAGCGGGCTGCCATCGAGCCAACCTTCGACGAAGCTTATGCTGAGCGTCACCAGGCCCTCCGCCACGATGCTTACCGCATCCTCAACACCCCAGAGCTCCGCCGCAACACCAACGCCGCCAACCGCGCTGTGTATGAGCGGTATGCGGAGCGGCCGCAGGGGTAGAATATATAAAACACTCCGCAGAGTATACGGAGTGCTGGATGACTGCATTAGTGAGGGCTAGGCCTCTTTCTGTGCTTTTGGGCTCTTTCTAGGTAACGCCGAGATTTTCTATCGGCACAGAAGCCTGCAGCAACCATCGCGCCACCGATGGCTACTCCAGTGGCGCCTTTCATGGCTTGGTCGAATGAATCTTGGTATCGTTGTGACTCGAGGTTGGCAACATCCGTCGGATCGACTATCCCTGCTTCATTTGGTGTAACTACTGTAATATGTGAAAAAATTGACGATGACTCATCTGGCTCCCAACGTGCACCATAGCCGGTAGATAGCCTGATTCCTGCTAGGGCAACTGCCCCAAGACTACCAATAAGGACACCAGTTCCAAGCGCTCTTTCAAATGTGCCGAGCCGTGATGATTCTCCTGCTCGATCAAGAAGAGACTTGATGTGTGCTTGATTGATTATCCCCTGATCTGGTTGACCTGATTCGTTAACTGCAGCCTCTGGGCTTGCTGGTGTCACGAAGCGGGCGGTTGGTGGAGTATATGAGTAGCTTGTCGTCCGGGCGGTAGGGAAGATAACAGTTGGGCTGTCATCGCCTCTGGTGTGTTTGGTATCGGCGAGGGTTGATGTGGGCAGCTCGGTTGCGAGGTCAGCGGGGTAGGCCTCATGTGGTGCTGCATTCGTTCTTATGCCAGGCATTGTTTTCTCCTTGTGATTACGAGAAGTTATTGTGTGCTATGCCCATATATTACGAGCTAATGACATAGTTTGTCAAGGTAATATAATCTGCGGCCTCTAACTATTACCCCCTATCATTATTACTTAGATGAGGTGTGGTGGCTCAATATAGAATCTAATACTCTTACCCTCCACACCCAAAACCCACCGACCAAGCGGTGGGTTATAAAGCAAGAGACAGAAGTGGTGGACTGGCTTCTTGCTATAGCAGGTTAGCACGATGTGCTGCTACTTGCGGGTAAAGATCTCGCGCAGGCTGAGCTTGCGGCTGTACTCGAGTGCACCAAAGCGGAAGAGGCGCACGCCCATCATGATGGCGATGGCGGCACAGACGGTCAAGATGCTAATGCTAATGGCAGCGTCCATCGCACTGAGGTTGCCAATCGCGTTGCGCAGCATGAGTGGAATAGGCGAGGTGAGGGGGAAGTAGGTGATGATCTTGCTTGGCAGCGCGTCTGGTGTGGAGACGAGCATAGCGGCGGCATAGAGCGGCGCAAAGAGCAGGATCATGATGGTAGCAAAGAAGCTCCCCGCTTCCTTGGCGGTTGGCACAGCAGCGCCGATTGCCACCAGCATTCCGGTGAAGAAGAGGAAGCTCGCGGCAAAGGCAAGGAAGCCTATCCCAATCCGCACGGGGTCGACTGCAATGTGCGAGAGGTCGACATCGGGCAGCTGCAGCTGATCTTTGAAGAAGATGTAGGCAATGAGCACTGGCAAAATAACGAGCAACCCCTGAATAAACGCCAGGACGATGAGCGAAATAATCTTGCCAATGATGAGCGTGCGAGCGTGCACCGTGGTGAGGATCATCTCGATGACGCGGTTTTCCTTTTCTTCTGTTGTGCTGGTGAGCATTTGGTTGCCAAAGAAGCTAATGAGGAAGTAGAATAGCACCAAGAAGAGCCCAGGCAGGATCATCTCGTTGATGGCGTTGTATTCTTTGCCATTTTTGTAGACGGTATTCTTGGTATTGACCTTGTCTTGGATGACCATGCGCACCGCTGGGCTGACCTCTGATTGGACAGAGTTAGAAAGCAGGCTGGTGGCAATGCTGCCATAGCGGCCGTTGTCGAAGAGCCCCACGTCTTTGCCATAGACTTCCACCCGCTCCTTAGCGATGTCTTTGGGGTAGTAGATGTAGGCGTCGAGCGTACCTTCTTGGACTCGCTTGATGGTAGCGTCTTTGTCCGTGGCAGCGACGGGCTGGGCTTTGGTGGCGGCAAGCAGCTCTGGCTTGATGAGCTTGGACTCATCTGTGACGGCAAAGCTAAAGGCCTGCTTCTCGAGGTTCTTAGCAGCATCGGCCGAGGCTTTGTTAGAGAGGAAGATAACCCCAAAGAGCACGGCAAACACCAGCGGGAAGCTGATTGCCGCAAGCCAAAACGACTTCTTCTTGAGCGAGCGGGTAATCTCGAACCGGATGACGGTAGATAAGTTATGCATGTTAGTTGTCCTCCTTGCTGGGCTGGCTATAGACCTGGATGAAGATATCGTCGAGCGACTTGCCGCCAAACTGCGCGCGTACCTCGGCTACTGTGCCATAGGCATGAGCCACGCCATCTTTGAGTAGCAAGATGCGGTCGCACAGGCGCTCAACTTCGTCCATCTGGTGGGTGATCATCACGACTGTGGCACCCTTGGCTTGGTGCTCCTCAATGATCTCCATGAGCAAGCGCCGGTTGACGGGGTCGAAGCCCTTGGTAGGCTCATCGAGAATGATGAGTTCTGGGTCGTTGATGATGGTGATGCCGAGCTGAACCTTTTGCTGCTGGCCACCACTGAGCTTGTCCAGGCGGGTCTTGGCTTTGTCCGCCAGGCCAACCCGCTCGAGGAAGGCAAGTGACTTGCTGCGTGCCTCACTGCGGCTGAGGCCTTTGAGCTGGCCAAAGTAGACCATCGTGTCGATGACGCTCTCCTTCTTGTACAGGCCGCGCTCTTCGGGCAGGTAGCCAAGCTTGACGTCGCCCGAGACAGAGTATGGCGCGCCATCGATGAGTAGCTTGCCACCGGTTGGTTGATAAATGCCGAGGAGTGAGCGGATCGTGGTGGTCTTGCCCGAGCCGTTACTCCCCAAAAACCCAAACGTCTCGCCGCGCTTAACCTCAAAACTGAGGTCGTCGATGACGCTGGTCTTGCCAAATTTCATCGAAAAATGGCTGACGGTGATGATAGAATCTGTTGCTTCCATAACAATATCATATCATATCGAGGTACGATGTAAAGAGGAGCGATATAGCATCAAAAACACATAGCCCACCAACCATGCTCAAACTGAACCGGATTAATCGCTCAATCCGAGAATGCAATAAATAGCACTACGATCAGATTGAGACATGGTTCAGTGAGCTATGTTGGTGGGCTAGAAGCCCTTTTAATCGTCGCGGTTTGTGAATATGGCCAGAAAAGCAAAGGCTATCCAAACAAGGATAATGATAATCCCCATCCTTCTCACCTCCTCTCCCAGAAAGTGAGCTCGAAGCAAAGGGCAACTCTTGCCCTTGTAACCAAACTTCGAGCAAAAGTTAATATATATATATCAATATATGAATGGCGTGTCAAGTTTCGCTAGCCCGAGAAATGTAAAACCTTACTATTCCTCACGCTCACCCCTCCCCATACTCCCTCCGATGGAACACTATAAGGGTCGACATTCGCTGGATGTCGACCTCTTGCGTTGGGCTGAAAACCGGTCATTACGACCGGTTTCCACACTCCATCGGATGAAGTGTGGGGAGGTGGAGCTAACAGGGGAAGACGAGGTTCTTATGATACCTTTTTTGTTGCTAAGTTTAGCTTCTAATATTCAACACGAGAGTATTGGGACATTCACGTCGCATTTTGCACCATGCTACAATACTCCTATGAAACTAAAACGACTGATAATGCCGCTGCCGTATCGGCGTTTGGTGGTTGCATTTGTGGCGGGGTTTTGTGTGATGGTGTTTGAGCTGGTGGCGGCGCGGGTGATGTCGCCAGTGGTGGGGGCGTCGACCTATGTGTGGGCGAGCATTATTGGTGTCATTATTGCGGCGATGAGCCTGGGTTATTGGCTGGGTGGTGTGCTGGCCGATGCACGCTCGCGCGATGGCGATGTAGCGTGGCTGCTGCTTGGTGCGGCGCTGCTAATGCTAACGGAGCTATGCCAATACCACGATATATTGCAGTGGGTGGCGCAGCTGCCGATCGATATTCGCCTGCAAGCTACAGTGGCGGCAAGCCTCCTTTTTGCTCCGACCAGCCTGGTGCTGGGAGCAGTGAGCCCCTACCTGGTGGAGCGGCAGACTGAGACGCTGGCGCGAACGGGGCGGTCGGTGGCGTCACTGAGTGCGGTGAATTCGATTGGTGGGATCGTTGGCACTTTTGCGGCGGGGTTTTTCCTGTTTGGCTGGCTGGGGATTCACGACGTGCTGATGGTGCTCATTAGTCTGCTCGTGCTGGCCAGCTGGCTGGTGGTGCCAGGCCAGCGTTGGCAGTGGCGCGTGGTGGTGAGTGTGCTGTGCGTTGGCTTGGCGCTGGGCTATCGCGTTGCGCCAGTGGTGCGAGCCCAGGCTGCGCAGACGATCGATACCGCGGCGGCGCACTACACACTCCAGCAATGGCATCGGCAGGATGGTGCGATTATCCGCGGGATTGCCAGTGGCCCGGCCGGTGTGCAGTCTGGTGTGGTGGTTGGGCAGCCGCAGCAGCTGCCATTTTGGTATACGCGCCAGATGATGCAGGCGGTAGAACAGGCCCCGCAGCGGCAGCGCATCTTGGTGTTGGGCGGTGGGACCTTCACGGTGCCGCGCCTCCTTGCCCAGCGCTATCCGCAGAGCCAGATCGATGTGGTAGAGATTGATCCAGGGCTCTTGCCGATTGCTCGCCAGTATTTTTATTATCGCGACCCAGCCAATGTGCGGCCGATCTTCCAAGATGCGCGCGTCTTTCTCGAGCGCAGCACCGAGCAGTACGATATCGTCCTTGTTGATGTGTACAACGACGGCGATGTACCCGCCTCACTGGCAACACACGAGTATGCTACCGCACTCAAGCGGCATCTCCGCCCTCAGGCTCGCGTGGTGGTTAATATGATTGCCAGTCGCCAGCCAGCCTGCCAGCCACTGTTTGCTGCTCAGGATGCGCCGTATGCTGCTCTATTGGGGCAGGGGAGCTTCCGCTATGAGCGGGCAGATGGCTGGGATTACACGAATGTCGTGGCGACGTACGGTGGTGACACCTCTCATCAGCCAGCTCCCTTCGCTAGCCAGCCGCCCTACCATGATGATTATGCTCCTCTCGAGCGATTGCGGCAGGAGTGCCGGGAGGTTTCTGAGAGCAAGAGATAGCTAGCTCTCCGATAAAATGGGAAGGGTCGTACATAATGCTTTGTTGTTATGTAAATATAATGAAGCTAGATATTCTCTGCGTTAGCTCCACCTCCCCATACTTCATCCGATGGAGTGTGAAAGCTCGTTGTAATAACGAGTTTGCAGCCCAGCGCAAGAGGTCGATACTCGGGGAGTGTCGACCCTTATAGCGTTCCGGAGGAGGGAGTGTGGAGAGGTGGAGCGTGAGATAATGCTAAAGTGTTGAGTTTTTGTGCGCTATCACCCACAGAGGTCGCTCGCAAAATCGGTTGTAGTTTTCACAAAACCCCTTGCCAAGCACCATATCTGGCGCCTATAGTAGGACCCAGACGCTACATATATAGCGAGCACACATAAACACGGGAGAGACAACAATACAGCTTGGCTCCAGGCGTGCCCTGGTGGCTGGTTTTGTGCACCGTATGATAAGGAGCCTAAGGGGAGGGATGATGACGATTCATATTACTAAGCGTGATGGTACGACCGAGCCATTTGACACAACCAAGATAAATGCTACGTTGCTGGCGGCAAGCCAGGGGCTGGCTGATCCGTTGCAGAAGATCGTGCAGATTGCTCGCGAGTTGCAGCTGACGCTCTTTGATGGGATGACGACCAAGCAGCTGGAGGAGACGCTCATCCAGACGACGGTGCAGAATATTAAGGATGACCCAGACTACGACACGATTGCGGCGCGCCTGCTGCTGGGCACGATCTACCGCGATTTGCTGGGCGTATATACCACTGATGAAGAACTGCGCCAGCGTCATAGGGAGGCCTTTCCACGCTATATTCGCCAGGCAGTGACCGATGGCTTGCTTGACCCCCGTATGCAAGATGAGACAATCTTTGACCTCGAGCGCCTGGCTGTCGCGCTTGACCCGAGTAAAGATACACTCAGCAAATATCTTGGCGTGGTGACCAACCGCAATCGCTACGCCCTGCGCAAGCAAAACGGTGAGCCGCTCGAAGTGCCGCAGTTTACTACTATGCGCATTGCCATGGGTCTGAGCTACAATGAGGAACACCCTACTGAGGCAGCCATTGAGTTTTACCAGCACATGGCTAATCTCGAATACAGCCCGGGCGGGAGCACTCGCGTTAATGCTGGCGGGTTGTTCCCGCAGCTAAGCAATTGCTTCGTCATGGAAGTGCAGGATGATATGGAGTCGATTGCCAAGAGTGTGCGCGATACGATGTGGATTGCCAAAGGGACAGGCGGTATCGGTGTCAGTTTTACGAAGCTGCGGGCGGCAGGTAGCCCAGTCAAGACGACCAACACAACAAGCACCGGGCCAATCCCCTTTATGAAGATGGTCGATACAGCGCTGTTTGCCGTCTCGCGCAAGGGCAAAAAGATGGGCGCGGCAGCGGTGTATATGGAGAACTGGCACATCGATTTTAGAGAATTCATCGATCTGCGCTCGAACTCGGGCGACCCGTATTTGCGGACACGCTACCTCGACACAGCCGTGTTTATTAGCGATGAATTTATGCGCCGGGTGCAGGCGGATGAAGATTGGTATCTCTTCGACCCGGCTGAGGTGAGTGACCTGAGCGAGCTGTATGGCGCAGCCTTTGCCAAGCGGTATGCCTATTACATTACCCAGGCCGAAGCAGGCAAGCTGCGCGCTTACGACAAGCTGCCTGCGCGCCAACAATTCCACAGAATTCTGAGTAGCCTGCAGGCGACCGGCCACCCATGGCTCACCTGGAAGGACGCTATTAACCTCCGGGCGCTTAACAATAACACTGGGACTATTCATCTCAGCAACCTCTGTACAGAGATTACTTTGCCGCAAGACGAGCACAATATTGCGGTGTGCAATCTAGTGAGTATTAACCTCAGCGCCTTCCTGGATGACGCGACCAAGACGTGGGATTGGCCACGGCTCGAGCAGGCGACGCGCTCGGCCACGCGGCAGCTTGATAACCTTGTAGACATTACCACAACACCCATCCCAGAGGCGATGAATAGCAACCTGCAAAACCGGGCGATTGGCCTGGGCTTTATGGGTCTTGCCGATGTGCTAGAAAAGCTCGAGCTGAGCTATGAATCTGAGGCGGCGTACGAGCTGATTGATCAGCTGGCGGAGTTTATTAGCTACTACGCCATCGACGAGTCGGCCGAGCTAGCGGTGACGCGCGGTAGCTACCCCAACTTTGCGGGCAGTGGCTGGAGCAAAGGGGAATTGCCTATCGACACGATCGACCGGCTTGGCGCGCAGCGGGGTGAGGCAGTAGCAATTAACACGACTCGCCGCCTCGACTGGGAGGCGCTGCGCCCCAAGGTGAG